>CAXTCV010000051.1:0-20670 GCA_964242725.1 uncultured Methylobacterium sp.
TCTCGGCGAAGCGCGCGCCGGTCTGGCTGAGGGTGTCGGCGATGCGGGCGCCCTGACTCGCCACGGCGAGCACGATGTCGCGGCCGGTGCCGCTGATCCGGGCCTGGGTCTCGTCGGCGTGGCTGGCCAGCAGGCCCGCGACGCTGCGGCCGTGCGCGCCGAAGGTGGCCTCCATCGCGCCGATCTGGGCGGCGAGGTCGTCCGAGATCGCCCGGGCGGCCTCGGCGAGGCGGCCGGTGGCGTCGCCGGTGCGGGCGGCGAGCTCGCGGTTGAGGTCGTCGAGGGCGGCACGGACGGCCGAGACCGCCTCCGTGCCGCGGGTCCCGAGATCCGTCCCGGCGCGATCGGCGGCGTCGAGGAACCGCGCCATGAGGGACGCGGTCTCGGCCTCGACGGTGCCGGCGACCTCCGCGGAGGCGGTGCGCAGGGTCTCCAGGGTCGCGGCGAGCCGGGCGGCGGCGTCCCGGGTCTGCGCCTCGGCGGCGGTGCCCGTCCGCTCGGCGGCGGCGCCGAGCGCCTCGGCCGCCTCCTCGGTCCGCGCCGCCAGGGCGGCGGCCGAATCCGCGATCCGATGCTCGAAGGCCCGGACGGCCTCGAGGGTCCGGGTCTCGACCGCGCCGGTCGCGGCCTCGGTCGTCCCATGCAGGGCGGTGGTGGCCTCCTCGGCGCCGCGCCGGAGCGCCGCGACCGCCTCGGCCGTGCGACCGTCGATCTCGCCGGACAGGCCCTCGACCGTGCCGCGCAGGGACTTGACCGCGGAGGCCGCCCCCGTCTCGAAGCCCTGGCCCAGCGCCGAGAAGGCGGCCTCCAGGTTGGCCGCGACCGCCTCGGTCCGCCGCGCGATGCCGCTGCCGGCACGCTCGGCCGCCGCGGCGACGCGGTTTTCCAGATCCGCCGCCCGCACCGTCACGGTCTCGTCGAGCCGCGCCGCGATGCCGTCCATCCGGTCGGCGACGCCGCCGCCCCGCTCGGCGAGGGCCTCGGCGATCCGCTCGGCGGCGCCGAGCAGGTCGTCGCGGACCGCGCCGGCCCGGGCCGTCAGGGTCTCGCCGACGCCGCTGGCGGCGAGCGCCAGGGCGGCCTGGGCGTCGCGCCCGCGCCCCTCGATCGTCTCGGCGACCGCCAGCCCCGCGCTCTCGATCTCGCCCCGCAGCGCCGTGCCGCGGCCGGCGATGTCCTGCGTGAGCGCCGACCCGGTCTCGGCGAAGCGCGCCGTGATCTCGGCACCCATCGCGCCGAAGCGGTCGGTCAGGTCGGAACCGCGCGACAGGAACACGGTCTCCAGCCCGGTCGCCGAGCGCTCGAAGCTCTCGCGCACCGCGCCGGCCTGGCGCTCCAGCGCCGCGCCGACCCGCGCACCGGTCTCCTCGAGACTCCGGGCCAGGGTGCCGGCATTCTCGGACAGACGGCCCGCCAGGGCGGTGCCGGCGGCCTCGAAGGCGCCGGTCGCCGCGCCGGCCTGGCCCTGGAAGGTGCGGGTCAGGCTCTCGCCGACCTCCTCGAGGCTGCCGCGCACCGCCTGGCTGGTGGCCGTGAGGTTGTCGATGAGGTCGCCGCCGCGGGCGGTCATCAGGCCGACGACCCGGTCGCCGGCCTCGCCCAGGGAGGCGGTGATGGCGGCGCCGCGGGTCTCCAGGGCCCCCGTGACGCGCTCGCCCGCGCCGTTCACGGCAGTGACGATCCGGTCGGAGGCGCCCTCCAGTTCCTGGCTCAGGCTCTGGTGCGAGCCGGTGATGGCTGTCCGCACCCGGTCGGCATTGGTGACGATGGCCTCCCGCTGGGCCACCAGCTCCTCGACCAGGGAGCGGATCCGGATCTCGTTGTCGGAATAGGCCCGCTCCAGCGTGGCGATCTCGCCCCGCACCAGGGTCTCCAGCTCGCCGGCCCGGGCCAGCGCCCGCTCGACGCCGTCGCCCACCGCCGCCACCTCCCGGCGCACGGTCTGCGACATGGTCAGGACCGCGTCGGTGGAGAAGCTCTCGGGCTCGGCCAGCCGCACCGCGACCTCGCCGACCGCGCGGGCGACGAGGCGCATCTCCTGGGCGCGCACCGCCAGCATGGCGGCGATGACGAACAGCACGACCGGGCCGAACAGGGCCGCGGCGGCGACGCTCGCCTGGAGGGCCGAGAGCCCCGCGACAACGCCGCGCAGGTCGCCCTCGGACTTCGTCCAGGCGATCAGCACGAGGGCGCCGATCCAGGCGAGGCCGGCGGCGAGGGCGAACAGGTACGGCTTCGGCGAGGAGCGGACCCGGAGGGTCTGCTGCAGGATGCCGATGTTGCGCCGGTCGTCGTTGGCCACGAGCGAGCGGTCGGGGGGCAGGAGGCCGCCCTCGCGGCGCGGGCGCTCCAGGCCGGGCGGGGGCAGGTCGGAGGCGAGCGGCGGGTCGAGATCGAGGCGCGGCGGCATGGTCCGGCCGGCCGGATCGAGGCTCCCGTCGCGCAGCGGATCGGCGTCACCGACATCGGGCAGGCGCGGCTCGGCGCGACCCTCGGGGCCGGTCGGCGTCAGGGCGTCGAGGTTCAGCGCCTGCTCGATCGCAGAGAGCGCGGCCTCGGCCGGGTCCTTCAGCTTCTTCTCGATCGCCATTCAACGCCTCGTCACACGGGATCGCCGGCACCTGGGGAGGCGGATGCCGGAGACGCAACGCCCCGTTTACCATTACAAGATTAGACCCGGGCAGCGATTGCCGATACCCGAGCCTCCGGCCGGCCCCAGAAAACGTTAACCGAATGGTTACCGACCCTGCCGCTCACCGCCTCCGCATCCTGCCGCACGGGAGGGGTCCGGCGCGATCCCCAGCCGGCGAATCGGGGGGTGAATTGTGTGGATCAGACCCGCAATCCCCGAAGAACACCGAGTCCGGAGGCGCCGGCATGCCGCCGATCGACCGCGCGGCGCTCGACGCCCAGACCGGCGGCGATGCCGACCTCGCCCGCGAGGTTCTGGCGCTGTTCGCCGGCCAGTGCCGGTCGATCCTGCCGCGGCTCACCGACCCGGCCCTCCCGCGGGGTGAGCGCGCCGACCTCGCCCATACCCTGAAGGGCTCGGCCGCGGGCGTCGGCGCCGGGCGGATCCACGCGCTGGCGGACGCCGCGGAGACGCGCCTGCGGGCCGGCGGCGGGTCGGTGCCCCTCGACGACCTCGCGGACGCGGTGGCGGCGGCGCTCGCCGCGATCGCCGTCTGGCACCCCTGACGGCCCGGCCGCGATGCGGCGATCGAACCGGGATCGGCGTCAATTGCCGCGCTTGCATTCCGAAGTCTCAGCCGCCAAGCAGTCACGCCGCCCGTTGGACTGAATGCGCCCGACGCGAGCCCGGAGCCCCCAGCATGCCCAAGATCACCTACGTCGACCACGCCGGGACGGAGAGGACCGTCGAAGGCAGCGTCGGCGCGACCGTGATGGAGACGGCTCTGCGCAACAACGTGCCGGGCATCGACGCGGAATGCGGCGGCGCCTGCGCCTGCGCCACCTGCCACGTCTACGTCGCCGACGCGTGGGTCGAGGTGGTCGGCAAGGCCCAGGACATGGAGCAGGACATGCTCGATTTCGCCAGCGACGTGCGCGACAATTCCCGCCTGTCCTGCCAGATCAAGATCACCCCGGCGCTGGACGGGCTCGTGGTGACGACGCCGTCCCAGCAGGGCTGATCCAGCTTCGGGTCCGCTCGGTTCCGCCCGCCTGTCTCCAACCCGTCATCGCGAGCGCAGCGCGCGCTCAGCGCCGCGACGACGGCACCAGGAACCTGCGCCTCACCGCACCAGCGCCCGCGCGGCCGCATCGAGACCCTCCAGGGTGAGCGGGAACATGCGGCCGCCGACGAGCCGCTGCATCATCCCGACCGACTGGGTGTAGCCCCAATGCGTCTCGGGGACCGGGTTCAGCCACGCCGTCTTCGGGAAGTGATCGAGGAGTCGCTGCATCCAGACGGCGCCGGCCTCCGCGTTCCAGTGCTCCACCGAGCCGCCCGGCGCGGCGATCTCGTAGGGGCTCATCGCGGCGTCGCCCACGAACACCACCCGGTAGTCGCTGCCGTAGGTGCGGATCACGTCGAGCAGCGGCGTCTTCGCCTCGTGCCGGCGCCGGTTCTCGGTCCAGACCGCCTCGTAGGGGCAGTTGTGGAAGTAGTAATGCGCGAGGTGCTTGAACTCCGAGCGCGCCGCCGAGAACAGGGCCTCCGCCTGCTCGATGTGCCAGTCCATGGAGCCGCCGACGTCGAGGAACAGCAGCACCTTCACGGCATTGCGCCGCTCCGGCCGCAGCTTCACGTCGATGTAGCCCTGGCGGGCGCTCGCGCGGATCGTGCCGTCGAGGTCGAGTTCCTCGGCGGCGCCGGTCCGGGCGAAGCGGCGCAGCCGCCGGAGCGCGAGGCGCATCGTGCGCGCGCCGATCGCCCGGTCGTCGTCGAGGTCCTTGAACTCCCGCTTGTCCCAGACCTTCACCGCGCGGAAGTTGCGGTTGCCGTCCTGGCCGATGCGGATCCCCTCGGGATTGTAGCCGTAGGCGCCGAAGGGCGAGGTCCCGCCGGTGCCGATCCATTTCGATCCGCCCTGATGGCGTTCCCTCTGCTCGGCCAGCCGCTGCTTCAGGGTCTCGAACAGCTTGTCCCAGCCGAGCGCCTTCAGTTCCGCCTTCTCGGCCTCGGTCAGATACTTGTCGGCGAGCCTGCGCAGCCACTCATCAGGGATGGCGGTGGGCTCCACCGCCTCGCCCAGGGTCTCCAGCCCCTTGAACACCGTGCCGAACACCCGGTCGAACCGGTCGAGATGCGATTCGTCCTTCACCAGAGCCGTGCGCGACAGGAAGTAGAACGCCTCGACCTCATACCCGGCGAGGCCCCGGTCGAGGGCGTCGAGCAGGGTCAGGTACTCCCTCAGGGAGACGGGGACCTTGGCGTCCCGGAGGGCCGTGAAGAACTGCAGCAGCATCAGGCAAGAACGCGCCAGCCGGCGGCGCGGGTCAAGTCCAGGCGAATCGGAGTCACTTGCACCAAGCTTGGCAGGACTTCCCGGACCGGATTCGGAATCTTCGGCGATGGTCGACAAGATTCAGCGTCGCGTCACCGGTCGATTCCGACGCCGCGCGGAGTCTCTCCGGGCACTCGGACCGCAGAAGCTGGGTATAAGTCATCGAATCTGTTGATATGTGCCGCCGGAAGCCTCGCGCAGTCACTCATTCGGTCATGGGAATCGCTCAACTCGAAGGATCGAGTGTGTGCGGACGCGGCCACGCGGACCGGACAAGGCAAGCGAGGAGACCTGCGATGGCGGTCATCCTGCGGAATCTGACGGATTTCAAGCGGTTTCTCGGGAAGCCGGGGGCGACGATTCAGCTGGTGCGCAACACCTTCATGGACCGGCAGCCGGAGGCGACCCGGGAGGGTTACCGCGACAAGGGCATGTACGCGCCGCGCGCCGTGCAGGCCCTCTCGCGCAAGGCGGCGGTGTTCACCCTGCGCGGCTACCCCGGAACGGTCTGGCTCTACTGGGACAAGGGCGCGCGGGGCTGGCGCTTCTCCGGGGACACCGTGACGGTGCCGCTGGTCACCGGCCTCGGGCCGGCGGACGAGCTGGTCTACCGCTGCAGCTTCGCCGACGGGTTCGAGCCGGCGCAGCGCAGCCGCGTCGTGCGGCGACCCAAGCTGGCCGAGGCTCATCCCGCCCCGGCCTGACGCGGGCCGCCGCACGAGGACCGCGCCGCGATCCCGGGCCGGACGGACCCGGGCTCACGCCTCTTGGCCGGCCGCCTCCTCCTGGCGCCCGGGCTCCCGCTTCACCGCCGGCTTGCCCAGGGCCTTCCCGACGGTGCGCCGGGCCCGGAAGATCGGCTTCGCCTCGTTCTCGCGCTTCTTCAGCAGGGCCCGGTACTCGTCCCGCCGCTCGTGGATCGACGCGATGACGAGGCCCATCGGCACGCCGACATCGACCAGCACCGCCTCGGACAATTGCAGGGACGCCTCGATCGTCTCCGGCACCGCGTCGTCGACGCCGAGTTCGTAGAGCGCCGTGGCGTGGCGGGCGTCACGGGCCCGGGCGACGATGGTCAGGTCCGGCCGTTCGGCGCGGGCCGCCGTCACCGCCGCCTCGACGGCCCGGGGATTGTCGAGGGTCACCACGAGGGCACGGGCCGAGGCGATGTCGCAGCGGCGCAGGATCTCGGTGTTGCCGGAATCGCCGAAGAAGACCGGTGCGCCGGCACGACGCTGCTCGGCCACCCGGGCGGGGTCGGAATCGAGGGCGAGATACGGGATCTTGTGCCGCTCCAGCATCTCGCCGACCTGCCGGCCGACGCGGCCGAAGCCCGCGACGATCACCCGGTTCTCCACCCGGTCGGGCAGCGGTTCCGTCCCGGCGGCGGCCCGGGCGTTGGCCGTGGCCCGCAGCTTGAGCCGCCGGCCGATCGCCGCCAGGCCCGGGATCATGATCATCGTGACGGTGGTCACCACCAGGGCGGCGGATCCGACCTCCTCGGGCACGAGGCCGGTCGCCATGGCGCCGCCGATGAGCACGTAGGCGAACTCCCCGCCCGGCCCGAGCAGCAGCGCCGTCTCGATCGCCACCGGCCGGGGGATCTTCATCACCGGGGCGGCCATCACCACTACGGCGGCCTTGATCAGGACCAGCGCCAGCGACAGGCCCAGGATCGCGCCGGGCGTCGCCATGAGCTGGGCCGGATCGAGGTTCATGCCCACCGAGACGAAGAACACCCCGAGCAGCAGGCCCTTGAACGGGTCGATGGTCGCCTCGATCGCCCGGCGGTACTCGGTCTCGGCCAGCAGGAGCCCGGCCACGAAGGCGCCCAGCGTCATCGACAGGCCGCTCGCCGCCGCGGTCAGCGCGGTGCCGACGATGACGAGCAGGCAGGCCGCCATGAACAGCTCGGTGGAGCGCGTGCGGGCCACGAGCTGGAACAGCGGGCGCAGGGCGAGGCGCCCGGCGATCACGATCAGCACCAGCGCGACGGCGGCCTGGCCCAGGGCCATGGCGAGCGCCCAGCCCTTGTCGCCCCCGTCGTCGCGGCCGAGCACCGCGATGGCGAAGAGGGCCGGCGCCACGGCCAGGTCCTGGAACAGCAGGACCGCGAAGCTCGCGCGGCCGGTGGGGGCGTTGAGCCGCTTCTGCTCCGCCAGGACCGGCAGCACCACGGCGGTCGACGACAGGGCGAGCCCGATCCCCACGATCACCGCGCCGGCCAGCGGCACGCTCAACCCGTAGAGGATGATCGTGAGGACGAGCGCGGAGCAGCCCACCTGCAGGGAGCCCAGGCCGAAGACGAGGCGGCGCAGGATCCTGAGGCGCTCCCAGGACAGCTCGATCCCGATCATGAACATCAGGAAGATCACGCCGAACTCGGCGAGATGCGCGATCTCCGTGCGGTTGCCGATGGTGAAGAGGTGCACGTAGGGATGGTCGTCGGCGAGGCGCCCGAGGCCGTAGGGTCCCAGCAGGGCGCCGGCGCCGATGAAGCCGAGCACCGGCGAGATCCGCAGACGGTGGAACAGCGGCACCACGATGCCCGCGGTGACGAGGAACAGGATCGCTTCCTTGTAGGAGCCGGCGTGGAGCTCTGGCATCGGCGGCGGATCGAACCTCGCTGTTCGGGACGGAGCAGGCGCCGATCACGGCTGCGCGATCATGGGTCCCCGGTGCCCGGCGGGCAACCGGTTTCGGCGCGGGCGCGGCCGGCCGCGTGCGATCTGACACAAGCCGGATACACGATCCGGGTGAGACATTTCGGCCACCGGACTGGTGCCCACAGGCGCCCGGACGGTCGAGGCGTGCAACGCGGCCCAAAATCGGCACAATGCACGCATACACGCGGGAGTTAACCGAGGGTTAAGCGTGGGCGGGCCGTGCCCGGGACTGGACCCGATGGATGCGACGAGGCCGATGATTTCCATCAAGTCGATTTTCTCCGGCCCGGCCGCCCCTCCGAGCCGTGACCGCAAGCGCGAGCAGCGGGAATGGAGGCTCGAATCCGACCGCTGGCGCCACCAGCGCCACGTCGACCGGGGCTACCGCGTCAAGTGGGGCTACGTGGCGATCGCCTACCTCGTCGAGTTCATGGTGATCGGCGCCTCGCTCTGGGGCGCGTGGCTGTTCGCCAGCGTGTACAGCGACGGCGACTGGCACGCGTTCTACTTCATGTTGCTGGCGCCCCTGGTCTACGCGGCGGTGGAGCTGTGCCGGGTCCCGCTCGGCATCCTGGCCCGCACCCAGCGCTCGTATTTCGTGCGCGCCCTCGCCGTGCTCGGCATCGTCTTCGCCGCCGGCGTGACCACCAAGTCGGTGTCGCAGCTCGGCGAGATGATGTTCCACCCGCGCCTGATGGAGGCCGCCAAGGCCAAGACCGCCCTGAAGGACGCCCAGGCCGACCGCGCCACGATCGGCGACCGCATCAAGGCGGCCGACGAGCGGGTGGCGCAGTACACGGCCGAGCTCGACCAGATCGAGAAGCGCGCCTCCGACAACGCCCAGCAGCTCGCCGGCCTGCCGGCCCAGCGCTGCGAGCGGGTCTTCGGGACCAACAGCAAGGGCCGGAAGTACCAGAACCTGAAATGCCTGGCCGACCCGCGGGTGGCCGCCCTGTCGGCGGGGGTCACCAAGGCGTCGACGGACCGCGCCGCGCTGATCAAGAACCTCGAGGAGGCCCGCAAGGCCCGGGCGGCCCTCGATCCCGGGGCCGCCGACCGGCACGTGGCCGATGCCGAGCAGGCCTACCGCAACGCCGTCAACCGCTCGCAGCTCCACTCCTTCACCGCCATGGTCTACGGGGTCGACCCGATCGACGTGAGCGAGCGCCAGGTCCACGCCTTCCTGCGGATCTTCGTGTTCGTGCCGGCCCTCTGCGCCGCCTTCGCGTCGACGATCCTGGCGCTCTGCGCGGTCTCAACCCGCCGGACCTTCATGGACGAGGACGACCTCGGGGCCGCCGTGAACCCGGAGGCCGCGCCCTACATGCTGGACGCCATCGCCGACGCCCTGCGCTCGAACCCTGAGCCGATCCTGCCCCGGGCGGCCAACGCCTCGGGCGCGGTGATCCCGATGAACCGGCCCGTACCGGGCCAGCAGGCCCTGCCCGGACAGACCCTCCCAGCCGCCGGAGCCGGCGCATGAACTACGTCGCCAACGGCACGCCGGAGAACGTCGCCCTCGCCCAGCAGGTGAATTCCCGGCTGCGGGCGGATTCGAGCTACGTCGCGGCCCGCGCCTTCCTGTTCCGGGCGCTGGGCTTCGGCGCCTTCGCGTGCCTCGCGGGCATCGGCGTCGGGGCGGCGGCCTATGGCTGGGCGACGCTCAACCAGTTCGACACCGCGGCGGAAAAGATCGCCGCCGCCATGCAGACCGCGCTCTCGGACGTGACCCTCAAGACCAAGGGCGAGGTCACGCTGACCGACAACACGCTCAAGCTCGAAGGCCTGCCCAAGATGGGCGGCGGCACGCCCACGCCCACCAGGGCGCAGCTCGGCAGCGACGCCGCTCCGGCCTCGAAGGCGGCGGTGAACACCACCTTCACGGTGTTCAAGCAGGTGCCCTATCTCGACGGGCAGATCGTCACCGGCTGGAACTTCAAGGACAATTCCGACCAGCCCTACCAGCAGTATTGCTACTTCTCCCGCCGCTCCAACGAGTCCAAGGGCCAGGTCGAGATCAAGATCGACCTCGCCATGGACGGCAAGACCTTGCCGCAGCCGCAGAAATCCGACGTGAACCTGGAGATCCTGGCCCGGAACTGCGTCTGGCACGAGAAGGGTTGATCAGGGTCATGGGATGAGCACGAGAATCCGATCCTCTTCCTCATCCTGAGGTGCCGCAGCGCGGCGCAGGCCTCGCAGGAGCCCTCCAGCCAGCGGCGCGATCCCTGGAGCCGTCCTTCGAGGCCCGCGCACGCGGTCACCTCAGGATGAGGGCGAGGGTGAGGGAGGCGCTGTCGGCAGAGCGCTTGCGGCGCGGCCGCGCGCCGCGTTACCCAGATCCCAGGCCAGCTTGTCCGAGACCGCGATGCGATTTTCCGGAACCGAGTCCTACGTCGCGACCCCCGACCTCACCGCCGCGGTCAACGCCGCCGTGGTCCTGGAACGGCCGCTCCTGGTGAAGGGCGAGCCCGGCACCGGCAAGACCGTGCTGGCCGAGGAGATCGCGAGGGGCCTGGGCGCGCCGCTGATCGTCTGGAACATCAAGTCGACCACCAAGGCGCAGCAGGGCCTCTACGAGTACGACGCCGTCTCGCGGCTGCGCGATTCCCAGCTCGGCGACCCGCGGGTCTCGGAGATCGGCCACTACATCCGCCGCGGCAAGCTGTGGGAGGCGTTCACGGCGCCCGAGCGCCCGGTCCTGCTCATCGACGAGATCGACAAGGCCGATATCGAGTTCCCCAACGACCTCCTGACCGAACTCGACCGGATGGAGTTCCACGTCTACGAGACCGGCGAGACCGTGAAGGCCGTGCGCCGGCCGATCGTGATCATCACGTCGAACAACGAGAAGGAGTTGCCGGACGCGTTCCTGCGCCGCTGCTTCTTCCACTACATCAAGTTCCCGGACGCCGAGACGCTGCAGCGCATCGTCGACGTCCATTATCCGGGCATCAAGCACCGTCTCGTCGAGGAGGCCCTGCGGACCTTCCTGGCGATGCGCGAGGTGCCGGGCCTCAAGAAGAAGCCCTCCACCTCGGAGTTGCTCGACTGGCTGAAGCTCCTCGTCTCCGAGGACATCGCCCCCGAGACCCTGCGCGAGCAGGACGGCCGCAAGCTGATCCCGCCGCTGCACGGGGCTCTCCTGAAGAACGAGCAGGATGTCAGCCTGTTCGAGAAGCTCGCCTTCATGATGCGGCGGGAGCAGCGGGGCGGCTGACATCCGGACCGCCGCGGTTCCCGCGCGCCGCGCTTTCGGTTAACCCGGCCCGGCGAGACCGCGGCGGCGGTCCGGATTTCTGGCCAGAGGCTCACCTCATGCGCAGGCTGATCCTGTTGCGGCACGCCAAGTCGGACCGACCGGCGGGCGTCGCCGACCGCGACCGTCCGCTCAACGACCGGGGCCGGCGGGCCGCGCCGGCGGTGGGCGCCCATCTCGCGCAGGAAGGGCTGCGGCCGGACCTCGCCCTGGTCTCGACGGCCCAGCGCACCCGGGAGACCTGGGAGGCGATGGCGGCCGCGCTCGGCGATCCCGAGGCGCGCTGGCAGCCGGAGATCTACGAGGCGCCGGCACACCGGATCCTGGCGGTGATCGGGGCGGCGCCCGACACGGCGGCCACGGTGATGGTCGTCGGCCACAATCCGGGGTTGGGCGATCTCGCCGCGGACCTCGCCGGGGAGGGGCCGCGCGACGCCCGCAACCGCCTGGCCCTCGAATTTCCGACCGCCGCCTACGTGGTGATCGATTTCGACACCGAACGCTGGGCCGGGCTCGCCCCGGGGCGTGGGCGCCTGGAGCGGTTCGTGCGTCCCCGCGACATCGACCCGGATCTGGGGGGCTGAGCCGTCACGGGTTTCCGAAGGGCGAGCCCGGTGGCGGGGTATCGGGGCGGAGCCCCGATAGCGTCCACGGTCGCCGAATGCAGGGCGCCACCCTGCATCCGCAAAACCACCCGTCAGGCCACCGGCACCGCGGCGGCATGCGTCGCGACCTCGGCGTGGGAGGGCAGGGGGGAGCCCGGCACGAACGCCTCGAAGGCCGCCCAGAAATCCTGCCGGATCGCGTCGCGCTCGGACAGGATCTCGTGGCGCGAATCCGGCAGGACCAGGATGTGCCCGGCCTTGAGCCGCGCGGCGAAGCGCTCGGTATCGGGGGTGCCGCAGACCGGGTCGGCCCCCGACGCGACGATCAGGGTCGGCACGGCGATGCGCGGGGCCGCCCGCGGGTCGCGCAGGCGCGCCATCGCCCGGAACGCCTCGGAGAGCCACGCGATCGTCGGGTCGCCCACGGCGCCGGCACCGACCTGCCGGGCCGCGGCGGCGTTGCGGGCGTAGCGGACGGGATCCCGCGAGAGACGGTTGCCGGCATAGGGGTTGGTGGCGATCGAGACCGGCTTGCCGAACGGGATGTAGCGGCCCCCGAGCCCGAGCCGGTGCAGGCCCCGCGAGAGCAGGGCCGCCCCCGCCGGCCAGCGGATCATCCGGATCGACAGCATCGGCGCCAGCGCCACGAGGCGGCGGAACGGCAGCGCGCCGTCGAGCGCCGCGAGGAGCGCGACGCAGCCGCCCATCGAGTGCGCGAGGCCGATATGCGGCTCCGGCATCAGCGGCACCAGCACGGTCTCGGCCACGGCCCGCAGGTCGAGCCGGTAATCGTCGAAACGGGCGACGTGGCCCTTGTGCGGATCGTCCACCCGCCGGTCCGATTCGCCCTGGCCGCGCCAGTCGAAGGCCACGACCGCGAAGCCGCGGGCGCGCAGGTCGTGGATCGTCTCGTAATACTTCTCGATGAACTCGGCCCGGCCCTGGAGCAGGCAGACCGTGCCCCGGCAGGTGCGGGCCGCCGCCGGCCAGTAGGCCGCCCGCAGGGTGCAATCGTCGCGTGTGCCCACGGCGATCAGCGTGCCGCCCGGCGGCACCGGGTTGTCGGGCGTGCCGCGCAGGGTCAGCAGCGGCGGCTCTCCCCCGGTCTCACCGTCGAAGCGTTTCACGGGCCCACCTCAGCACGTCGGTCCACCGCCGGACCGTAGCGAAAAAATCCCGCCGGCCGCCATGGCGGGGCCTCTTGAAGCCCGATTTTTCCCTCCCGATATCCCAGTCGTGCCGGCCTCCGGGCGGCACGAAAGACCGGTCCGGCCCCTTCGGGCGGACCGAGCCAGCATGTTGCTCATACGAGGATATGTCATGCGTCAGTTCGACCTCGCCCCCCTCTATCGGTCCACCGTCGGCTTCGACCGGCTGTTTTCCGCCCTCGACCAGTTCGCCAGCGCCGAGGCTGCGCCCACCTACCCGCCCTATAACATCGAGCGGACCGGCGAGACCGCCTACCGCATCACCGTCGCGGTCGCCGGCTTCACCGAGTCCGACCTGTCGATCGAGGTGCGGGAGAACGCGCTCACGCTGAAGGGCGAGCGCACGGCCGAGACCAAGGCGGAGTTCCTGCACCAGGGCATCGCGGCCCGGTCGTTCGAGCGCCGCTTCCAACTCGCCGACCACGTCCAGGTGACGGGTGCGGCTCTGGAGAACGGCCTCCTCCACATCGACCTCGTCCGCGAGATTCCGGAGGCGAAGAAGCCGCGCCGCATCCAGATCGCCACGGCGGGCCGCGCCGACGCCCCGGTGATCGAGGGTGACGTCCGCAAGGATGCGGTCCAGAAGGCGGCCTGAGCCCGCCCGCGCGCGAGCTTCCGAACGTCTTGCCACGCTCTGAAGCGCCCCGGCCCCCCCGGCCGGGGCTTTTCTTGTGTCGGCTGTCATAATCGCGTGTGCGCTTCGTGCTCTGTGTCCGGCGCAGCGGCGCATGACGCGCGCCCGGAGTGAACCGGACCATGGTCGCCAATCTCGCCCGCGGAGCCTACAGCGCGCTCGGAGCCGGCTGGCACAGGGGCGTGCAATGGGGCGTCGGCGCGCCGATCGCGAAGCTGCGCCGCCGCCAGGTGCATCTCCGGGACCTCGCGGGCGGCCCGGCCGGCCTCGCCGAAATCCTCTCGGCCGAGCAGGCGATCCGCCTGCCCGAGCCGTTCGAGGGGCGCAGCCTCGGCCGCATCGGCAACCTCGAAGTGCGGCTGGCGACCAGGAAGTCCGAGATCCGCCGGGCGCAGCGCCTGCGCTTCAAGGTGTTCTACGAGGAGATGTCGGCGGTCCCAAGCGGGCTCGCGGCCCTGGCGCGCCGGGACGCCGATGCCTACGACGCGCTCTGCGACCACCTCCTCGTCCTGGACCACGGGGCCAAGAGGCGGAAGAAGCCGTTCGTCGAGCACCGGCCCAAGGTGGTCGGGACCTACCGGCTGCTGCGCAGCGACGTGGCGGAGCGCCATGCCGGATTCTATTCCGAGGGCGAGTACGACCTCGCGCCGCTGCTGGCCGCCCAGGGGCACCGGCGGCTCCTGGAACTGGGCCGCTCCTGCGTGCTCAAGCCCTACCGGAGCAAGCGCACCGTGGAGCTCCTGTGGCAGGGGATCTACGCCTACGTCCTGCACCACCGGATCGACGCGCTGATCGGCTGCGCCAGCCTGGAGGGCACCGATCCGGAGCGGCTGGCCCTGCCGCTCGCCTTCCTCCACCACCATGCCCGCGCTCCCGAGGGCTGGCGGGTCCGCCCGCTGCCGGAGCGCGCGGTCGCGATGGACCGTCTGCCGCGCGAGGCGGTGGACCCCAAGGCCGCCCTGCAGGCGCTGCCGCCCCTGATCAAGGGCTACCTGCGCCTCGGCGCCACCTTCGGGGACGGCGCGGTGATCGACCGTCAGTTCGGCACCACCGACGTGTTCGTGACGCTGCCGGTGGAGGCGATCGGCGCCCGCTACCGCGGGCATTTCGCGCCGGCGGGCTGACTGGCCCGGGGGCGCTCCCCCCGAGGCTTACGGAACCACACGTGACGTTCGGGATCGGTCGGCGGGCATGGCCGTCCAGAACCGCTACGCGCTCTCCCGCCCCCCTCCGCGGGGGAGGGAGAGCGCGCACGGGACAGGTGGGGCCAGCCCGAACCCGGTCCGTGCGCCGCAATCGCCCTTCCGAACGGCGCCAGATCCACTGACGCCTGTCGGGAAACCCAGCCCGAGGTCAGCGCCCCCTACAGATCCCCCAGCGCCAGCTGTCCCTGGTTGCGCGTCTTCGGGGCCGCCGTCTTGCGCTCCTTGGGGCGCGCCGCGGCGACCGACTTCTTCGGCTTCGGATCGCCGCGCATCCGGGCGACCGCCTTGTCGCGGGCCACCGCCTCCGGCGCGCTCGGATCGTCGGTCAGCCACTTGCCACGCTTGATCACCTCGTTCACCCGGCCCTGATTGACCCCGACCTTGAACGCGATCTCCTGCTGGGTCATGCCGGTCGTCGCGTGCAGGTCCAGGATCGACCGGGCCAGCTCCGGGGTCATCTTCTGCCCGGTCAGGCGCCGGGCGGGCTTGACCGAGCGGGTGGCGCGGTCGCGCTCGCGCAGGCGCTCCAGGAGCGCCAGCGCCATGTTCATGCCGTGCTCGCGCAGGGCTTCCTCGAATTCCTTCAGGGTCGCCATCGGCGCCATCCTCCGCCGGGCTCAGGGGCCGGTGCTGTTACGAGAACGTGCCGGGAACGCGACCGTTGCGCAAGCGTCCGGGACGGGCGCCCGCACCGGTGCCGGTGGACGGATGGTTTCATCCACCGGAAATGGCGCCGGACCGCCGCCCCTGGTGTCCCCGCGGCGGCTCGGCTACAGGGAGCCACCCGTTCCGGCAGCGCCAGCCCGCACACGATGATCAGCCCGATCCGCACCGTCGTCCCCGGCGAGACGCAGGGCTCCCTGGCCCGGGAGCTGGAGGCCGGGGCGGTGCTGCTGTTCCCGGACCTGCCCTTCCCGTTCAGCGCCTTCGAGCGCCGGTTCACCGAGCGGCCCTTCGCGGACGGAAAGGCCAAGAACGTCAGCATCCGCGGTGAGGCCGCTTCGTTGCGCGGGGCGGCCGGCACCCCGGAGGAGCAGGAGGCCCTGCGCCAGCTCCTGATCCGGTACCGCGCCTTCGCCCGGGACCTGATCGGCACCCACCTGCCCGATTACGCCGACCGGGTGAGCCTCGCCGGCACCTCCTACCGCCCCTTCGACGTGGATCAACGCAAGCTCAGCTGGCGGCGCGACGACACGCGGCTCCACGTCGACGCCTTCCCGTCGAACCCGATCGGCGAGAAGCGGATCCTGCGGGTGTTCCGCAACATCAACCCGTCGGGCGAGCCGCGCCGCTGGCGGGTCGGCGAGGATTTCGGGTCGATGGCGCAAAAATTCCTGCCGCGGCTGCCGGGCTACGCGCCGCTCCCGGCCCGCCTGCTCGCGGCGCTCCGCATCACCAAGGCCAAGCGCTCGGAATACGACCACCTGATGCTGCACCTGCACGACGCGCTCAAGCAGGACGAGACCTACCAGGCCGAGGCCCCCCAGGCCGACGTGGAATTCCAGCCCGGCGCGACCTGGGTGACCTTCTCGGACCTCGTCATGCACGGGGCCATGGGCGGCCGCTACATGCTGGAGCAGACCGCCTACCTGCCGGTCACCGCCCAGGCCGACCCGTCCTTGAGCCCGCAGCGCATCCTGGCGGCCCAGCTCGGCCGCCCCCTTCGGACCTGAGAGAGGAACGTCAGACCATGATCCTCGAAATCGCGCAGATCGAGATCAAGCCGGGCATGGAAGCCGCGTTCGAGGCGGGCATCACCGAGGCCTCCGCCATCTTCAGGCAAGCCAAGGGGTGCCGCTCCTTCGAGGTGCGGCGCTCCATCGAGCATCCGCAGCGCTACCGGCTGCTGATCCACTGGGACACGCTGGAGGCCCACACCACGGACTTCACCGGCTCGCAGCCCTGGCAGGATTACCGCGCCCTGGTCTCCCACTGCTTCGCCGGGCCGGTGGCCGTGGAGCATGCCGAGCAGGTGCTGAAGGCGTTCTGAGCGGCCCCGATCGGGGCCACGGCGGCCCGTAATCGTTGCGGCGTACTCCGCGGGTGCTAGGCTCTTGGGCGACGGCCCCCCGGGAGCGAATCATCGGGGACAGGCTTCGGGGACAGGCTTGGGGGACAGGCTGATGGCGCGGCTCGGACGGCTCGCGGGTGTCCTGCTTCTGCTCGGATGCGCCGCCGCGCCGGCCCTCGCCCAGACCGCGCCGGCGGCCCGCACCGCCCCGCGGCCGGCGGCGGCCGCGCCGTTCTCCAAGACCTTCGTCCGGACCGACCTCGCCAGCGAGGCGGTCCGCCTCGAGACGGCCCTCAAGGCGGAGGCCGGCGGTCCGCTCCGGCCGGCCGGCCAGTCCCGCGCCGCCGGCCAGGCGCGGCTCGCTGCGGACAAGCCGGACGAGGCCCTCGCGCCGCTCGCCGCCGCGGTGACGGCCGACCCGGCCGATCCGCGCAACTGGCAGGCCTATGCGCGCGCGGCCTCCGCGGCAGCTCCCACGCTGGACGAGACCGACGATCAGGGCCGGGCGCGCCTGCGCGCGCGGGCGACGGCCGCCGCCTACCGGGCCTACGAGCGCGCCACGTCGGCCGGCGACGCCGCGGCGTCCCTGGCGCTGCTGGGCGCCACGCAGGCCGAGCAGGAACTCTGGCGCCCGGCCCTCGATAGCTACGCGGCGAGCCTCGCCCTGGCCGACGACGGCGCGGTCCGCGCGACCTACGAGCCGCTGCGGGCCGCGCACGGCTTCCGCATCCTCGACTACACGGTCGATTCCGACGCCGCCGCCCCGCGGGCCTGCTTCACCGTCTCGGAGGCGGTGAAGCCCAAGACCGACTACGCGCCCTTCGTGGCCGTGTCGGGCAGCAGCGCGGCCGCCGTCACCGGGGCGGGCTCCCAGATCTGCGTCGACGGGCTCAGGCATGGCGGGCGCTACGCCATCGTCCTGCGCCAGGGCCTGCCCTCGGCGGTCGGCGAGAGCCTGCTCAAGGCCGCCGACTACGAGATCTATGTGCGCGACCGCGCCCCGCAGGTGCGCGTCACCGGCCGCAACTACGTTTTGCCGCGCACGGGCCAGGCGGGGGTGCCCCTGGTCTCGGTGAACGCCGCCAAGCTCGACGTCGAGGTGCTGCGCATCGGCGACCGCGGCCTGCTGCCGACCCTCCGCTCCGAGGATTTCCTCGGCCAGCTCAGCGGCGCCACCGCCCGGACGATCGCCTCCGAGAAGGGCGTCCGCGTCTGGACGGGCACCCTCGACACCGCCAAGGCCGAGCTCAATCAGGAGGCGGTCACCGCCTTCCCGGTCCTGCAGGCCGTGGGCAAGCTGGAGCCCGGGATCTACGTGATGCTGGCCCGGCCCGTCGGTACGGCCGCGTCGGACGACGCGGGCTACGACACCCAGGCAACCCAGTGGTTCGTGGTCTCGGATCTGGGGCTGACCGCCACGAAGGGCCGGGACGGGGTCCACGTGGTCCTGCGCTCGCTCGCCTCCGCGCAGGTCATGCCGGGCGCCGAGATCCGGCTGATCGCCCGCAACAACGAGGTTCTGGGCACGCGCACGACGGATGCGAAAGGGCACGTCGCCTTCGATCCGGGGCTGGCGCGCGGGGAGGGCGGGACGGCGCCGAGCCTCGTGGTCGCCCAACGGGGCGACGATTACGGCTTCCTCGACCTCAACCTCGGCGCCTTCGACCTCACCGACCGCGGCGTGAAGGGCCGGTCGGAGACCGGCGGCCTCGACGCCTATCTGGTCCCGGAGCGCGGGGTCTACCGCACGGGCGAGACCG
Organism: uncultured Methylobacterium sp.; assembly: GCA_964242725.1. GTDB lineage: Bacteria > Pseudomonadota > Alphaproteobacteria > Rhizobiales > Beijerinckiaceae > Methylobacterium. The sequence continues at coordinate 18,319 of CAXTCV010000051.1, forward strand.
TCCAGCTCACCGCCCTCCTGCGCGACTCCCGCGGTGCGGCGGTGCCGGACCTGCCGCTGACCCTGGTGGTGAAGCGGCCGGACGGCGTCGAGTACCGGCGGGTCTCGGTGCCCGACCAGGGGCTCGGCGGCCGGGCGCTGCCGCTGCCGCTCCTGTCGGGGTCCATGCACGGCACGTGGCGGGTGTCCGCCTACACCGACCCGAAGGCGCCCGCGATCGGCGAGACCAGCTTCCTCGTGGAGGATTACGTCCCCGAGCGGCTGGAGGTGAGCCTCAAGCCCCGTCAGCCGGTCCTGCGCCGGGGCGAGGCGGCACAGGTCGACGTCGCCGCGCGCTACCTCTACGGCGCCCCGGGCGCCGACCTCGACGTGTCGGGCAGCGTCGTGGTGCAGGCCGCCGCGGCGAGCGGCATCAAGGGGCTTGAGGGCTATTCCATCGGCCTCGACGACGAGGCCGTCGAGCCGGTCACGCAGGAGATTCAGGACCGCGCGACCACCGACGCGCAGGGCGGTGCCGCCGTGGCGGTTCCGGTGCCGGTGGTCGCCGCACCGCGCGCCCTGGAGGCGAAGATCACCCTGGCGGTGGGAGAGCCCGGCGGCCGGGCCCTGTCGCGCAGCCTCGCCCTGCCGATCCTTCCGGACCATCCGGTGCTGGCCCTGCGCAAGGGCTCCGCGGATCTCGAGGACGGCGGGATCGCGGGGTTCGACGTGGTGCTCGCGACGCCGGAGGGGGCGCTCCTCGCCCGGCCGGGGGTGAGCTGGACCCTGTCGCGGATCGACCAGTCCTATCAATGGTACCGGGCGGACGGGCGCTGGTCGTTCGAGGCGGTCAAGACGGCGCGGCGTGTGGCCGACGGCACCGTCGACCTGACGGCCGGCGCGCCGGGCCGGATCGAGACCCCGGTGAGCCTCGGCCGCTACCGCCTGGAGGTCTCGGCCCCGGGCGCCGCCGAGGCGGGCGCGAGCCTCGGGTTCGAGGTGGGCTGGGGCGGCTCGGAGACGGCGGACGCGCCCGACCTCCTGGACCTGACCCTCGACAAACCCGCCTACGCGGCCGGCGACACGCTGCGGGCCACGCTGAGCCCGAAGTTCAGGGGTCAGGCCAGCCTGATGGTGGTCAGCGACCGGGTGCACGAGACCCTGGAGGTCGGCGTGCCGGAGGGCGGCACCACGGTCAGCCTGCCGGTGAAGGCCGAATGGGGCGCCGGCGCCTATCTGGTGGCCACCGCCTACCGGCCCCTCGACCAGGCGGCCAAGCGCCTGCCGGGCCGGGCGCTGGGGCTGGCGTGGTTCTCGGTGGACCGGGCGCGGCGCAGCCTCGGCGTCTCCGTGAAGGCGCCCGAGCGGGCACGCCCGCGCCAGGACCTGACCCTGCCGGTCCAGCTCACGGGGCTGAGAGCCGGCGAGCCGGCGCGGATCACCGTGGCCCTGGTCGATGTCGGCATCCTCAACCTGACCCGCTACGCGGCGCCGGATCCGACCCAGTACTACCTCGGCCAGAAGGCCCTGGGGCCGGAATTCCGCGACCTCTACGGCTACCTGATCGACGGCATGCAGGGCTCGGCCGGGGCGATCCGCTCCGGCGGCGACGCGGGCGGCGGCGACCTCGCCGATTCGCCCCCGACCCAGGCGCCGCTGGCCCTGTATTCCGGCGTCGTGACCGTGGGGCCGGACGGGGCGGCGAGCATCACCTTCCCGCTCCCGGCCTTCAACGGTACGGGGCGGGTGATGGTCACCGCCTGGAGCGGCGACCGGGTCGGGCAGGCCCAGGCCGACGTGATCATCCGCGATCCGGTCGTGCTCGCGGCGACGCTGCCGCGCTTCCTCGACACCGGCGACCGCTCGCGCCTGTTCGTGGCCCTCGACAACGTCGAGGGGCAGGCGGGCGACTACACGGTCGATCTCAGCCCGACGGGCCCGGTCGTGGTCGGCGCCAGCGCCCTGCGGCAGACGCTGCGGCTGGAGGCCGGGGCCAAGGGCCAGTTCGCGATCCCGCTGACCGCCGCCGGCCCGGGCACCGCCCGGCTCGATCTCGCCCTATCGGGCCCCGGGCTGGCCGCCCCGCTGAACCAGAGCTTCGCCCTCGGGATCTCCCCGGGGACCGGCGCCCTCCTGCGCCGCTCGGTGCGCAGCCTCGCCCCCGGGGCGGGTCTGACGCTGACGCCGGACCTCCTCGCCGACCTGCAGCCCGGGACCGGCAGCGTCTCGCTCTCGGCCACGCCCCTGCCTGGGGTCGATGTCGCGGCCCTGCTCCGGGCGCTCGACCGCTACCCCTACGGATGCTCCGAGCAGGTGGTCAGCCGGGCGATGCCGCTGCTCTACGTCAACAAGCTCGCCGCTCTGGAGAAGCTCG
>CAXTCV010000052.1:0-20296 GCA_964242725.1 uncultured Methylobacterium sp.
ACCAGAACTGGAAGGACGTCGAGGTCACCGAGGCCGAGACCTTCGCGTGGAACCCCGGCTCCACCTACGTGCAGAACCCCCCGTACTTCGTCGGCATGGAGAAGACCCCGAAGCCGGTGGAGGATATCGCCGAGGCCCGCATCCTCGGCCTGTTCCTCGACTCGATCACCACGGACCACATCTCGCCGGCGGGCAACATCCGCGCGGCCTCGCCGGCCGGCGAGTATCTGCAGACGCATCAGGTGCGGGTGCAGGACTTCAACCAGTACGGCACGCGGCGCGGCAACCACGAGGTGATGATGCGGGGCACCTTCGCCAATATCCGCATCAAGAATCAGATGGTGCGGGACGCCTCCGGCGGCGTGGTCGAGGGCGGGTGGACGCACTTCCAGCCCACCGGCGAGAAGATGTTCATCTACGACGCGGCGATGAAATACGCCGAGGCCGGGACCCCGCTGGTGATCTTCGCCGGCAAGGAATACGGCACCGGTTCCTCGCGCGACTGGGCGGCGAAGGGCACGAAGCTGCTCGGCGTCCGCGCCGTGGTGGCGGAGAGCTTCGAGCGCATCCACCGCTCGAACCTCGTCGGGATGGGCGTGGTGCCGCTGGTCTTCCAGGGCGAGACGAGCTGGCAGTCGCTGGGCCTGAAGGGTGACGAGACCGTCACCATCAAGGGGCTGGCGGGCGAGCTGAAGCCCCGGCAGACGCTGACCGCGGAGATCAAGTCCGCCGACGGCTCGGTCAAGCAGGTCCCCCTGACCTGCCGGATCGATACGCTCGACGAGCTGGAATACTTCCGCAACGGCGGCATCCTGCCCTACGTGCTGCGCTCGCTCGCGGCCTGAACGACCGGGCGGATCCCTCCGCGCGCATCGTCGACCTGCGCTCCTCCCCCGTGTGGGGGGGGAGCCGGAGGTGGGGGGCCTGCGGGGGACTCCCGCACCGCCCGCCACCCCGCCGAACATCCACGGGAGAGGGGTAAGCCCCTCACACCTCCTCGTCGGCGTAGCGCGTCTGAGCCCGCCCGCGCGGTCCGGAGCCCTTCCGCGGCGCGCCCGCGCTGATCCCGGCCACAAGGTCGGCGATATGCCGAAGCGTTTCCACCGACAGGGCCTTGTCGCCCTCGCCGCGTCCCTGCGGAATGAGGGCCTTGGCGAAGCCGAGCTTCTGGGCCTCCTTCAGCCGGGCGCCCGCCTGGGCCACCGGCCGGATCGCCCCGGACAGGCCGATCTCGCCGAAATACACCGTCTCGGGCGGCAGCACCGCCCCCGACAGGGACGAGACCAGGGCGGCGGCCACCGCCAGGTCGGCCGCCGGCTCGGTGATCCGCAAGCCGCCGGCGACGTTCAGATAGACGTCGTGGGTGCCGAGCCGGATGCCGCCATGGGCCTCCAGCACCGCGAGCACCATCGACAGCCGGTTCGGGTCCCAGCCGACCACCGCCCGGCGCGGCATCCCCAGCGCGGAGGGCGCCACCAGCGCCTGGATCTCCACCAGCAGGGGCCGCGTCCCCTCCATCCCGGCGAAGACCGCGGTGCCGGCGGCCTGCTGGTCGCGGCCGGCCAGGAACAGGGCCGAGGGGTTGGGCACCTCGGCGAGCCCGGCATCGGTCATCTCGAACACCCCGATCTCGTCGGTGGGTCCGAAGCGGTTCTTCACCGCGCGCAGGATCCGGAAATGGTGGCCCTGGTCGCCCTCGAACGAGGCGACCGCGTCGACCATGTGCTCCACCACCCGGGGGCCGGCGATCTGCCCGTCCTTGGTGACGTGGCCGACCAGGATCACCGCCGTGCCGGTGGTCTTGGCGAAGCGGATCAGGGCCTGGGCCGAGGAGCGGACCTGCGTGACCGTGCCGGGGGCCGATTCCACGGTCTCGGTCCACATGGTCTGGATCGAGTCGATGATCGCCAGGGCCGGCGGGCGGCCCTGGCTCAGGGTCTCGACGATATCCTCGACATTGGTCTCGGCGGCGAGCTGCACCGGGTGCGTGCTGAGCCCCAGCCGCTCGGCCCGCAGGCGCACCTGCCCCACCGCCTCCTCGCCCGAGATGTAGGCGACCCGCTCGCCGGTGCCCGCCATTGCCGCGGACGCCTGCATCAGCAGCGTCGACTTGCCGATGCCGGGATCGCCGCCGAGCAGGATCACCGAGCCGCGTACGAAGCCGCCGCCGGTCACCCGGTCGAGTTCGCCGATCCCGGAGGGCATGCGCGGCGCCTCCTTGGCCTCGCCGGTCAGCCCCTCCAGCGGGAAGACCCGGCCGCGGGCCCGGGACGGCCGGGTCGCGACCGGCCCGGACTGGCCCGGCGCGGCGGCGGCCTCCTCGACGATCGTGTTCCAGCCGTTGCACGCCTCGCAGCGCCCGCGCCAGCGGTTGTAGACCGCCCCGCAGGACTGGCAGACGAAGGTCTGGTGGATCTTGGCCATTCGGGTCCGGCGCCGGCTGTCCGGCCTGTCAGCAGGGAATCGGCTCAGCCTACATAAGTTCGAACATATCGAGAACCCAGGCCGGTGAGGATCTCGTAGCCGATCGTGCCGGCGGCCTGGCCGACCGTGTCGATATCCAGGCTGTCGCCGATCAGCACGGCCGTCGCGCCGCGCTCGGCCGCGGGCGCCGCGGTGACGTCCAGGATGATCAGATCCATGGAGACGAGGCCCAGGATCGGGCAGGGCACGCCGCCGACCAGGGCTTGACCCCGCCCGCTGATCGCCCGCGGAAACCCGTCGGCGTAGCCGAGCGACAGCGTCGCCAGCCGGCTCGGGGCGGGGGCGGTCCAGCGGCCGTTGTAGCCGGCCGTGGCGCCGGCCTCGACCGCGCGCACCTGGGCGATCAGGGCCTCCAGCCGGACGACCGGGCGCATCGGGTTGATGGAGCCCGGCCTCGGGTTGCCGCCGAACAGGGCGTAGCCCGGCCGCAGCAGGTCGTGCCCGGCACCCTCGAGGAACACGCCCGACGAGTTCGCCAGCGAGGCAAGCACGCCCGGATAGGCCGCCCGGACCCGGGCGAAATCGGCGATCTGCCGGGCATTGACCGGGTCCTCCGGCTTCTCCGCGCTGACGAAGTGGCTCAGCAACAGGTCGATGCCGCAGGCGGCGATGCCCGGGGTACCGGCCAGCTCCAGCGCCTCCGGCACCGGCAGCCCCAGGCGGTTCATGCCGGTATCGACGTGGAGTGCCGCGGGCCGGAATCCGGCCGAGAACGAAGCCCAGTCCGCCATCTCCGCGACGCTCCCGAGCACCGGGCGCAGCCCGTGCGCCGCGTAGGCCGCGAGGGTGCCCGGGAGCAGGCCGTTCAGGACGTAGATCGCCGCCTCCGGCAGGACGGCCCGGGCGGCGACTCCCTCCGACAGGTGGGCGACGAAGAACGTCCGGCACCCGGCCGCCCAGAGGGCCGGCCCGACCCGCCCGATCCCGCAGCCATAGGCATCGGCCTTCACCACGGCGGCGCAGGGAGCGCCCCCTCGGACGGCCAGGATCCGCCAGTTCGCCACGATCGCCCCGAGGTCGATCGTCAGGCGGGCACCGTGGGCGCCGTCGATGGGTTTGGGCTCGGTCATTCCGCGACGCATATCATGTCATTGATGCCCTGCCGACATGCAACACGTGCCGTCCTGGATCTCCGATGGCCATCACTCCGGGGCGGGGCGCGAACAGTTGGAAGTCAGTGGGGAAATTTGCGGGCGGTTAGACAGGGGATACTCCAATACCGGCGCCTGGTCCTGGCGCTGATACTTTCTCTGCAATCTCGCTGACTTTGGTGACGCCATCGAACGTTGCTCGCTCAGTCTCCAACGAACCGAGCGCTTGAAAATAGGAATATAATTCTATATGGCCGTCTTGTTCTCGGGGGCGGGATATGAAAAACGGTCTCAAAATCAGATCAGAAATTGCCAGCAGACAAACAGAGCTTTGCTTGCTGAAATTAAGAATGGCCGTCATCAAAGACACAGTTTTATTTAAGGAATATAATCCAAATCAGCCGCGCGTGCCTGCTGGGCAGACGGGCGCTGGGCGGTGGACAGATGGCAACGTTACTGATGCGGTCTCGCAGCCGCAGAATCAAAATGTCCAGACCAATCTACCGCTTGCGCTCGCCGCTTCTCAAAAAGATTGCGACGAACAATACCGCCACGATTTAATTGTTTGTCAGTTTACAGGACTACGCACCTGCTACGCTCAGGCAATGGTCAGGCTTGTTGCCTGCGCGCGCGGCCATCCCATTACACCACTAAATTTCTGAGGCGCCAAGCATGATCATCGCAATCAGAAATCTGACGTCGATGTCTTCGGGGGGCGAGAAGCGCATCGATGTCTCTATTCATGCTCCCGAATTGCAAGATGGGATGTGGACGTGTCGATATAGGATCGAATGGCCAAGCCAAGCAAGGGAAAGCTTTGCTGCTGGCGTTGACGCCGTTCAGGCGCTTTACCTAGCCCTCCAAAAGATAGGTATGGAGCTGTATGTCAGTCCCTATCACCTGTCTGGCGACTTGCGATGGGAGAAATCCGGTGACGGGTACGGCTTTCCGGTACCCAAGAACGGTCGTGATATGCTCATCGGAGCCGATAGATCCTTTGACGGCTGATGATGGAAGCATCGCCCAGCCATATTCCAGTCAGCGATCCAAAGATCGCGGCTGGCCGCGGCTGACGCAGTGATCGTCAAAATGCCGTCGTCGCGCCCGGCATGCCCGCGTTGCACACACTTTGCTGCAACGAGAATTGATGCATTCGTGGCACAGAGGCTGCCCGGTCGACCCCCCTAGGGTGACGGCCGAGGTCCGGCTTGGTATAAATCGACCGCGGTCCGGGGGAGCCGCATGGCCGGCATGGCATCCCCGCGGGTACGAAAAAGCTCAACGATGCCGTTTACCGTCCTGGATCTCGTCGTGCTCGGCATCGTCGCGGTCTCCGCGCTGCTCGCGGCCGTGCGTGGCGTCACCCGCGAGGTGCTGGCGATCGTCGCCTGGGTGGCGGCCGCCGCCGTCGCCTGGACGCTCTATCCGATGCTGCTTCCCACGGTGAAGCAGCACGTGAGCAGCGACACCGTGGCGCTCGTCGCCTCCATCGCGGCGATCTTCCTGGGCACCTTGATCGTGGTGTCGATCATCACGGTGAAGATCTCGGACGTGGTCCTCGATTCGCGCATCGGCGCGGTCGACCGCTCGCTCGGCTTCCTGTTCGGGGCGGCCCGCGGCTTCCTGATCTGCGTGATCGGCTGGGTGTTCCTGTCCTGGCTGGTGCAGGGCAAGGTGCCCGACTGGGCCGCGCAGGCGCGCTCGCGCCCGATGCTGGAGAAATCCGGCGACGCCCTGGTGGCGCAGCTCCCCGAGAACCCGGAAGGCTTCCTGAAGCAGTTCAAGAAGCCCAAGGTCGTCACCCCGCCCAACGAGGCCGCCGACGCCCCCGCCGAGACCGACCCGGTGCCCCAGCGCCGGACCGAGACCGCACCGGCCCCGACGCGACGCTGATCTGCGGTATTCGCCGTAGGCTGCGGCGCGTGGAACGCCTAGATAGCGGATCCGGTGACGAACGGATTGCATCCGCGGCGACCGGCGCGCCGGCCCGTCGCCGCCGGGACCCGTGAGGGATCGACCGCAGCATGTCACACGCCGCCAACCCGCAGGCCGATTTCGATCTCGACGGCGATACGCTCCGCGAGGAATGCGGCGTCTTCGGCATCTTCGGCCATCCGGAGGCCTCGGCCATCGTGGCTCTGGGCCTGCACGCCCTGCAGCACCGGGGCCAGGAGGCGGCCGGCATCGTCTCCTTCGACGGGTCGGTGTTCCATTCCGAGCGGCGTCCCGGCCTGGTCGGCGATTCGTTCTCGGACGGCGAGACCATCGCCCGCCTCAAGGGGCGGGCCGCCATCGGGCACGTGCGCTACTCGACCACCGGCGGGACGATCCTGCGCAACGTCCAGCCGCTCTTCGCCGAACTCGCCAGCGGCGGCCTCGCGGTCGCCCATAACGGCAACCTGACCAACGCCCTGTCGATCCGCCGCGACCTCGTGCGCGACGGCGCGATCACCCAGTCGACCTCCGACACGGAGGTGATCCTCCACCTCGCGGCCCGCTCCCGGAAGCCGCGGATCGTCGAGCGGTTCATCGACGCCCTGCAGGCGATCCAGGGCGCCTACGCCATCGTGGCGCTCACCAACAAGAAGCTGATCGGCGCCCGCGACCCGCTGGGCATCCGCCCGCTGGTGCTGGGCGAGCTCGACGGCCGCTACCTGCTGGCCTCCGAGACCTGCGCGCTGGACATCATCGGCGCCCGCTACGTCCGCGACGTCGAGAACGGCGAGGTCGTGGTGATCTCCGAGGAGGGCGTCGAGTCGATCCGCTTCGCCGACGCCGTGCCGATGCGGCCGTGCATCTTCGAGTACATCTATTTCGCCCGTCCGGATTCGGTGGTGAACGGCAAGAGCGTCTACGCGGTGCGCAAGGCGATCGGCCGGGAACTCGCCCGCGAGGCTGCGGTGCCCGCCGACATCGTCGTGCCGGTGCCCGATTCCGGCGTCCCCGCGGCGCTCGGCTTCGCCCAGGAGACCGGCATCCCGTTCGAGATGGGGATCATCCGCAACCACTATGTCGGCCGGACCTTCATCCAGCCGACCCAGTCGGTGCGCGAGCTCGGCGTGCGGATGAAGCACTCGGCCAACCGCGCGGCGATCGAGGGCAAGAGCATCGTGCTGGTCGATGACAGCCTCGTGCGCGGCACCACCTCGGTGAAGATCGTCCGGATGATGCGCGAGGCCGGCGCCGCCGAGGTGCATTTCCGCATCGCCTCGCCGCCGATCACCTATCCGGACTTCTACGGGATCGACACGCCCGAGCGGGAGAAGCTGCTCGCCGCGACCCACGACCTCGAGGCCATGCGGAAGTATATCGGCGCGGATTCGCTCGCCTTCCTGTCCATCCCGGGCCTCTACCGCGCCATGGGCGAGGAAGCGCGGGACGCGGCCTGCCCGCAATACACCGACCATTGCTTCACGGGCGAGTACCCGACCGGCCTGACCGATCTCTCCATCGCCGGCCCGAAGCGCTTCGCCATGCTGGCCGAGGCGGACTGACTCCGCAGAGACGCGGTTCCCGAAAGGCAGGCCCTTCGGCGGTGGCCAGGGGCGGAGCTTCTGGGTCTTCGCAGGGGTCCACCCGGCACCCGCAAAGGATCACGGACCTTTTGGAACCGGAATTTTTCGGTCCTCCTGGCGCTGAAATGCGCTAGGTCCACGGCATGGCTGATCCTCAGAGAAAGCTCGAAGGCCGCGTCGCGGTCGTCACCGGCGCATCCCGCGGGATCGGGCGCGCCGCCGCCCTGGCGCTCGCCGGGGCCGGCGCCCACGTGATCGCGGTGGCCCGCACGGTCGGCGCCCTGGAGGAGCTGGACGACGCCGTCCGGGCCGCCGGCTCCAGCGCCACGCTGGTGCCCTTCGACCTCGCGGATTACGACGCGATCGACCGGCTCGGCGCGGCGATCCACGAGCGCTGGAAGCGCCTCGACATCCTGGTCGGCAATGCCGGCATCCTCGGCGCGCTCATGCCGATCGGCCACATCACCCCGAAGGTCTGGGGCCAGGTGATGGACGTGAACGTCACCGCCAACTGGCGCCTGATCCGCTCGCTGGACCCGCTGCTGCGCATGTCGGATGCCGGCCGGGCGATCTTCGTCTCCTCGGGGGCGGCCTCGAAATGCCGGGCCTATTGGGGGCCGTATTCGGTCTCGAAGGCCGCGCTGGAGGCGCTGGTGCGCACCTATGCGGCCGAGAACGAGAGCACCGCCATCCGGGCGATGCTGCTCAACCCGGGGCCGCTGCGCACCGGCATGCGCCGCTCGGCCATGCCGGGGGAGGATCCCGAGACGCTCAAGACGCCCGAGGACCTCGCCCCCCACTTCGTGCGGCTGGCCGCGCCGGACTGGACCGAGACCGGCAAGCTCTACGATTTCCCCACCGACCGGGTGCTCGGGTTCCACGCGCCCGCGTGAAGGGGGTCCGGGGCCTGCGGCCCCGGCGGGTCGCGGGCGGAGCCCGCTGGGGTTGGGGTCTACGATGATCGACGTCCGCTGCATCTGTGCGATCGGCCTGCGCGGCCAGCTCGGCCTGAACGGGCACCTGCCCTGGGAGGGCAACAGCGACCCGCTGTTCGTCGAGGACGTGACGCGCTTCTTCGCGCTGACGATGGGCCACGTGCTGATCGCCGGGCCGAAGACCGTGGCCTCGGTCCCGGACTTCGCCTTCAAGGACCGCACCATCGACGTGATCCGCAGCCACGAGGATCCGGAAGCGGTGCTCACGCGCTACCCGGGCCGGCGGATCTTCGTCGGCGGCGGCATCGCGGTGTGGAACGTCTACGCCCAGTACATCCAGAACTGGGACATCACCCGCCTGCCCTACGACGGTGAGGCCGACCGCTGGTTCGACCCGGCCTGGCTGGTGGGCGGGGCGCTGCGGACGGCCTGAATCGCCCGACAGGGCACCGGCGCGCTTCCTATCATCGGGTATGAGCGAGCACAGCGTCCGGGACGCGGCGCGAAACCTCACGAACCTGATCGACCGCGCGCTCCCGGGCGCGGGCGTCGTGATCACGCGTGACGGGCATCCGGTGGCGACGCTGAACCCGATTCGTCGGGCCGGACGCCCGATCACCGCCGAGGACCTGGATTGGCTCGCCCTGCGGCGCGTGCCGATGCGGGCACCGGTGCAGGATGCCGGGCGGCTGGTCTGCACCCTTCGCGACGACGAGTGGTGAGGGCCTGCCGCGACGCCAGTGTCTTGGTCGCCCTGCTGACGGACGACCCGCTGACGGCACGCGCCGACGCGCTGTTCCGGGCCTTGGCGCCCATCCCGGTCGTCAGCAACGTCGCGGCGGCGGAATTCGCGTCCGCCCTCGGCCGTCGGGTGCGAACGGGCGAGATCGCGGCCGAACGTGCACGGATGGCCTTCGCGGATCTCGACTGCTGGAGCGACACGGTCGCCGAGCGTGTCGACCTCGACCCGACCGATGTGGCGGCCGCTGCACGCTTCCTGCGCCGCCTCGGCATCACCCTTCGGACGCCCGATGCCCTCACCATCGCCCTGTGCCGGCGCGTCTCCGCAACGTTGGCGACGTTCGACGACAAGATGGCTGCCGTCGCGCGCACGCTCGGCCTTCCGGTCGTCGCCGGATAGGTCGTCGCGCCACCGTCGAAACCAATCCTGCGGCTGCTATGTGATGGCGATGGTCCGCCGGAGACGCAGATGAGCGCCCACAGCTACCGCTTCGGCATCGAGGAGGAGTACTTCCTCGCCGATGCCGAGACCCGCGGCACGCCCCGGGGCGATCTGGCCGGCTTCCACGCCCGGGTGAAGGCCGAGCTGCCCGAGACCGGGCGCGAGCTGGTCGCCGCGCAGGTCGAGCTCTGCACGCCGCCCCTCGACGATGCGCAGGCCGCGCGAGAAAACCTGGGCGGGCAGCGGGCGCGGCTCGCCGGCATCGCGGCGGAGAACGGCCTCAGCCTGCTCGCCTGCGGCACGCACCCGCTCGCCCGCTGGTCGCGCCAGACCGCCACCGACGGCGAACGCTACCAGGGCATCCTGTCGGATGTCGGCATCGCCGCCCGGCGGGCGCTGATCTGCGGCATGCACGTCCATGTCGAGGTGCCCGACCCCGACGCGCGGGTCGACCTCATGAACCGGCTGCTGCCGTTCCAGCCGTTGCTGCTGGCGCTCTCGGCCTCCTCGCCGTTCTGGCAGGGCGAGACGACCGGGCTCAGGGCCTACCGGCTCAGCGTGTTCGGGGAGTTGCCCCGCACCGGCCTGCCCGAACTCTTCGCCGACGCGGCCGCCCATGCGCGGTTCGTGGACGTCATGACCCGCTCGGGTGCGATCGCCGACGCGAGTTTCTTGTGGTGGTCCCTGCGCCCCTCGATCAAGTTCCCGACCCTGGAGCTGCGCATCGCCGATGCCTGCACGCGGCTCGACGATTGCCTGTGCGTCGCCGCTTTGTACCGCTGCCTCGTGCGCCTGTGCGTCCGCCGGCCGGACCTCAATGCCGGGCTGACCAGCGTCTCGCGGGCGCTGGCCTCGGAGAACCTGTGGCGGGCCCAGCATAGCGGCGTGCGCGCCAGCCTGATCGACGAGGCACGGGCCGAGGCGGTGCCGTTCCCCGCGGTCCTGGAGGCTCTGCTCGCCCTGGTGGCGGAGGATGCGGCGGCGCTCGGCTGCACCGCGGATGTCGCCCGCGCCCGGGCGATCGTCGCGGACGGCACCAGCGCGGACGGTCAGGTCGCGGCCTACGAGGCCGCGCTGGCCGACGGGAAGGACGAGCGCGCCGCCCTCGCGGCGGCCGTGGACTGGATCGCCGAAGCGGCCCGCTGACGGGCATGCGGACGCCCCGGGTCGATCCGTCCGTTCGGCCGGGTCACCCCTTGTCGAACGGGTTCTGCGAGGTCCGCAAGCTCAGGCGGATCGGCGTGCCCGGCAGCTCGAAGGCCTCCCGCAGGCCGTTGACCAGGTAGCGGGTGTAGGATTTCGGCAGGGCGTTGAGCTGGTTGCCGAACAGGGCGAAATGCGGCGGCCGGCTCTTCACCTGGGTGGCGTAGCGGATCTTGATCCGCCGGCCCGACACCGCCGGGGGCGGGTTGCGCGAGGTCGCCTCGTTCAGCCAGTCGTTGATGCGCGAGGTCGAGATCCGCTTGTCCCAGACTTCCGCCGCCTGGATCACCGCCTGCATCAGCTTGTCGACGCCGTCGCCGGCGAGACCCGAGAGCGGCACCACCGCGACGCCGCGCACCTGGGGCAGCAGCCGGGTGCAATCCTCGCGCAGCTGCTTGAGCAGGCCCGGCTGGTCGGCGACGAGGTCCCACTTGTTGAGGCCGATCACGAGGGAGCGGCCCTCGCTCTCCACGAGGTCGACGATGGTCAGATCCTGCTTCTCGAACGGGATCGTGGCGTCGAGGAGCACCACCACCACCTCGGCGAAGCGCACGGCGCGCAACCCGTCCGAGACCGCGAGTTTCTCCAGCTTGTCGTCGATCCGCGCGCGACGGCGCATGCCGGCGGTGTCGTGCAGCTTGATCCGGCGCCCGCGCCATTCCCAGTCCAGCGAGATCGAGTCGCGGGTGATGCCGGCCTCGGGGCCGACCAGCAGCCGATCCTCGCCGAGCATCCGGTTGATCAGGGTGGACTTGCCGGCATTCGGCCGGCCCACGATGGCGACCTTCAGGGCGCGGCCGCCGGCGGCGTCCGCGTCGGCGTCGTCCTCGTCGTCGGTCTGGGGCAGGGCGCCCTTCAGCGCCTCGTGCAGCTCGCCCAGGCCCTCGCCGTGCTCGGCGGAGAACGGGATCGGGTCGCCGAGCCCGAGGGTGAAGGCCTCGTAGGCCCCGGCGAGCCCCGTGCCGCCCTCGGCCTTGTTGGCGATCAGGATGACCGGGCAGCCGGCGCGGCGCACCTGCTCGGCGAAGGGCTGGTCGGCCGGCAGCACCCCGGCGCGGGCGTCGATGACGAACAGCACCACGTCGGCGGCGAGGATCGCCGCCTCGGTCTGCATCCGCATCCGGCCCATGAGGGTCGCGGCGTCGGACTCCTCCAGGCCGGCGGTGTCGATCACCCGGAACCGGAGGCCGCCGAAGGAAACGTCGCCCTCGCGCCGGTCGCGAGTCACGCCCGGGCGGTCGTCGACCAGCGCGAGCTTCTTGCCCACGAGGCGGTTGAACAGGGTCGACTTGCCGACGTTCGGCCTCCCGACGATCGCGACGGTCGGCATGTCCATGGTGTGTCTCGAAGTCCGAAGCGAATCAGCGTGTGATCGGCGGGGGCGGGGCGGCGGGTTCGGGCTTGGCCTCGGTCACCGTGACGGGGCCGCCCGCGACGATCGCCGCGTAGACCTCGATGCGCTCGCGCAGGTTCCGGGGGGTGTCGGGATCGGCCACGATCTGGTCGAACCAGCGCCCGGCCTCCTCGTAGTCGCCCTTCTTGAGGGCGGCGAGGCCCAGCATCTCGCGGGCGGTGTGGCGGAACGGGGTGCCGGCGGCGAGCCCCTGCAGGTTGGCGAGCGCCGGATCCGGGTTCGGCCCGTCGAGGCGCAGCAGCGCGGCGCGCAGGCGCGCGAGGTCGCGCAGGCCGTCGCCGAGGCCGGTATCGGCGGCGAGCGTGTCGAATTCCGCGGCCCCCGCCGCCGGGTCCCGCTTGCTGGTCTCGGCCGCCGCGCGGAACCGGGCGAGGAGGCGGTAGCCCGCAGGGCCCTGCGCCTCCAGGGCGTCGAAGGCCTTGTCGGCGTCGGCGACCTTGCCGTCCCGGGCCAGGCGGTTGGCGTCGTCGAACTGCACCGAGGCGGTCTCGGCGGCCACGCGCTGCTGATTCTGCCAGTAGCGCCAGCCGGCGACGCCCGCCACCACGAGCACGGCGAGCGCGATGATCACGCCGCTGTAGCGCCTCCAGATCTGAAGGATCCGGTCGCGGCGGTAATCCTCGTCGACCTCGCGGAGGAACTCGTTGTTCTCGGCCATCATGTCCCGGCCCGCATGATTTCAGCGGGCCACCTCGTACCTCGATCGGGCCCCGCGCCTAACACACGGGGGCCGCGATGGCGACAGGGCGCGTCTCAGGCGGTCCCCGGCCAGACCGAAACGCCGATCAGCGGGTAGTGCAGGTAGCGGGCGAAGACGAACCAGGCGGCCGTGCCGATCACCAGGGCGAGGATATCGTTGCGCCAGCCCATGGGGGCCGCGACGGCGCCGCCGTGCTGGGCCACCACCGCCCCGGGGGCCAGCGCCCGGCGCTTGGCGCTGATCCGGGCCGCCACCGCCCAGGCCAGGAAGCCGCCGAACAGGAGCATCGAGCCGAGGTCGCCGTTGGCGAGGAGGTGCGCGGTCGCCCAGATCTTCACGGCGAGGAGCATCGGGTGCTTGGCCTTCGCCCGGATATGGCCCGGCAGGTAGGCGGCGGCGAGGCAGATGAAGGCGAGCCAGACGAGGGTCAGGGCGAGGTGGCGCGTCCAGACCGGCGGGTCCCAGACCGGGATGTAGCCGGCGAGCCGGTAATCGTGGAAGCCGATCCCGACGAGCACCAGCCCCAGCAGCGACAGGGCGGTGTAGCCGAGCTTGTACCGGTTCTCGCCGATCTGGCCCACGATCGCGGCGCGCCGGCTGCGGGCCATCGAGAAGGCGTGCGTGCCGAGGAACAGCACGAGCCCGAGGATCAGGAGGAGCATGAGGGACTTTCGGACGGCGGCCGGACGGCAAGCACTCTGTAACGGTTCTCAAGCGAATCTCGCGCGCTTTGTCCAGGCGCGGCCGGGACGCACCCGGATGACCACCATGGGTTGGGCGTATCGGTTGGCCAGGCGGGCGCTCACGGCGACGCCGCTTCTCCCGCCCGGCCCTGCGGGGGAGGGGACCCTGGGAAGCCGGGCGGGGCGGGACGAAGTCCCGCAAGAGGGGCCGCGCGACGCGTCAGGGTTTCGCGCCTGTCGCGACCGCTCCGGCACCCGCGCTCCCCGCTCCCGACCCGGCCTGACGGCCGGCCCACCCGCCCCCGCAGAGAGGGGAGGGATCCGGCAGCGTCTCGGCCTGCGCGCCGCGACGGTCCTGGCGTTCCCCCTGCTCCTGTCCCCGGCGGCCCGGGCCGGCTCCGAGCCGCCGCTCTCGGCCCTGACTCTGGTCGGGCCGCCGTCGCCGGTCTTCAAGGCCGGGCGCGACGCCTGCGACGGGGCCGATGTCCCGGATGCGTCGGCCCGGGCGTTCCGCGATGCTGGCGGGGCGGTCGCGGTCTTCGGGATGCATTACCGCAACCGTGCCCTGCGCGGGCCGGACCTCGGCCACCTCAAGCTCGACTGCACGATCGTGCTCGATTCGGGGGAGAAGGCCGATCCGGCGGCCTATGATGACCGGTCCTGGATCACCGCGACCTGGACCGAGGATGGCACCCGCGTCGCCGCGCTCCTGCACCACGAATACCAGGCCAACGAGCACCCCGGCCGCTGCCCGGCCGGTTCCTACATGGCCTGCTGGTACAACACGATCACCGCCGCCGCCTCGACCGATGGCGGGCGCAGCTTCAAGCGCCAGAGCCCGCCCGTGGTGGTGGCCGGCGCGCCGTTCCGGCAGGAGGTCGACCAGGGGCGGCACCGGGGCTTCTTCAACCCGTCGAACATCGTCGCGGACGGGCGCTGGCGCTATGTCCTGGCCTCGACCACGGGCTGGGACCGGCCCGGCAGCGACCAGGAGGCGGGGGTCTGCCTGTTCCGCAGCGACGATCCCGCCGACCCGACCCGCTGGCGCGCCTGGACCGGCACCGGCTTCACCGCCGCCTTCCCGGATCCCTACCGGGCGCCGACGCCCAGGCCCGCCACCTGCCGGCCGGTGGGGCCGTTCCCGGGCCCGGTCGGGGCGGTGGTCCGCCACCGGGCCAGCGGCGCCTGGATCGCGGTCTTCATGGCCAAGGCCGGCACAGGTTTCGCGCGCTCCGGCTTCTACTGGACCAGCTCCCGCGACCTGATCGCCTGGGACAGCCCGCGCCTGCTCGTCGAGGGCGCGACCCTCTACGACGATCCCTGCACGGCGACCGCGCCGCTGATCGCCTACCCGTCGCTCCTCGACCCGGATGCGCGGGGACGCAATTTCGACGATGTCGGCGACTCGGCGCTCCTGACCTATGCCACCCTGCGGACCGAGGGCTGCGCGATCACCTCCGACCGGGACCTGCTGCGCCGCCCGGTGGCGATCCGCGTCTGGCCCTGATGGCGCTTGACGCGCCCGCGCCCGCCGGGCGAGTCAGGCGGGCGTGACGAGGTCGACATGGACGCCGAACTTCCCGACCCCGCGACGGTCCGCGATGAGACGGAGCTGCGCGCGCAGTTCGGCGCCGTCGCGCCCCTGGCGGCCCGCAAGGTGCTCGACCATCTCGACGCCTATGCCCGGCGGTTCATCGCCCTGTCGCCGTTCGTGGTGGTGGCGAGCGCCGATGCCGCGGGCAACGTCGATGCCAGCCCCCGGGGCGACGCGCCGGGCTTCGTGGCCGTCCCGGACCCGCGCACCCTGGTGATCCCGGACCGGCGCGGCAACAACCGGATCGACACGTTCGTCAACCTGCTCGACGGGCCGGGGCTCGGGCTGATCTTCCTGGTGCCGGGGATCAACGAGACCCTGCGGGTGAACGGCACCGCCGCGATGACGCGCGATCCGGCGCTGCTCGAACCCCTGGCCGCCGCGGGCAAGGTCCCGGCGGCGGGGCTGGTGGTGCAGGTCCGCGAGGCGTTCTTCCACTGCGGCAAGGCGATGATCCGCGCCGGCCTCTGGGATCCGGCGCGCCACGTCGCGCGCAGCACCTTCCCGAGCCTCGGCCGCATCCTCGCCGAGCAGACGGCGGCCGCGGAGGTCGCGGATGCGGAGGCGTCGATCGCCGAGGCCTACCGGACGCGGCTCTACTGACTGGGACCCGTGGCGGACGCCAGGGACGGCGCGCCCGGGCCGCCCGGCCCGCCGATCCGCTGGCAGAGCACGGTGCCGAGGGCCACGCTCAGCATCAGCGCGGTGGCCGAGAGCATCACCGTGGTGGCGCGGGCATAGGCGCGCCCCACGTGGATCAGCAGGCAACCGGAGGCGAAGATCGCGATGGCCGGGAACAGGTGCGACAGGGCGGCGTCCTCTCGGGCGGGTGGATGGGCGGTCGGGGCCGGCCGGGATCGGGCTTCACCGTCGTCCGCGTAACGTGAAAACCCGGTTAACGTCGGGTATACGGGGTCTCCCACCGGCCGTGAGAGGGGCGCACATGCGCGCATCGAGGGTGCTTGAGACGGCGAGAGGGCAGCCGGGCGCGCCGCTCGCCCGCGATGCGGCGGTGCTCGGGACCGGCGCCGTCGGGGCCGGGGCGGTGGGCGCCTCGGCGATCGGCGCGCTGGCCCTCGGGGTGGTGGCCATCGGCGCGGTGGCCCTCGGGGCCTTCGCCATCGGGCGCCTCTCGGTGGGCCGCGCCCGGATCGGCGCCCTGGAGGTCGGGTCGCTGGAGATCGACACGCTCACGGTCCGGTCGCTGCGCCTGCCGGAGCGGGATCGCGGAGAGGAGCCGCTATGACCGAGACGAAGCCGCCCTTCCGCCCCGCCGACGCGGTGGACATCCTCGGCGAGGTGGAGGGCGATTTCGTCCTGCCGCTCTGCCTGCCCCAGCCCAACCTGCTGATCGGCGAGGATCTCGCCGTCGTCGTGCTCGACACGATCCACGGCCAGCGGGTCGGCCTGCCCCTCAGTCCGCAGGGCGCGGCGGACCTCCACACGGTGCTGGGCGAGGCCATCCGCCTGCTGCAGGGGCGGCACGGCGACCCGGTTCAGTGACCGCCGCGGCCGCGACCGGCCGTGCGGGCGGGTGAGGCCCGGACCGCCCGCCGTTCAGGGCGCCCCTCCGCCTCCGGGGCGGGCCCGTCCGACCGCGCCCCCCGGGCCACCTCCCGCAGATCCGGATCCGGCAGCGGGCGCTGCAGGCGGAGCGCCTCCGCGGCCGGCGCTTCGAGCCAAGCCGCCCATTCCTCCGGTTTCGTGAGCAGGACCGGCATCGCCTTGGGATGAACCGGTCCGACGACGCCGTTGGCCTCCGTGGTCAGGAAGGCGACCAGCGCGTGCTCCGCCTCGACCCGGTCCGGGTTCTCGCGCTTCGTCCCCCGGATGCCGGTCCAGGGCCGCCAGATCCCCGCGAAGGCGAAGAGCGGCCGGTCCGCCCCGAGGGCGAACCAGACCGGCGTCTTGCGCGGCTTGGTGTCGGCATATTCGCTGAAGGCGGTGGCCGGCACGAGGCAGCGATGGCCGACCCCCCGCCAGGGCCGCCAATGCGGGCTCGCGACGTTGCGCACGTTGGTGGCCAGCAGCTTGCCGAACGCCGTCGGACCGGGCATGCCCCAGCGCAGCATCGCGAGGGTCCGGCCGGCCGCGCCGGCCCGGACGACCGGCGCCATCTGGTCGGGGAAGATCGCCGGCGGCGGCAGGTTGCCGGTGCCGTCCTGCGCGATCCCGAGGGCGCGGCGCAGCTCCGCCGGTCCGGTGCGCAGGCTGTAGAGATTGCACAGGGCGCGTCCCGCCGGTGCGGACCGCGGCCCGGCCTTGGCCGCGCCCGGAACCCCGCGCCCTTCTCGGCGCGGGGCGCGGCTCCCTCAACAGCGGTGCGCCGCGCCCGCGCGTCCGGTCACGCCAGGCTCTGGGCGGCGGCGCGCAGCTTCTGCGTGGCCTGATCCGCCTCCCGGGCGGACTGGGCGATGGCGCCGAGGCCGTCGGCGATGGCGCCGACCCCCTGCGCAGCCGTCTGCATGTTCGCCGACATCGCGCGCGTGACCGCGGATTGCTCCTCGACGGCCGTGGAGATCGCGCCCGCCACCGCGTTCAGCCGCACGATCGTGGCCTGGATCGTGCCGATCGCCGTCACGGCCTCCCGGGTGGCCTCCTGGGTCCCGGCGACCTGGGTCCCGATCTGCCCGGTCGCCCGGGCCGTCTGGTCGGCCAGGGCCTTGACCTCCGCGGCGACCACCGCGAAGCCCCGTCCCGCATCCCCCGCGCGGGCGGCCTCGATGGTGGCGTTGAGGGCCAGGAGTTTCGTCTGCGCCGCGATGCTCTGGATCAGCGCCAGGACCTCGCCGATCTGCGTGGCCGCCGCGCTGAGGCCGCCGATGATCGTCTGCGTGGTCTTGGCCTGATCGACGGCCCGGCCGGAGATCTCGGACGCCTGGGCCACCTGGCTGCTGATCTCGGCGACCGAGGTGGCGAGCTGCTCGGCCCCGGACGCGACCGCCTGGATCTCGCTGCCGACCTCCGTCGAGGCGCCCGCCGCCTGTCCGGCCTGCTGCGAGACGTTCGCGGAGGCCTCCGCGATGGCGTTCAGGTCGCGGGCGATGACGCCCTGCAACTCGGCGCGGCGGTCGCGGTCTTGGGCCAGGGCGGTGACGTCGGTGGCGAACTTGACGATCCGGAGGAGACGTCCGTCCCGGTCGAAGATCGGATTGTACGAGCCCTGGATGTGGACGATGTGGCCGTCCTTGGCGACGCGCCGGAACTCGGCCATCTCGTACTGGCCGCTGGCCAGACGGCTCCAGAAGGTCCGGTACGCGGCGCCGTCACGCTCGGCCGCCTCGATGAACAGGCTGTGGCGGCGGCCCACGATCTCCTCCAGCCGGTAGCCCATCACGCTGAGAAAGTTGTCGTTCGCGGTGAGGATCGTCCCGTCGACCCCGAACTCGATCACGGCCTGCGACCGGTTGATGGCCTTGATCTGGCCCTCGTAGCCGATCGTGCGCATCACCCGCTCGGTGACGTCGCTGGCGAACTTGACGATCCGGACCGGCTTGCCGCCGCGGCCGAGGATCGGGTTGTAGGTGGCCTGCAGCCAGACCTCGCGGCCGTCCTTTCCGATGCGCTTGAACTCGCCCGCCTGGAACGCACCGCCCCGCAGCGCCGACCAGAACGCGCGATACGCCGCGCTGTCGCGATAGGTCGGATCGACCAGGCGCTCGTGCTTTTGCCCGCGGATCTCCTCGATCCGGTAGTTGAGCGCGTCGCAGAAGTTCTTGTTGGCCATCAGGATCGTCCCGTCGATCCCGAACTCGATCACGGCCTGAGACCGGTCCAAGGCGTCGAGTTTCGAGATTGTCCCCCGATCAGAAAAAATCGCCATGTGGATGTGCTCCCCCCGCTTGGTGGCTGTCGCCTTCTTGCCGGATGTCTACGAACCAGACGGAACAGCTGCCCTCTTACGTCGTTTTTGTTCTTCTGGGTACGAGATTCTGTGAAGATCTCGTTCGCATTCCAGTCGATGCTGGACGATAAAATTTGATCGGAATTCGAATATTTTCCGATTGAAGATTTAAATTTGAGAGAAGTCATTCGTTTTGACAGGCGCGTCTGTCGGGATGATGTGTTGTATTGCGTTCCAGAACCTGCGGGGCAGTGGGCGTATCTCCGAACGCCGGAGATCAGATCTGGCCGATTGCATATCGGGGATCGCTGCGGCCCGCGGATCGAGCCGCTGCCGGACGCGTCTGGGCGGGCCCCGTCTGGGCGATGCCGCCCCGGGTATCGCGCGTCGCGGGAAAGGGGGCGCAACGGCTGTCCCGTGCCCGAGGGCGGGGTCGCCGATCGGCCGCCCGGAGCGCGCCAGCTCGGGGGCGGTGCAGACACCGGGACACGGACCGGCAGCCGCTCCCGATCGCGACGCGAGCGGGAGCGATTCCGACGCCTCAGAGGTGGAACACGACCTTCACGCAGCCATCCGTCTTGTCCCGGAAGGCCTTGTAGAGGTCCGGCCCGTCCGCGAGGTCGTGCGAGCGGTGGGTGATCAGGCTCGTCATGTCGATCTTGCCCGCCTGGATCAGCTTGGTCAGCGGCTCGAGGTAGCGCTTCACATGGGTCTGGCCGCTCTTCAGGGTCAGGCCTTTCTGAACGATCGAGCCCATGTTGACCGGGATCGGGCCGCCGTAGACGCCCGGCACCGAGACGATTCCGCAGGGCCGGACCGCCTTGATCGCCTCGGCGAGGGCGTAGGGCCGCTCGGTGGCGGTCAGCGTCTCCTGAACGGCGGAGAGCATGCCGGTGAGGCCGCCATGGCCCCCGCTCGCCTCCATGCCGACGCAGTCGATCACGCCGTCGGCGCCCTGGCCCTTGGAGATCTCCTTGATGCGCTCGAACACATCCTCGTTCATGAAATCGATGATGTCGGTGGCGCCCGCCTTCCGGGCCAGCGCGAGGCGCTCCGGCACCGTGTCGATGGCGATGATGCGCTCGGCCCCCATGATCTTGGCCGACTGGATCGCGAAAAGGCCGACCGGCCCGGCGCCCCAGATCGCGATGGTCTCGCCGCCCTGGATCTCGCAATGCTCGGCGCCCTGCCAGCCGGTGGGCAGGATGTCGGTGAGGAACAGGACCGCCTCATCATCCATGCCGTCCGGCACCTTCATCGGCGCCACGTCGGCCATGGGCACGCGCACGTACTCGGCCTGGCCGCCCGCATAGCCGCCGGTGAGGTGCGAATAGCCGAACAGGCCCGCGGTCGGGTAGCCGAACTGCGCCGCCGCCATCTCGGCATTGCGGTTCGAGCGCTCGCACACTGAGAAGTTGCCGAGCTTGCACTGCCGACAGGCGCCGCAATTGATGTTGAACGGGACGACGATCCGATCGCCCGTCTTGAACTTGGTGAAGCCCTGGCCGACCTCGACGACCTCGCCCATGAATTCGTGGCCGAGGACGTCGCCGCTCTTCATGGTCGGCATGAGTCCGTCCATCAGGTGGAGGTCGGAGCCGCAGATCGCGCAGCTCGTCACCTTGATGATCACGTCGCGGGCATCCTCGA
>CAXTCV010000053.1:0-19471 GCA_964242725.1 uncultured Methylobacterium sp.
CGAGTTCGAGCATGGCGTCGACGAAGAACCGCAGGCCGAGCTCGGTCGGCAGGCGGCCGGCCGAGGTGTGCGGCGCGAAGATCAGGCCGGAATGCTCCAGATCCGCCATCACATTCCGGATCGAGGCCGGCGACAGCGCCATCGGCAGGATCCGCGCGAGATTGCGCGATCCCACCGGCTCGCCCGTGGTGAGGTAGCTCTCGACGATCTGCCGGAAGATCTCCCGGGCGCGTTCGTTGAGGGCGGCGAGGGCCTGCATCGGTGGATCGTTCGGGAAACGAGAGTTCGGGTCTGTCACGCGGTCATCCTGTGGTCCGATCATGTCCGGCCGACCCGCCCGGATCAATCCATACGGCGATGCTTGCTCGCGGTGGCGCACCGGCCTAAGAGCCCGGCCCTCGACAATCACCACAGAAGGGGCCCGCAATGCGGCCTTCCAAGCGTGCCGCCGACGAGTTGCGGCCCGTGAGCCTGGAGCGCGCTGTGTCGCGCTACGCAGAAGGCTCCTGCCTCGTCAGCTTCGGCAACACCCGGGTGCTCTGCACCGCCTCGCTGGAGGAGCGGGGGCCTTCATGGCTGCGGGGTTCGGGCAAGGGCTGGGTCACGGCCGAGTACGCCATGCTGCCCCGTGCGACGCACGAACGCACCCGGCGCGAGGTCGGTTCCGGAAAGCCGTCGGGTCGGACGCAGGAGATCCAGCGCCTGATCGGCCGTTCCCTGCGCGCCGTGACCAACCTCCCGGCCATGGGCGAGCGCCAGGTCACGGTCGATTGCGACGTGATCCAGGCCGACGGCGGCACGCGGACCGCCGCCATCACCGGCGCCTGGGTGGCGCTGCACGATTGCTTCGCCTGGATGCGGACGCGCTCGATCATCTCGGTCGACCCGCTGAAGGACCACGTCGCGGCCGTCTCCTGTGGCCTCTACAAGGGGACGCCGGTGCTCGACCTCGACTATGCCGAGGATTCCGCGGCCGAGACCGACGCCAATTTCGTGCTCACCGGCCGGGGCGGCATCGTCGAGGTGCAGGGCACCGCCGAGATGGAGCCGTTCACGCAGGAGCAGCTTCTCGAACTCCTCCGCTTGGCGCGCAGCGGCACCAAGCGGCTGGTCGCCCTCCAGAAGGAGGTCCTCGCGTGAGCCGCAGGCTGACCGGCAAGGTCGTGATCGCCACCCACAATGCCGGCAAGCTCGTCGAGATGCGCGACCTCCTGTCGCCGTTCGGGGTGGAGGCCGTCTCGGCGGGGGAACTCGGCCTGCCCGAACCGGACGAGACCGGGACGATGTTCGCCGAGAACGCGGCGATCAAGGCGAAGGCCGCCGCCGACGCCACCGGCCTTCCCGCCTTCGCGGACGATTCCGGCCTGTGCGTCGACGCCCTCGACGGGGCGCCGGGCCTCTTCTCGGCCCGCTGGGCCGGCCCGGACAAGGACTTCACCGGTGCGATGGCGCGGATCTTCGCGGAGCTCGACGCCCGCGGGGCGACCGACCGCCGCGCGCACTTCGTCTCGGCCCTGATGCTCGCGTGGCCGGACGGCCACACCGAGCTGTTCGAGGGCCGCGTATTCGGTGACCTCGTGGCGCCGCGCGGCTCCGCCGGTTTCGGTTACGACCCGATCTTCCGGCCGGACGGGCACGACCGCACCTTCGGCGAGATGAGCGCCGCGGAGAAGCATGGGGTCGATTGGCGGACGGGCGCAGGCCTGTCGCACCGCGCCCGCGCCTTCGTGGCGCTGAGCCGGGCCTGCCTCGCGCCCGGCCCCTGATTGCCAAACGGGGCGGGCGCGCGCACATCCCGGCGATCATGCAAGCGACCGGCCCGGACCACCCGACCCGCGACGCGGGTTTCGGGATCTACCTGCACTGGCCCTTCTGCGCCGCGAAGTGCCCCTATTGCGACTTCAACAGCCACGTCCGGCACGGAGGCGTGGACGAGCCGCGCTTCCTCGACGCCTTCCGGGCCGAGATCGCCCATATGGCCGGCCGGACGCCCGGGCGGACCGTCACCAGCATCTTTCTCGGGGGCGGCACCCCCTCGCTGATGCAGCCGGCGACCGTCGCGGGGCTGCTCGATGCCGTGGCGGCACGGTGGCCGGTGGCGGCGGACGCGGAGGTCACCCTCGAAGCCAATCCGTCAAGCGTCGAGGCCGCCCGCTTCCACGGCTACCGCGCGGCCGGGGTCAACCGGGTCTCCCTCGGCGTGCAGGCGCTGGACGACGCGTCCCTGAGGACCCTCGGCCGGTTGCACGATGTGGCGCAGGCGCTCGACGCGATCCGGATCGCGCAGGCCGTCTTCGCGCGCACCTCGTTCGACCTGATCTATGCCAGGCCCGGCCAGACCCCCGCGCTGTGGCGGGACGAACTCGGGCAAGCCCTGGCACTGGCCGGCGAGCACCTGTCCCTCTACCAGCTCACCATCGAGCCCGGCACCCCATTCCACGGCCTCGCGGCGGCCGGGAAGCTGGTGGTTCCGGACGACGAGATCGGCCGGGCCCTCTACGACGTCACGCAGGAGCTCTGTTCCCGGACTGGCCTGTCGGCGTACGAGATCTCGAACCACGCGCGGCCCGGCGCGGAATCCCGCCATAACCTGCTCTACTGGCGCTACGGCGAATATGCCGGCATCGGCCCAGGGGCACATGGCCGTCTCGTGACCGAGGCCGGGCGGATCGGCACCGTGACCGAGCGCGCGCCGGAGGCGTGGCTCGCCCGGGTCGAACGCGACGGCCACGCCATCGCCGAGACCGAGACGCTCTCGGCCGCCGATCAGGCCGACGAGTTCCTGGTGATGGGCCTGCGCCTGCGCGAGGGGATCGATCCGGACCGTTATGCCGCCCTCAAGGGCCGGCCGCTGAACGGCAACCGGATCGGCATGCTGGTGGGTGACGGGGTGCTGGAACGGCGAGCCGGGGGCCGCATCGCCGCGACCGCACGGGGCGCGCCGGTCCTCAACGCCATCGTCGCCGAACTCGCCGGCTGATCAGATCCCGGGCTTGGCCAGCACCCGCGGGGCCGGGCTCACCAGGGTCGCGGCGTTGTTGCGGATCTCGTAGACCGCCAGCGCCCGCTCGCTCTGCCCGTCCGGGCGGAAGCGGAAGGTGCCGTCGATCCCGGCGAAGCCCGCCCCGTTCGTCAGCGTCGCCTCGGCGAAGCGCTGCGAGCCGTACTGCCGCGCCAGGGCCGCGGCGAGCATGACGGCGTCGTAGGCCAGGGACGCGACACGCGGCGGCACGGCGCCGAAGCGGGCCTGGTAGCGCCCGCTGAAGGCCGAGAAACCGGAGCGGTCCGGCCCGGCGAAGCGGCCGCCCTGGAGCGCGGGGAGAGCGAAGAGCGCCGGCTCGTTCCACAGGGCCGTCCCGATGGGCCGCACCCGGGCCGGGGAGAAGCCGGCCTTGGTCAGCGCCGCCGCGACCACCGGCAGGGCGTCGGCCGTCTCCGGGATGAACAGCGTGTCGGCGGTGGCCGCGGGGCCGGTGATCACCCGCGCCAGCCGCTCCACAGCTTGGCCCGGACTGCCCGCCGGATAGCGTTCCACCGCCGCGACCCGGGCGCCCCTGCGCGCCACGGTCTCGCGGAAGGCCGCCTCGACGGCGTTTCCGTAGGCGGTCTCGGGGATCAGCGCCGCGAAGGAGCGCTTGCCCCCCGCCACCGACTCCTCGACCACCCGGTCGACCTCCGGCTGCGGCAGGAAGCTCAGGAGGTAGACGCCGCGGGCCGCCACGGTCGCGTCCGTGGAGAAGCCGATCACCGGCTTGCCCGTCGCCTTCGCCGCCGCGGCGGCGGCCTGGACGCTGCCGGCGAAGACGGGTCCGAGGACGATCTCGGCACCCTGTCGCAACGCGTCCTGGGTCGCGTCCCGGGCGCCGTCCGGGCTGCCGCGGTCGTCCCCCACCAGGATTGTCAGGTCGGGCTGCTGCGACTCGTCATAAGCCAGCTGTGCGGCGTTGCGCATGGCGGTGCCCACCGCCGACCCCTGCCCGTTGAGCGGCAGGACGAGGGCGACCTTCACCGATCCGGTCCCGATCCGCTGTCCGCCCGCCACGATGGCCATGGAGGTCGTCGGCGCCCCATCGGGCAACGCGAGCGGGACTTCGACCGGCGGAGCCAGGGCCGCCTGCGGCGCCGGCCCGCGCCGGGCGACGCCGTCGCCGAGGCAGCCGCCGAGGGGCAGAAGCGCGCCGAGGAGCACGATGCTCAGGGCGGTGACGCGCACGAGACGGTCCGGCGCGCCGATCGGGCACGCCATGGCGCGGTCTCCTTCGGGCTGGCCAGGCCACCGTGATGGCGTGCCCAGGAAATGTAAACGCGCGGACCGGGACTTGCCCCCGGCGGCGCGGCTCCGACGCGACGAGAGCGGTCCAGTGTGGCAAGAACGCCGATCATGACCCGTCGATTCGATGCCCAGGGGCAAGCCGCTCCGACGAGACCGCCTGCTCAGAAGCCGGGCGGCGACCGCCCGCGGGCCCTCACGTTCACGGCCTTCGGGCTCGCCAGCGAGGCCGAACCGGTGGCGCCCGGCCTGCACATCGTGGCGACACCGATCGGCAACCTGCGCGACATAACGATCCGCGCGCTCGCCACCCTGGCGGCGGCGGATGCGGTGCTCGCCGAGGATACGCGGGTCACGCGGACGCTGCTGGCGCATTACGGCATCACGACGCCCCTGCTCGCCTATCACGAGCATTCCAACGACGCGGTGCGCGAGCGGATGGTCGGAAGGCTGCGCGCCGGCGAGGCCCTGGCCCTGGTCTCGGATGCGGGCACGCCCCTCGTCTCGGATCCCGGCTACAAGCTGGTTCAGGCCGCCATCGCGGCGGGCATCCCGATCACGCCGGTACCCGGTCCATCCGCCGTCATGACCGCCCTGGTGGCGGCGGGCCTGCCGACCGACCGCTTCTTCTTCGAGGGGTTCCTGCCGCAGAAGGCCGGCGCCCGGCGCAACCGTCTCGAGGCGCTGATCCGGGTCCCGGGCACGCTCGTCCTGTTCGAGTCGCCGCACCGGCTACCGGAGATGCTGGCCGATGCCGCTGCGGTCCTCGGGCCGGACCGACCCGCAGCGGTGACCCGGGAGCTGACCAAGTTCTACGAGACCATCCGGCGCGACACGCTGGGGGCTCTGAGCGAGCGCTTCGCGCAGGACGGAGCGCCGAAGGGGGAGATCGTGGTCATCATCGGCGCGGCCACGACGCCGGAGCGGACCGCGGAGGACGATACCGCCCTCGACGCGCTGCTCCGGACGGCGCTCGAGCGCCACTCGATCAAGGATGCCGCGAGCCTCGTGGCCGATCAGACCGGGCAGCCCCGACGCCTCGTCTACGCGCGGGCCCTCGTGCTGGCGCGGAGCGAAGGGTGAACGGGACGCGGCCCGACCCCGCGGTCCGACGCCGCGCCGCCTACCGGCGTGGCCATCGCGCCGAGTGGCTGGCGCTGGCGGTGCTGATGCTCAAGGGCTACTGGCCGATCGGCCGACGTATCAGCCTGGCGGGGGGCGAGATCGACCTCGTCGTCCAGCGCTGGACCACCATCGCGTTCGTGGAGGTGAAGGCCCGCCCCCGGCGCGATGATGCCCGGGAGGCAATCGATGCGGCCAAGCGGCGCCGCTTTTCCCGGGCGGTCAGATCCTGGATCGGCCGCAACCCCTGGTCGGCCGGGATGACGCTCCGAGCGGATGCGGTGTTCGTCGGAGCCCGGGGATGGCCGGCCCACGTGGCCAACGCGTTCCCGATCGAGGGCTTGTGACGCGGCGCGGATCCGGGCGTGACGGTTCAGTCGCGGGCAGCCCGGATGGCGCCGATCAGCGTGCGCTTCAGTTCGGCCTGGCTGAACGGCTTCTGCACCACCGGCCGGTCGCGGAACGGCTCGCGGATGCCGGCGCCGCCATAGCCCGTGGAGAAGACCAGCGGCAGATCGCGCTTGGCGATCGCCTCGGCCACCGGATAGATCGGCTCGCCGGCCACGTTCACATCGAGGATCGCGACCTCGAACACCTCCTGCGACGCCATCTCCAGCGCGGACGATAAGCGTGCGGCCGGACCGACCACGGCACAGCCGAAATCGAGCAGCATGTCCTCAAGCAGCATCGAGATCGCGGCTTCATCCTCCACGACGAGCACGCGGACGCCGTTGAGAATATCGTCGTTGGGGTCAGCAATCACGCCGCGCCGTCTTCCCTTCGAGCGCCCCCGGATCGGGGACCAAACCGTTCGCTTGTCTTCCGCTCGAAAACCGCATGCGTGGCGTCTTTGAAAACGCACCACAGCCACGACAGACGGTTCCCGAGGTGGCCTTTGGCGTCGCCCGTTACGAGCAACGTGTCAAGCGTTCCCGAGCCGTTCCGTAGCCAATGGCGACCGGAATGTTAACCGATGATACATTTTGGCGTCCGCCCGTGGGCGGGCGGCCGCTCCGGAGGTCAATCGTCCTTGAAGCTGACCTTCGCGCCGCGCGCAACATGGGCGGCGAGGTCCCGGGCGTTCCAGTTGGTCAGGCGGATGCAGCCGTGCGACTCGGTCTTCCCGACCTTCTCGGGCTCGGGTGTCCCGTGGATCCCGTAGCTCGGGATGGCGAGATCGATCCAGACGAGTCCGACCGGGTTGTTCGGCCCGGACTGGATCGTAAACTTGTGCTTCGTCTTCACGCCCTTGAACGCGTATTTGGGATTGTACGTATAGTCCGGATCGAAGGCGACACCCTTGACCTTGGTGTCGCCGCTCGGCGCCGGCTTCTCGGAACTGCCGATCGAGGCGGGGTAGTAGGCCAGCAGCTTCCCGTCCGCGCCGAAGGCCCGCACATCCCGGCTCTGCTTGTCGACCTCAACACGCTCGACCTTGGGATCCTGGGGGAGATCCTTCCCCTTCAGCTTGTCGGTTCCCATCGGATCCACCGCCGCGACCGTGATGGTCGTGCCGGCCTTGTCGAGGGGCTTGTCCGGGTTGAGCGCCGTGACCAGCGCCCGGCCCATATGGAAGCGCTCGGCGAGCATCTCCCGCGGGTTCGTGTAGCTCAGCGCCTTCAGGTCGGCCTGCTGCTCCATCTTGGGCGGGATCGTGTCGATGTACGGTCCCGCCGCGTCGGCGTCCGTGATCGCGTAGTCGGTCACCGCCGGCTTGTCGCTCGTCGCCTGAAGCTTGTCCCAGACCTCCGGCGTCAGTTTTTCAGTCGCGGGCAGACCCTGGGCCACGGCGAACGCCGCGAGGGCGCGCCGGTAGTTGTCGCCCGTCCGGCCGTCGATGGCGCCGGGGTAGAAATGCGCCCGGTCGAGCAGCACCTGAGCCTTGACGATCAGCGGATCCGGCTTCTCGTCGTCACCCTCGGCCTTCTTCGCCTTCGCGGCGGACGTCTTGTCGCTCGATTTGTCCCCCGCCTGCGGCATCAGGGCCGCCGCGTTGACGGCATCAGCAGTGAGGGCGGACGGTTTCTCGTCGCCCCTGGCGGCCTTCGGTGCGGCCGCGGCCTGTGCAGCCATGCAAGTGAGCAGCACAACCGCGCAAACGGGGCGCCAAGGTCTCGGGCTCATCGACGTCCTGATCTCCGCAAGCGTAGGCGCTCCCCGCTGAAATGCTGCGCCTCCACGAACGTTCCACGGCGCTACTCGCAGAGGCGGTGACCGGCCGTCCGCTCGCGCTGATCCAGGTGGAAGTGATTGGCGTGGGCCGCGTTCGTCCCCGGTCCGAGGACCGTGCGGAAGAAGCCGCAGGCCTTGCCGCGGACGGCGGTCAGAAACGCGGCCTCGTCGGAGCCGTCCGGCATCGCCTTCACCGGGATGCTGGCGCGGCCCGACAGGGTGAAGCCCATCACGTCGACGGCGCTGGCGAAGGCGTGCTCGCTCAGCTTGGCATCCAGGTCATGGTTCTGGCCCCGGCACACGTAGGAGCCGCCGAGTTCCAGCCCGGTCAGCCCGTGCTTCAGCGTCCGGTCGGCCGCGACCTGGACCTCCGTGACCCAGCGCGCCAGGGCTTCGGCGGTGCGGCAGGTCAGCGTCGCCCCCTGCGGCAGCGCGACGCCGTCGGCGAGACGCGTGACCTTGAGCGGCAGCGGCGCGGTGCACTGACCCTCGGCGATCGGCGCCATCGGCTCGAAATCGACCCCGAGCCGCGTCAGGCGCGTCCGGCAGGCGGTGTCGTCCGGGGGGGCGACCTTGAGCGCGATGACCGCCTCGCCGGACAGTTCCGGCGGCCGCCCGGGCGGTGTGGGCGGCGGGATCGGAATCTCGGGCTTGGCCGTTTCCGCGGCCTTCTCCGACGCCGGCTCTTTGGCGGCGTCGGCGGGCGTCAGCTCCGGCGGGCGCGCCGGCGGCGTCGGCGCGGCCGTCTCCGCGGCGGGGGCCGGCTTCAGCGCGGCCGGCCGTTCCGGCGGCAGGGGCGGCGGCACCGGAACGGCGGCCGCCGGGGTCTCGGCCGCCCGACCCGGGGCGCTGAGCAGCAGCGCGAGGGCCGCGGCGAGGATCCCCCGCGCCAGCGGGGTCGACGGTCGGCGGATCGGCGGAAGACGTCCCGGCATGGGGCCTCGAAGCGTGGGCGTTGGTCCTAGCAAACGAGCGAGCGGGCATTCGGATCGCCGGCGCGGTTGACGGATGCGCCGAACGGACCACTGTCTGCACGACCGTGACGGCGGGACGCGCCATTGCATGGATGGATCCGAGGACCGAATGCCGGACGCAGCTGAAGCCGGGCTCCCGAGCCTGCCGCAGGACAATCCCTTCCGTGAGGCGCGTTGGACGACGCCGTATGGGATCCCGCCCTTCGAGCGGATCCGGTCGGAGCACTACGTCCCGGCCTTCGAGGCGGCGCTCGCCGCCCATGCCGGCGAGATCGAAGCGATCACCGGGGAAACGGCGCCTGCGACCTTCGCCAACACCGTGGTGGCCATGGAGCGGGCGGGCCAGGCCCTCGATCGGGTCGCCGGGGTGTTCTACAACATGACCGGCAGCCACACGAACCCGGAACTCCAGGCGATCGAGCGCGAGATCGGGCCGAAACTGGCCCGGCACGGCAGCGCGATCTACCTCGATCCGAAGCTCTGGGCGCGCATCTCGGCGGTCGAGGCCGAGGGCCTGGGTCCGGAGGAGCGCCGCGTCCTCGACCGGTACCGGATCCGCTTCCGGCGGGCGGGCGCGGATCTCGAGCCCGCGGCCAAGGCGCGCATCGCCGAGATCGCGGCGCGGATGTCCGAACTCGGCACCCGGTTCAGCCAGAATCTCCTGGCCGACGAGAGCAGCTTCACGCTGCCGCTCCAGGCCGAGGAGGATCTGGCCGGCCTGCCGCCGTTCCTGCGCGCCGCTGCCGCGAGTGCCGCGCGCGAGCGCGGGCTCGACGGGTCGGTGATCACCCTGTCCCGGTCGCTGATCGAGCCGTTCCTGGTCTTCTCCACCCGCCGCGACCTGCGCGAGCGCGCCTACGCGGCCTGGACCCGCCGCGGGGAGAACGGGGGCGAGACCGATAACCGCGCGGTCGGCGCCGAGATCATCCGGTTGCGCGCCGAACGGGCGCGGCTTCTGGGCTTCGAGAGCTTCGCGCATTTCGCCCTCGACGACACGATGGCGGCGAGCCCCGACGCCGCCACGGGGCTCCTGCGCGACGTCTGGACGCCGGCCCGCGCCCGGGCGAGCGACGAGCGCGACCGGCTCCAGGCGGCGATCCAAGGCGAGGGCCACAATTTCACCCTCCAGGCGCACGATTGGCGCCACTACGCCGAGAAGGTGCGGCGTGCCGAGCACGATCTCGACGAGAGCGAGATCAAGGCGTACCTGCCGCTCGACCGGATGATCCAGGCGGCGTTCGATACCGCCGGCCGGCTGTTCGGCCTGACCTTCGCGGAACTGTCCGACGTGCCCCGCTATCACCCCGACGTGCGGGTCTGGCGGGTCGGCAACCCGGACGGCTCCGAGGTCGGGTTGTTCCTGGGCGACTACTTCGCCCGGGCGTCGAAGCGGTCCGGCGCCTGGATGAGCGCCTTCCGCTCGCAGGAGCGCCTGAACGGCACGATCACGCCGATCATCGTGAACGTGATGAACTTCGCCAAGGCGCCCGCCGGCGAGAGCACGCTCCTGTCCTTCGACGATGCGCGCACCCTGTTCCACGAGTTCGGCCATGCGCTGCACGGCCTGTTGTCGGACGTGACCTACCCGCTGCTCTCCGGCACCGCGGTCGCCCGCGACTTCGTGGAACTGCCCTCGCAGCTCTACGAGCACTGGCTGGAGCAGCCGGAGGTGCTGCGGACCCATGCCCGGCACCACGCGACCGGGGAGCCGATGCCGGACGCGCTGCTGCAGAAGCTCCTGGCGGCACGCACCTTCAACCAGGGCTTCGCCACCGTGGAATACACGTCGTCGGCGATCGTCGACATGACGCTGCACCTTTCGGCCGAGGGCGAAGCGGGGCTCGACGTGCCCGCCTTCGAGGCCGAGGCGCTGCGCCGGATCGGCATGCCGGCCGAGATCAGCATGCGGCACCGGACGCCGCACTTCGCCCATATCTTCTCGGGGGACGGCTACGCGGCCGGCTATTACAGCTATCTCTGGTCGGAGGTGCTGGACGCCGACGCCTTCGATGCCTTCCGCGAGGCCGGCGACATCTTCGATCCGGAGACGGCGCAACGCCTGCGCCGGTTCGTGTACGGAGCCGGCAATCTGCGCGATCCGCGCGAGGCCTACACGGCCTTCCGCGGACGGATGCCGAGCATCGAGCCCCTGCTGAAGAAGCGCGGCCTGGCGGCGTGAGCCGCCGCGCGGCGGTAAGGGTTTCGTAAACAAACGTCCTTAACGAACGCTTGCAGCGAGGTTCTGCGGGCGGAGTTCGGGGCGATGACCAAGAGCGAAACCACGCCGGCCGTCTCGCCGGCCGATCTGCTCAAGGCCGCGGTGACCGGCAAGGCGGAGGCGGCGGAGGCCGGCGAGACCGCGACGTCCGAGCCGCGCGCCAAAAAGCGCGCGGCGCTCGAGACGCTGGCGCAGATCGACCCGCGCAGGCTCGCGATCCCGGGGGCCTGCCTGGCGCTGGGCGCGCTGCTCGGCGGCGGCATGATCGCCGCGACCCGGTCGGCCGCCCTGCCCAACGACGCGGTCGTGGCGCTCAGCACCACGCTGGACGCCGGTCGGACAGAAACCGCGCGGCTCGGCAGCGACATCGCGCAACTCCACCAGGTCCTGGCCGACCTGCGCGCGGCCACCGACACCGCCCGCAAGGAGGCGACGGCCCACAGCGGTGCCCTGAGTGAGCGTCTCGCGCAGCTCGACAAGAGCCTCGCCGCTAGGACCACGGCTATCGGCGAACGTCTCGAACAGGTCGAGCGGGAGCAGAACGCCCGGACCGCCGGGCTGGCGGCCCAGATCGAGCGGCGGTCGCCCCCGGCAACGCCGGTCGCGAAGGCCGAGCCGGCTCAGACCGGAAGCCTCGCCGAGCCGCGAAGCGTGGAAGCGAAGGCCAACGATGCCAAGATTACCGAGGCCCGCCTCGCGGACATCAAGCCGGCCGATGGGAAGCCGAAGCCGGCGGCCGTCGAGAAGACCCCGGTGATCGACGGCTGGGCCGTCCGCGACGTCTACGACGGCATGGCGATCCTCGAGAGTCGCCGGCACCGGCTCCTGGAGATCGGGCCCGGAGACGTGATGCCCGGCTTCGGACGCGTCGACGGCGTCGAGCGCCGCGGTCGGGACTGGGTCGTGGTGACCCGCCAGGGGCTGGTCACGCCTCAGCCCTGGTAGCGGTCGAGCGGATCAGCGCGACGGGCAGGGGCTCCGGCTCAGACTGTCGGCGACGATCGGGAAACGCGGCTCGAGCGTCATCGGATCAGCCATCGCGGATGCGCGCTCGGCGCGACGGCGGCCATGGCGCAAGGCGCGGGTCTGGGCAGCGCGCGTCGGATGCAGGATTGCGGCGAGGAGCGCCTGGCCCTCGAACGTGCTGTCCAGGTTCTTCGCTTCGAACACGGGCATGGCCGGCCTGCTGGATGGCGGTCGGTCGAATCGCTCAAGGCGTCCTCGCCGACCACACCCCAATAACGGGGATCGCGGTGACAGGTTCCGTCAAGCTTTCGCCCGGAAACTGTTTTTTCACGATCGTCCAGGCCGTGCCCCAAGACAGTGCGGCGGCGCACACGCGGCGCGAGATCAGACGAACTGGTTGAGCCCCGGAATCGAGCCGATGATCGGCCCCATGGCGTCCTCGCCGACCTTCTCGCGGCCGAACGCGAACAGCTCCTGACCGAGCGGCTGCATCTGACCCATCGGCACGCCGGCCGCCATCAGCTTCTGGCCGAGCGCCATGACGCCGCCGCCGCCCATCATGCCGCCGAGCATGCCCATCAGGCCACTGCCGCTCTCGCCGGCATTGGACTCGGCGATCAGCGATTCGGACCCGGGCAGCGCCGCCAGCAACTGGTTGACCTCGCTCTCGGGTCCTTCCTTCTGCAGGAAGGCGAGGATGTGCCCGACGGCGGTCTGTGCGGTCGCGGCGTCGAGCCCAGTCCGGGCGGTGACGCGGGCCAGCAGTTCTTCCATGACGATGATCTCTTCGGAACGTTTCCAGACGTCCTTCGACTCTGGGGCGGCGGAAATCAAGCGCGCGGCGGGCTTTCCCGGGGACGTGACGGCGGCGCCGTGGGCCGCCGCCCCCCGCCGCCGCCTGGGCGCATCGGACCAGCGGCGCGCCCCCTATCCCGGCGGGGACGGATGACTTACCAGCGCCCCGGACCAAGTTGCCGCACCATGCGCGATGGCGGAGCCGAATCATGCGTATCAACAACGTCGCCGACGTGGTCGCCGAGACGCTCCAGGAGGCGGGCGTCGCCCGCATCTACGGCGTCGTCGGCGACAGCCTGAACGGCGTCACCGAGGCGCTGCGCGCCCGGGGACGCATCGGCTGGATCCACACGCGCCACGAGGAGGCGGCGGCCTTCGCGGCGGCGGCCGAGGCGCAGATCACCGGCGCGCTCGCGGTCTGCGCCGGCTCCTGCGGCCCGGGCAACCTGCACCTGATCAACGGCCTCTACGACGCCCATCGCAGCCGCACCCCGGTCCTGGCCATCGCCGCCCACATTCCGTCGGCCGAGGTCGGTTCGGGCTATTTCCAGGAGACGAAGCCGACCGAGCTGTTCCGCGACTGCAGCCATTATTGCGAGCTGGTCTCCGACCCGGCCCAGATGCCCTTCGTGCTCGAGAACGCGATCCGCGCCGCCGTCGGCGAGCAGGGTGTCGCGGTGATCGTCCTGCCGGGCGACGTCGCCCTGCGGGAGGCGCCCAGGCGTGCCCTGTCGCCCAGGGCCGGGCTGATCCCCGCCAGGCCGGTGGTGCGGCCCGCGGACCCGGAGCTCGACGCCCTGGCGGCGATGCTCAATGCCGGCAAGCGGGTCACGCTCCTGTGCGGACGCGGTTGCGCCGGTGCCCATGCCGAGCTGCTCCAGCTCGCGGAGGCACTCAAGAGCCCGATCGTGCACGCGCTGGGCGGCAAGGAGTTCGTCGAATTCGACAATCCCTACGACGTCGGCATGACCGGCCTGATCGGCTTCTCATCGGGCTACGCGGCCATGATGTCCTGCGACACCCTGCTGATGCTCGGCACCGGCTTCCCCTACAAGCAGTTCTACCCGCATGACGCGAAGGTCGCGCAGGTCGACCTGCGCCCGTCCGAACTCGGCCGGCGCTGCCGGATTGAGCTCGGCCTCGTGGGCGATGTCGGGGCGACGCTGCGGGCCTTGCTGCCGCGTCTGAAGCCCAAGGCCGACCGCGCCTTTCTGGATGCGAGCCGGCAGCATTACGCGAAGGCGCGCGCCGGCCTCGACGAACTCGCCACGGGCAAGCCCGGCGGTCCGCTGCACCCGCAATACCTCGCCCGCACGATCAGCGAGGCGGCTTCGGACGACGCCGTCTTCACCGCCGATGTCGGCACGCCGACGATCTGGGCGGCGCGCTACCTCGCGATGAACGGGCGGCGGCGGCTGCTCGGCTCCTGGGTCCACGGCTCCATGGCCAACGCCCTGTCGCAGGGGATCGGCGTCCAGGCGGCGCAACCGGACCGGCAGGTCATCGCCCTCTGCGGCGACGGCGGCTTCGCGATGCTGATGGGCGATTTCCTGACACTACGGCAGCACCGCCTGCCGCTCAAGGTCGTGGTGTTCAACAACGGCACCCTCGGCTTCGTCGAGCTCGAGATGAAGGCCGCCGGCTACATCGAGACCGGCGTCGCCCTCGACAACCCGGATTTCGCCGCGATGTCCCGGGCGGCCGGCATCTTCGGCCTGCGGGTCGAGGATCCGGCCGAGCTGCCGGGCGCCGTGCGCGAGTTCCTGGACTTCGACGGTCCCGCCCTCCTCGACGTGCGCACCGCCCGCAACGAGCTGGCGATGCCGCCCAAGATCGACGGGCAGCAGGTCAAGGGCTTCAGCCTGTACGTGCTCCGGGCCGTGATGGATGGACGCGGTGACGCGGTCCTCGACCTCGCCAAGACCAACCTCATCCGATAGACCCTCCCGATCAGTCTCGAACCGTTCCAGGCCAACGGAGCGGACGATCCAGGGAGGTGTCGAACCATGCGGATCGGCCTGTTCGTGCCGTGCTACGTCGACGCCTTCGAGCCCGAGGTCGGGATCGCCACCCTCGAGCTGCTGGAGCGGCTCGGCTGCACGGTGGAGTATCCCTACGACCAGACCTGCTGCGGCCAGCCGATGACCAACACCGGCTGCCACGCGGAGGCCGCCGCCACGGAGGCCCTGTTCGTCAAGAACTTTTCAGGCTTCGACTACGTGGTGGCGCCCTCGGGCTCCTGCGTGCATCAGGTCCGGGAGCACCTGACCGCGATCCCGCAGACCGCGGAGGTCAAGAAAGTCCGGGCCAGCACCTACGAGCTGGTCGAATTCCTGCACGACGTG
Source organism: uncultured Methylobacterium sp. (assembly GCA_964242725.1). Classification (GTDB taxonomy): domain Bacteria; phylum Pseudomonadota; class Alphaproteobacteria; order Rhizobiales; family Beijerinckiaceae; genus Methylobacterium. The sequence continues at coordinate 14,863 of CAXTCV010000053.1, forward strand.
CTGAAGGTCGAGGCGCTGCCCTGGGCGCGCTTCCCCCATAAGGTCGCCTACCACACCAATTGCAACGCGCTCCGCGGCATCCACCATGCCCGGCCCTCGGAGCTGGTGAAGCCCTTCTATTCCAAGCCCCTCGACCTGCTGCGGATGGTCGAGGGCGTCGAGCTGGTGGACCTCGCCCGGCCGGACGAGTGCTGCGGCTTCGGCGGGACCTTCTCGGTCTTCGAGCCGGCGGTCTCGGCCAAGATGGGCTACGACAAGGTCGCGGATCAGAACCGGGCCGGCGCCGAATACGTCGTCTCGGCCGATTCGTCCTGCCTGATGCACCAGAAGGGCTGCGCCGAGCGCCTCGGGGTGCCGCTGAAGTACATCCACATCGCACAGGTGCTGAACGGAGTCGCCGCATGAGCGTCGAGGACCTGACCCCGCGCGAGCGCGAGGGCGTGATCCACCCCGAGGTCCGCGCCCGCGACGATGAGAGCGCGCGCTCGCAGGACGGCGGGCGGCTCCAGCACGCCGAGGCCGCCTCGAAGCCGATCCGGGCGCCGCAGGTCCGCGAGGCCCAGCCCCGAGGCGCCAAGATCCGCGGCGACCGGCCGATCGACCAGGCCGAGGCGGCCGAACGGTTCCTGGCCGCACCGCTGCATCAGGCGGCCCATGACGAGCGCCTGTGGGACCTGCGCAAGAAGCGCGACACCTCCGCGCACGGCATCCCGGAATGGGAGGAGCTGCGGGAACTCGCCTCGCAGATCAAGACGCACACGCTCAGCCATCTCGACCAGTACCTCGAGCAGTTCGAGGCGGCCGCGACGGCCAACGGCGTCCAGGTCCACTGGGCGCGGGACGGGGCCGACCACAACCGGATCGTCCTGGAGATCCTGCGCAGCCGCGGCGCGACGACGCTGGTCAAGTCGAAGTCGATGCTCACCGAGGAGTGCGGCTTCCGCCACCACATGGCGGCCAACGGCATCGAGATCATCGAGACCGACCTCGGCGAGCGGATCCAGCAGCTCGACAACGAGGAGCCGAGCCACATCGTGGCGCCCGCGGTCCACAAGACCCGGATGGATGTGGCCGAAGTCTTCGCCAAGACCCTCGGCACCGATCCCGACAACGACGACGCCCATTACCTGGCGGAAAGCCAGCGCGAGACGACCCGGCCCTACATCCTGAAGGCGGATGCCGGCATGACCGGCTGCAACTTCGCCATCGCGGAGACCGGCACGGTGGTGACCTGCACCAACGAGGGCAATGCCGATCTTTCCGGCAACGTCCCGCCGCTCCAGATCCACTCGATCGGCATCGAGAAGATCATCCCCAAGGTCGAGCATCTCGGGGTGTTCATCCGCCTGCTGTCGCGCTCGGCCCTCGGCTCGCCGATCACCCAGTACACCTCGCATTTCCGGGCACCCCGCGAGGGCACCGAGATGCACATGGTGCTGGTCGACAACGGCCGCTCGGCCCGGCTCGGCATGGAGGAATTCTGGACCTCGCTGAAATGCATCCGCTGCGGCGCCTGCATGAACACCTGTCCGGTCTACCGGCGCTCCGGCGGCCTCTCCTACGGGGCGACCTATTCCGGCCCGATCGGCCTGATCATCGATCCGACCTTCAACAAACGGAAATACTCGACCCTGCCGTTCTCATCGACCATGAACGGCTCCTGCACCAACGTCTGCCCAGTGAAGATCAACATCCACGAGCAGATCTTCGCGTGGCGCAAGGTCTTGGTCGAGGAGCACCACATCCCCGCGCTCAAGCAGGGGATGATGAAGGCCGCGGGGGCGGTCCTGTCCCGGCCGGCGGCCTACCGGGCGGCGATCGGCGCAGCGGACTCCGCCCTCAAGGTCCTGCCGCGCTTCGCTGTCTACAACCCCCTCAACACCTGGGGGAAGAAGCGCGAGATGCCCGAGGCCCCGCGCCAGACCTTCCACGCCTGGTACAAGCAGAACCGCATGAAGGACGCCGGTCGATGACCGCCCGGGACGCGATCCTCGGCGACATCCGGGCCAACCGGCCGGCGGGCGATTTTCCGCTGCCGCATGTGCCGCTCTTCCCGCCGCTCATCGGCGACGACCACGTCGCGGAATTCGGCGAGCGGCTGAAGCGTATGGGCGGCCGGGTGGCGGAGCCCGGCACCGACGATGCCTTCGCCGACCTGCGCGAGCGGCTCGAATCCGCCACGGTGATCGCCTCCGCGGTGCCCGAACTCACCGGCAACCGCGACCTGCGCGCGGTGCGCGCCCCGCAGGAGGTCGAGGACGTGGACGTGGCGGTGGTCCGTGCCGTGTTCGGCATCGCCGAGACGGGCTCGGTCCTGTTCACGGAAGGCGAGCTGATCGTGAACGCGGTCGCCTACCTCGCCCAGCACCTGATCGTGCTGCTCGACCCCGCCGACATCCTGCCGAACGTGCAGGCGGCCTATCTGCGGCCGGAATTCGGCCGCTCGGCCTACGCGGTGCTGCACACGGGCCCGTCGGCCACCGCCGATATCGAGGGCGTGCTGATCCACGGGGCGCAGGGGGTGCGCTCGCTCACCGTCCTGCTGTTGCCGCGGCCGGCCGGATAGCGCGGCTCAGCGGGCCCGGAACCGCCATTCGGGCGCGCGCTTTGCTTGGACGACGGACAGGTCGTCGCCCGGCAAGGAGATCCGATGCGCTACACACTCGGTTGCAGTCTGTCCTACAACATCCTGTCCGACACCACCTTCATCTTCAACCTGGAGGTGGCCAAGCTGAAGAGTGTCGAGATCCTCAGCGAGAGCCTGGCCCTGACGCCGAACCTGAAGCGCGACCTCTACACCACGCCCGATCTGCTGAACCGCTATCTCGCGGTGAACGTGCCCACCGGCCAGTTCGCGCTGGAGTACAATGCGGAGGTAAACCTGACGGTGCACCGGGCCGACCCGGCCACCATCCACGAGACGCCGGTCGGCCAGCTCCCCCTGGACATCCTGCCCTTCCTGCTGCCGAGCCGGTTCGTCTCCTCGGACCGGCTGACGCCCTACGCGCTGGCGGAGTTCGGCGCTCTGCCGAAGGGGCATGCCCGGGTGAACGAGATCTGCAACTGGATCCACGATCACATCACCTACCAGCCGGGCACCAGCGACGGTGAGACCACGGCGGACGAGTCCCTTCTGAAGCGCGCGGGCGTCTGCCGGGATTTCGCCCATATCGGCACCGCCTTCTGCCGGGCGCTGGGCATCCCGGCCCGGTTCGTGAGCTGCTACGCCCACGGCCTTGTGCCGAGCGATTTCCACGCCGTCTTCGAGGCCTATCTCGACGGCCGCTGGTGGCTGTTCGATGCCACCCGCCAGGCGGATCTCGACGGGCTGGTGCGGATCGGCGTCGGGCGCGACGCCGCCGAGATCGCGTTCTCGACGCCCTTCGGCAACATGCAGCCGGTCAACCAGCAGGTGCGGATCCAGCGCTCGGACGGGCAGGGGAGCCCGATGCCGCGCACGGTGGACGCGATCTCGACCGAGATCCCCGCCCCCCATGCCGGCGCGGCCTGAGCAGACCCGATCCCCGGATCACGCTATCCTGTGATCCGGTGCTCACGCGGCGAGGGGGAAATTCCGCATGGCCTACCGTCACGTCGTCGGCCCGCGCACGCACGCCTTCGCCGACCTCGCCGCCCTGATGGCCAAGGCGACACCGGTCCGCTCCGGCGACCGGCTCGCCGGCGTCGCGGCCGAGTCCGCCGAGGAGAACGCCGCCGCCCGCTGGTGCCTCGCCGAGGTGCCCCTCGCCGAGATCCTGGCCCGCCCGCTGATCCCCTACGAACGCGACGACGTCACCCGCCTGATCCTGGATACGCACGACGCAGGGGCCTTCGGCCAGATCCGGCACCTGACGGTCGGCGATTTCCGCGAGTTCCTGCTCACCGCGCCGTCCGAGACGCTGGCCCGGATCGCCCCCGGCATCACCCCCGAGATCGCCGCCGCCGTCTCCAAGATCATGCGCAACCAGGACCTGATCTCGGTCGCCAGAAAATGCCGGATCGTCACGCGCTTCCGCAACACGATCGGCCTGCCCGGCACCCTCGCGGTCCGCCTCCAGCCGAACCACCCGACCGACGATCCGAAGGGCATCACGGCGGCCATCCTCGACGGCCTCGCCCTCGGCTGCGGCGACGCGGTGATCGGCATCAATCCGGCCTCCGATTCGGTCCAGGCGATCGGCGACCTGCTCCAGCTCCTCGACGCGGTGATCCGCCGCCACGCGATCCCGACGCAGGCCTGCGTGCTCACCCACGTCACCACGACCCTCGCCGCCATGGAGCAGGGCCTGCCGGTGGACCTTGTGTTCCAGTCGATCGCCGGCACCGAGAAGGCCAATGCGAGCTTCGGCGTGACGCTGTCCCTGTTGAAGGAGGCGCACGAGGCCGCGCTGGCGCTCAAGCGCGGCCCATGCGGCGACAATTGCATGTACTTCGAGACCGGCCAGGGCTCGGCGCTCTCGGCGGACGCGCATCACGGCATCGACCAGCAGACCCTGGAGGCCCGGGCCTACGCGGTGGCGCGCGTCTTCCGGCCGCTGCTGGTCAACACCGTGGTCGGCTTCATCGGCCCGGAATACCTCTACGACGGCAAGGAGATCATCCGGGCGGG
>CAXTCV010000054.1:0-19172 GCA_964242725.1 uncultured Methylobacterium sp.
CCGGGATCAGCAGCACCTCCAATTCGGTGGCCGGCGCCATCAGCCGGGAGAAGGTTACACCCAGCGCCTCGGCCAGGCGCGAGAGGACCGCCGTCGACGGCACGGCCTCGCCGCGCTCGACCTTCGAGATCATCGAGCGGCTGACCCCGGACACGGCCGCCAATGCCTCGAGGGAGAGATCGCGCTCCTTCCGCCGGCGCCGGATCTCCTCGGCGAGCACCTGGATCTGGGAGCGCGCCTCGGCCTCGATCTGGACGCGCCGCACCTCTGTCGTGACCGTCATTCGCGTCTCGTCCTGGTCCTCCGGCTGACGCGTCTTCCTGAGCGCCCGGGGCTGATCGGTCGGGTGCTTAGCACAGGTCGCATGGGTGCGCCCGCGCGACCGGCGCCCGCACTTGGCACGCCGCTTGTATGAGAGGGAGTGGAAATTCCTCTTGCAAAGTGGATGCCTGTCCATGCTCAACGCCGCGATGCCGTTGGATGCGACACGGGTCACCGAGCCGGGCGCGGTGACGCACGCGGACAGGCGCCAGATCGTCTGGTCGAGCGTCATCGGCACCACCGTCGAGTGGTACGATTTCCTGATCTACGGCACGGCCAGCGCGCTCGTCTTCAACAAGCTGTTCTTTCCCAGCATCGACCCCGCGGTCGGCACGATCGCCGCGTTCGGCTCCTATGCCGTCGGGTTCCTCGCCCGGCCGCTGGGCGGGGCGGTCTTCGGCCATTTCGGCGACAGGATCGGCCGCAAGGCCATGCTGTCGCTGACCCTGATGATCATGGGGCTCGGCACCTTCCTGATCGGGTGCCTGCCGACCTACGGGCAGATCGGCATCCTCGCGCCGATCCTCCTCGTGGCGCTGCGCCTCGTCCAGGGCATCGGCATCGGCGGCGAGTGGGGCGGCGCCGTGCTGATGGTGGTGGAGAGCGTGCCGGCGGACCGGCGCGGGTTCTTCGGGAGCATCGTCCAGCTCGGATATCCCATCGGCGTGATCCTCTCGATCGGCGCGTTCGCGCTGATCGGCCTGATGCCCGAGGCGGCGTTCCAGGCCTGGGGCTGGCGCGTCCCGTTCCTGGCGAGCGCGCCCCTCGTCGGGGTCGGCCTGTTCATCCGCCTGCGGCTTCACGAGACCCCGGCGTTCCGGCGCATCAAGGAACGGGCGGTGACGGCGCGGCTGCCGGTCATGGAGATCCTCACCGAGCATCCCGGCATGTTCCTGAAGGCCGTCGGCCTGAAGGTTTCGGAGATCGCCTACGTGAGCGTCGTCACCGTGTTCTCGATCTCCTACGTCACCGGCCAGCTCGGCCTGTCGCGGGGGGTGATCCTGAACGGCATCCTGGTCGCCGCCATCATCGAGCTCTTCACGATCCCGGTCTTCGGCTGGCTGTCCGACCGCTACGGACGCAAGACGCTGTTCATCGCCGCCTGCCTGTTCTCGATCGCCTTCGCGTTCCCGATGTTCAGGCTCCTCGATACCCGCGACCCGACGGTCATCACCCTGACCGTCGCGGTGGCCCTGAGCTTCGGGCAGGGCATCATGTTCGGGACCGGGGCCGCGTGGATGTCCGAACTGTTCGATGCCCGCCTGCGCTACAGCGGCGCCTCGCTCGGGTTCCAGGTCGGCGCGGCGCTGAGCGGCGGCTTCACGCCGCTGATCGCCGCCGCCCTGCTCGCCTGGAGCGGCGGTGCGACGTGGCCGATCTCGGCCTACCTGATCGCGCTCGCCTGCGTGACGCTCGCGGCGACCTTCGCGGCGCCGGAGACCGCCCGCCGACAGATCGACTGAACCGCCCCGCCACGCCCGAGATCGCAGCGATAGCAGTGGACGCGCATCCACTGGAATGGAATAGTCCCGACAGACCTCACGCGACAGGACGACGGATTTGGACAGGACCATCATCGCCACGGCGGCGGCAGCCCCGGCCGTCGGCCCCTACGCGCAGGCGACCCGCGTCGGAGACCTCGTCTTCGCCTCGGGGCAACTGCCGATCGACCCGGCGACGGGGGCGTTCCCGGAGGGCGTCGAGGCGCAGACCCGCCGCGCGCTGGCCAACCTCGCCGCGGTGCTGGAGGCCGGAGGCGCGAGCCTCGCGAGCGTGGCCAAGACCACCGTGTTCCTGAAGGACATGAACGACTTCGCCGCGATGAACGCGGTCTATGCCGAGCACTTCCCGAGCGCTGCGCCGGCGCGCTCGACCGTCGAGGTCGCGCGCCTGCCCCGCGACGCGCTGGTCGAGGTCGAGGCGATCGCGCTGGCGACGGGGCCGGCCCGATGAGCGCGCCATCCGCACCCCGCCACGTCGACGCCTTCGCGCACGCCGCCGGCTCGGTGGCGGTCGGCGTGCCCGGCGGCGCGACCGGATGGCGGGGCACGCTGCTCACCATCCACATCGCGCCGGAGGCGAGCTACGAGATGGAGGAGTTGGCCGAGGCCCGCTGCGTCGCCGGCCGCGGCATCGAGGGCGACCGCTACTTCCTCGGGACGGGGACCTACTCGCCCAAGCCCGACACCCGCGAGGTGACGCTGATCGAGCAGGAGGCGCTCGACGCCCTCGCGCGCAACGACCCGCCGCTCCAGGGCGGCCCGATCCGGCTCGCGCCGGTCGACCACCGCCGGAACCTCACCGTGCGCGGCGTGCCGCTCAATCATCTCGTCGGCCGCCGATTCCGGGTCGGCGAGGTGATCCTGCGCGGCGGGCGCCTCAACTTCCCGTGCAAGTATCTGGAGGAACTGCTCGGCCAGCCGGTCTACCTGCCGCTCTACAACCGCTCGGGCCTGAATTGCGGGATCGAGCGCGGCGGGATCATCCGTCCGGGCGACGCCATCGCGCTGGTGGATTGAGCCGGTGTCCGCGCGCATCGTCATGAAGCTGACGGTGGCGGAGGCCGTCGCCACCACGCCGGAGGTGCTGCGCCTGACCCTCGTCCACCCGCAGCGCCCCGAACTGCCCGCTTGGGAGCCCGGCGCGCATGTCGACCTGCGCCTGCCGGACGGGCGCATCCGCCAATACTCGCTGTGCGGCGATCCGGCCGACCGGAGCCGGTACGTCCTGGCGATCAAGCGCGAGGATGCGGGCCGCGGCGGTTCGCTGTGGACGCATGCCAACCTGGTCGCGGGCGCCGTCGCGCACGTCTCGCACCCGCGCAACAACTTCGGTCTGGCCGTCGGCGCGGGGCGCCACGTCCTGATCGGCGGCGGCATCGGCGTGACGCCGCTCGCCGCCATGGCCCGGTCCCTCGCCGCGCGCGGGGCCGACTTCACGCTCCACCTGTGCGCGCGTTCGGCCGAACAGGCCCCGCTGCTGCCCGAGCTGCGGACGCTGTGCGGCGACCGGCTGCGCTGCTGGTTCTCTTCCGACGGCGGACGCTTCGATCCCGCCTCGCTCGGGGCGCCGGGCGAGGGCATCCATGCCTATGCCTGCGGGCCCCAACGGCTCACCGACGCCGTGCAGGCCGCGCTGACGGCCGCCGGATGGCCGGCGGAGCGGGTGCATGTCGAGCACTTCGCGCCGATGGCCGACGCGAACTACAGACCCGAGCCCTTCGACGCGCTGATCGCCTCGACGGGGGCGGTCGTTCACGTGCCGGCCGATGCCTCCCTGCTCGAGGTTCTCCGGCGGCACGGCTTCGCGATGCCCTCGTCCTGCGAGATCGGCGTGTGCGGCTCCTGCGAGTGCGGCTACCGGGACGGCACCGTGATCCACCGCGATGTCGTGCTGCCGGTCGCCAAGCGTCAGGACCGGATGATGCCCTGCGTCTCCCGCGCCCGCGTGACGGTCACGCTCGCGCTCTGAGGATCTGCCGCCGATGCCGTCGAGCCCCACGCGCCGCACCCTGATCGCAGGCGCTGCCGCCGCGTTCGCCGCGCCGCGGCTGGCTCTGGGGGCAGACGCGAGGACCCTGCGCTTCGTGCCGCGCACGGATCTCGGCGTCCTCGACCCGATCTGGAGCTCGGCGATCATCACGCGCAACCACGCGTTCATGGTCTACGACACGCTCTACGGCCAGGATTCCGATTTCGCGCCGAGCCCGCAGATGGTGGCGGGTCACCGGACCGAGGCCGACGGACGCATCTGGCGCCTCACCCTGCGCGACGGGCTGACGTGGCACGACGGAGAACGCGTCCTGGCGCGCGACTGTGTCGCCAGCATCCGCCGGTGGGGGGCCAAGGATGCGTTCGGGCAGGCGCTCATGGCCGCCACCGACGAACTCGCGGCCCAGGACGACCGCACCATCCTGTTCCGGCTGAAGACGCCGTTCCCGTTCCTGCCGCACGCACTCGGCAAGTCCGCGGCCTTCTTCCCGGCGATGATGCCGGAACGGCTGGCCTCCGTCGGCCCGGCCAAGCAGGTCACCGAGATCATCGGCTCCGGACCGTTCCGCTACCGGGCCGACGAGCGGATCCCCGGCGCGCGCAACGTCTACGAGCGGTTCTCGGCCTACGAGCCCCGAGAGGACGGCGCGGTCTCGCGCACCGGGGGGCCCAAGCGCGTGCATTTCGACCGCGTCGAGTGGATCACGATGTCCGATCCGGGCACGGCGGCCTCGGCCCTGCGGGCCGGCGAGGTGGATTGGGTCGATTACCCCGTGATCGACCTGCTGCCGATGCTGCGATCGAGCCCCGGCGTGGGCGTGAGGATCCTCGATCCGAAGGGCTTGATCGGGGTCTTCCGGATGAACCACCTGCAGCCGCCCTTCGACAACCCGAAGATCCGGCGTGCCGTGCTCGCGGCCTTCGACCAGTCGGCGTTCATGCAGGCGGTGGCGGGTGACGACCGCAGCCTGTGGCGGGACGGGATCGGCTTCTTCTGCCCGGATACCCCCCTCGCCTCCGATGCGGGCATGGCGGCGGTGACCGGTCCACGCGACCTCGCGGCCGCAAAGCGCGCGATCATCGAAGCGGGTTACAGGGGGGAGCCGGTCGCGCTCATCGTGTCCAGCGATTTCCCCGCCCTGAAGGCGATGTCCGACGTCGCCGCCGAGACGATGCAGACGATCGGACTGACCGTCGATTACCAGGCCCTCGACTGGGGCACGGTGCAGCAGCGCCGCTACAGGCGCGACCCTGTGGACAAGGGCGGGTGGAGCGCGTTCTGCACGAACTACGAGGGCGCCGATCTGGCCGATCCCGCGGGCCACCTCGCCCTGCGCACCAACGGGCCGCAGGCCTGGTTCGGCTGGCCGAGCGATCCGACGATCGAGGCGTCGCGGGACCGCTGGTTTCTCGCCAAGGATCTCGCCGAGCAGAAAGCCCTCGCCGCCGAGATCCAGCGCGAAGCCTTCGTGAGCGTCCCCTACATCCCGCTCGGGCAGTTCTTCGCGCCGACGGCCTACCGCTCGGATCTCAAGGACCTCGTCGACGGGTTCGCGATCTTCTGGAACGTGCGGCGTGGCTGAGGATGCGATGGATGCCGATGGGCTGCCGCTGACCGATCGAGAGCGCGAGGCGGTCCAGCGGGGACGCGCGCTCGCGCGCTCCGAGATCGCTCCGCACGCAGCAGCCTGGGAACACGCGGGGTCGGCGCTGCCGCGCTCGGTCTTCCGCGCCTATGCGGAGGCCGGTCTGATGGGGCTCGAAGTCTCCGGCGCACGCGGGGGCTCCGGTCTCGGCTACCTGTGCAAGATCGGCCTCGCCGAAACCATGGCCCGGACCTGCCTGCCGAGTACCTTCGCGCTGAACCTCGCGCAGGGGATGGCGACGCGGATCGCGCGCGAGGGCTCGGAGAGCCAGGTCAGGCGCCACCTGCCGGGCCTGGTCCGCGGCGAGCGGATCGGCGCGATCTCTCTGAGCGAACCGGGTGCGGGCAGCGACTTCTCGGCGATCGCGACGCGCGCGGAGCGCGTGGCCGGGGGCTGGCGCCTGTACGGGACGAAGGCGTGGGTCACGAATGGTACCCACGCCGATCTCGCCCTGGTCTACGCCCAGACCGAGCCCGGCAGCGGGGCGAGCGGAATCGCCAGCTTCCTCGTCGAACTGCGGGCGGAGGGCGTCTCGCGCGCGGCCGACGCCCCGCTGATCGGCGGCCATGCGATCGGTGCGGCCACGATCGCGCTCGACGGCGCGTTCGTGGCCGACGACGATCTGTTCGCCCCGCCCGGGCAGGCGTTCAAGCGGGCGCTGACAGGCATCACCGGCGCGCGGATCCACGTGTCCGCCATGGTCTGCGGCATCGTCGCCGACAGTCTGGCGCAGGCTGTGGACCACGTGCGAATGCGGCACAGCTTCGGCCGCCCACTCATCGAGCACCAGGGCCTGCGCTGGAGCCTCGCCGACGTCGCCACCGGCCTGGAGGCGGCGCGCGGTCTGACCTATCGCGCCGCGCACCGGATCGTTGCCAAAGCCGATGCCACGCTCGCGGCCGCGCACGCCAAGCGGTTCTCCGCCGACATGGCGCTCGCGGGCGTGGCCGCCTGCATGCAGGCGATGGGCGGCGTCGGGCTGCGCGCCGACCTGCCGTTCGGCCGCCACCTCGCCGCGGCGCGGATCGCCGCCTACGTCGACGGGACCACCGAGATGATGCGCGACCGGATCGGCGCGGACTTGGCCCGGCGCCGGGGCGGCCCATCGGCTCCGGAGGCGCGGCGATGATCGACAAGCGCGCGGCCGGATTTCGCGAGGCGGTCGAGGGGATCGAGACCGGCCACACGGTGATGGTCGGCGGCTTCGGCGACGCGGGCGTCCCCGTGGGCCTCGTCGCGGCCGTGCTGGAGCGCGGGCCGCGCGACCTCACCGTGATCGCCAACAACGCCGGCTTCCATGCGGGAGACATCAGCGACTGGCTGAGCGCGGGCCTCGTGCGCAGGGTGATCTGCAGCTATCCGCGCACCTCGCCGACCTTCGTCGCGCTCTACCGCCAAGGCAGGGTCGAGCTGGAGCTGGTGCCGCAGGGGACCCTCGTCGAGCGCATGCGCTGTGCCGGGGCCGGACTGGGCGGCTTCTTCTCGCCGGTCTCGGCCGGGACACTCCTCGCGGCGGGCAAGGAGGTCCGCACGATCGGCGGGCGGGACTATGTGCTGGAGATGCCGCTGACCGCCGACTTCGCGCTGATCCGCGCGCGGCAGGCCGATCCGATGGGCAACCTCACCTACAACAAGACCGCCCGCAACTTCGCGCCGGTCATGGCGACGGCCGCCCGCATCGTCGTGGCCGAGGCGAGCGAGATCGTCGAGGTCGGCGGGATCGACCCGGAGGCCGTGATCACGCCGGGGCTCCTCGTCGACCGGATCGTTCAGCAGGGGCTTCACGCATGACGCCACTCACCCGCGACGACATCGCCCGCCGCGTCGCACGGGCCCTCCCTCACGGGGCCGTCGTCAATCTCGGGATCGGCCTGCCGGGCCTCGTCAGCCGGTACGTCGAGCCGGCCCGGGACATCGTCCTGCACAGCGAGAACGGGATCATCAACTTCGCCGGCTTGCCCGACGGCGGGGCGGCCGATCACGACAGCATCGATGCGAGCAAGCGGCCGGTCACGGTGCTGCCGGGCGGCAGCTACCTCGACGTCGCGCTCTCCTTCGGCCTCATGCGCGGCGGCCATCTGGACGTGGCGGTGCTGGGCGCCTTCGAGGTGTCGGCCCGGGGAGATCTCGCGAACTGGTGGACGGGCAAGCCCGGCGATGTTCCCGGCGTCGGCGGCGCGATGGATCTCGCCTGCGGCGCCAAGTCGATCTGGGTGATGATGGAGCACACGACGCGAGACGGCCTGCCGAAGCTCGTGGAGTGCTGCAGCTACCCGCTCACGGCACCGGCCGTCGTGGACCGCATCTTCACGGACCTCGCCGTCCTCGACGTCACGCCCGACGGGCTGAGGGTTTGTGAATCTGTGGCCGGTCTTGACCCGGCCGAACTCCAGGCTCGAACCGGAACGCGCCTCATCTTCTCCGATGCCGATCAGATTGATGATCGCTCCCGCAATCCGAGGCCGCGCTGATCCAAGCACGGTCCGCTTCGGGGAGAGTTCTCGGGGGCAGGCCGAACGACCGCAGAGGGCGCACACCCGTCCTGATCACCGGTTCCGATCGACCTCGTCGACACCGGCACCCGGGTCCGTCAGGCCGCCGTCGTCAGCTCGGCCGACCGTCCGATCGCAGAAGGCAGGTTGAGGCCCGCGACCGGGTTGGGCGTGCGGATGACGCCGCCCGGCGCCGTATCGTGCGATCCGCCGCGTGCGCCGGCCGCCTCCCCGGCGAGCGGATGACGGCTCGTCGCCCGCTTCGATGCTTCAGGTCCGCGCCGCACCCTCATTCCGCCGGCGCACGCACGCGCGCGTCCGCAGGCCGGGTCAGAACCGGCATCGAGACCGCGCCGCGGGCGACGGCCAATAGCAGTCCCGCCACCAGGAGGTAGGCCAGTGCCAACACCGGCATCACGGCAAAGCCCACCGACGGCCCGTGCATGAAGCCGAAGAAGGTCAGCACGCCGCCCGCGGCCGCGAAGGCCGAGGCCTTGAGGAAGTTCTTGTCGATGATCAGCGCCGCGATCGCGCCGAGGATCAGGCCGCCGAGAATCGAACCATCACCGAGCACGCCGAGTCCCTCGTACAGGACGCCGACCTGGCTGAGCTTGTCGAGGCCGACCGCGGCGGCGCTGGTGCCGGCCGCCCCCAGGGCACCGTCGATCAAGGTCTTGGCCCAGGCAGCCAAGTGCGGCGTGAAGGCCAGCACGATCGCCGGGGCGTGGGCGTGCGGCGTCTCCTGGAAGGCCTGCGCGCCGATCAGCATGCCGATGTAGAGCAGGATCGGCGAGATCGCGACGAGGGGAATGGCGCCGGAGATCAGCGAGATCAGGTTGAACCACGCCAGCAGCAGCACGACGACGCCGGTGGCGAAGGAGTAGCCGATGCGCCCGCCCATCGCCTTCCAGCCGGGATGGCCGATATAGACCGCGTTGATGAACGGGTTACCCATCAGGCAGCCGATCAGGCTGACGACGCCGTCGGCGGTGAGCACGCGGGTGGTCGGGTAGGCGTCGCCGGCCGCCTCCGCGCTCTCGACGTTGTCCATCGCCTCGACGAGGTCGTAGATGCCGAAGGGGATCGCCGTCACCAGGATCGTCCCGAGGAACTCGAAGCCGCCGAAGACGTGGTCGACCGCGGGAAGCGGCACGGAGAACCCGATGCCGTGCAGCGCGCTCGACAGGCCGGCGCCGCTCACCCCGCCGAGGTCGAGCCCGAACAGCTTGGCCCCCCAGGCCACCGTCATCCCGAACAGGATCGCGACGAGGCCCGCCGGCAGTCGGCCCGGGTAACGCACGCCGCCGAACCACGCGATCAGGATGATGGCCAGGGCGACGACCCCGATCGCCGGCGTCTGGATGAGTTCCAGTGCCGGGCGCATCGCGATGAAGGTGATCGAGACGCCGGCCAGCGTGCCGAGCAGCGCCGCGCGTGGGGTGATGCGCCGGACGGCCGGGGCTATGAACCCGCCGACCATCAGCATGAAGCTCTGGATGAACACCCAGGCGAGGCCGGCCTCCCAGCCTTTCACCGGATCGCCGGTCTGCAACTTGATCGGCAGCATGATCACGAACACGACGATGAACATGTGCGGCACGCTGATGCCGGAGGGCAGCGCGCAGACATCGTCGCGGCCACTCGTCTTGGCGAGCCGGTAGCCGAGCCAGCCGTAGTAGGCGGTCGAGAGGCAGAGCATCAGGCCGACGGCCGGCAGGATGCGCCCGAAGGTGATGCCGTCGGGCATGCCGAGGACGAAGCGCAGCAGGCCCGTCAGCACAAGCATATTGACGAGGATGTTTGTGCCGAAGCCGAAGAAGGCGTTCCAGTCGCCTGGCACCCAGAGCGCGGGCCGGCTCGTCGGTCGTGTCGGATCTGCCATGGCACTCTCCTTCGGGCTGGCGAGGGTGCGGTCTCGCGGCTGCGGGCGTGCAGATCAGGGGCCGCCGTCCAGCGCCGCGACCACCGCGGCCGAGTCGGTGACCCAGCCGAAGATCCCGCCTTGCGCCTTGATCATCGCGAGCCCGGCCTCGTGGAAGGCCGGGATGTAGGAGCCGCAGGCATCTCCGATGACCGCGCAACGGTAGCCGCGGTCGTTGGCCTCCCGCACGGTGGTGTGGACGCAGACCTCGGTGGTAACGCCGCAGACGAGGAGCGTCGCGATCTGCCGGGCGGTCAGGATGTTGGCGAGGTCCGTGGCGTAGAACGCGCCCTTACCGGGCTTGTCGACCACTGGCTCACCGGGCCGCGGGGCCAGGTCGGCGATGATGGCGTGGCCCGGCTCGCCGCGGACCAGGATCCGCCCCATCGGGCCGGGATCGCCGATGCGGGCGGTGGGGGCGCCGCGGGCGAGCTTGGCCGGCGGCGCGTCGGTGAGGTCGGGGCGGTGCCCTTCGCGGGTGTGCACCACGAGCAGGTCCGCCCGGCGGGCTGCTGCGAGCACGGCCTGCGCTGGAGGGACCGCCGCGGCGAGCAGCGACACGTCGTTGCCGAGACTCCCCCCGAAGCCGCCGGGCTCGAGGAAATCGCGCTGCATGTCGATGATGACCAGGGCCGTCGACCCGGGGTCAAACGGCAACGGCGCCGGTTCGGCTTGGAGCGCGAGCAGCATCGGGCCTCCCTCAAGAGCGCCGAATCGCGTTGCTGATGCACAGGAAGATGCCGGGAAACGACAGTCGATGCGCGCCTTTATATTGAACTTGTCTGCGTAAATATTATTCTTCGTGAGATCATTTTGTACGCACGGCCGGATCTGCTTCGGCTGCGGGGGTGACGATTGATCTGCGCTCGCCCGCGCGGTGCGCCGGCATGGGCGATGGCTGAGCCCCGGCATCGTCCGCGCCCTCAGCGCCTCTTCAGAAGCGCGTCCATCAGGCCTGCCGCGGCAACGGCCGTTCACGATCCTCCAAGCGTCCTGGGACGGCCGTGCGTCGCGCGACAGGCGCGCCGAGACCGGGATGCGTCCCTCCATCGCCGTGACCACGGAGCGTCGCATCTGGGAGCACCCGCGGCGCCCGATCCGTGATGCGCAGGAGGGCTCCCCGGCAGGACCATGGGCCGCCTTCTCGCGCAGAGGTGATGCGGGTGCCTCATTGCCAAGGTGCGGCAGGGGGCGCAGTCCGAGGGCGGTTCGAAACGCGAGACCTCCCGTCCGAATGCCCGTCACAACGCTGAAACCGACCGCGAAACTGCGCGACGGGCTGGCGCCTGGCCAGCGCGGCCGGGCCATGGCCGCGGTGCTCACCGGGGTGGCGCTCGCCACGCTCGACACCGCGATCGCCAACACGGCGTTGCCCACCATCGCCGCCGACCTCGGGGTCGATCCCGGCGCCTCGGTCTGGATCGTGAACGCCTACCAGCTCGCCGTCGTCGCGACTCTGCTGCCGATCGCGGCGCTCGGCGAGATCGTCGGGCAGCACCGGATCTACGTCGCCGGACTCATCCTGTTCATCGGCGCCTCGCTCGTCTGTGCCCTGGCCTGGTCCCTGCCGACGCTCGTCGCCGCGCGCGTGCTCCAGGGGATCGGGGCGAGCGCCCTCATGGCGGTCAACATCGCGCTGATCCGCTTCATCTACCCCGCGCATCAGCTCGGCCGCGGCGTCGGGCTCAACGCCTTCGTCGTCGGCGTCGGCTTCGCGGTCGGTCCGACCGTGGCCTCGCTGATCCTGCTGGCCGCGCCCTGGCCCTGGCTGTTCGCCGTCAACGTGCCGATCGGCCTCGGCGCTCTCGCACTGGCCTGGAGCGCCCTGCCCGACACAGGCCGTTCCGGGCACAGCTTCGACGCCCCTGGCGCGCTGCTGAACGCCGCCGCGTTTGCGCTGCTCGTGCTCGGATTGGGCGAGGCGGCACATGAGGAACCGCTCTGGCGCGTCATGGCGGAGATCGGCGGCGCGCTCATCTGCGGCGCCCTCCTTGTCCATCGCCAACGGAACCACCCGGCGCCGATGTTGGCCGCCGATCTCCTGAAGCGCCCGCTGTTCGCCCTGTCGGCGTTGACTGCGGTGTGCGCCTTCGCGGCGCAGGGCCTCGCCTTCGTCTCGCTGCCGTTCCTGTTCCAGCACACGCTCGGCCGCTCGCAGGTCGAGACCGGCTTCCTGATGACGCCCTGGCCCGTGGTGGTCGCGCTTCTGGCGCCCGTGGCCGGGCGCCTCTCGGACCGCTATGCCCCGGGTCTGCTCGGCGGGGTCGGGCTTGCCGGCCTCGCGATCGGAATGGGTCTGCTCGCGGTGCTGCCCGCGAATCCGAGCGTGGCGGATATCATCTGGCGAATGGCGATCTGCGGGGCTGGATTCGGCTTCTTCCAGGCCCCGAATCTACGCGCCATCATGACGAGCGCGCCGCCGGCCCGCTCGGGCGGGGCGAGCGGCATCGTGGCTACGGCGCGGCTTCTCGGCCAGACCCTGGGCGCTGCCCTCGTCGCTGCGTGCTTCGCGGTCGCGGGCGTGCACGGATCGGCACGCGCCATGGGTCTTGGGTGTGCCTTTGCCGGATTTGCAAGCGCGGTGAGTTTCCTGCGTCTGGCCGTGAGTTCATAAGTTGGTCGCCGGCCGGCGAGCCGGTCGTCCTGCTCGGCGTGCGGCGCCACTCTCTGCCGATGCGCGCGCCGGCGTAAATCCGCTGCGCGCGACGACGGTGCGAGCGGGCGCGATCCAGTTCGACACAGAGCCAGAGGGAGAGCGGGCATGATGGGATGGCGGGCGCGCCTCGGCTTCCTGGTTCCTCCGGGCAATCCGACGGTCGAGGTCGAGATGGGCGCTCTGGCCGCCGTGCCGGGCGTCTCGGTCCACTACACCCGGATGAACGCGACCGGCGAGACCGGCAGCCTCGCGGGACAGGATGCGCGCAACCGCGAGCAGATCGCCGGCCTCGACGCGAACATGGCCCTGCTTTGCCTGGTCAGACCGAAGGTCGTCGTGCTGGCGCACACCGCGACCAGCTACACGCTCGGGCAGGCCGAGGAGGCCGCCCTCGTCGCGCGGATGGAGGAGCGCTACGCCACGCGCTTCATCACCGCGTTCGGGAGCGTCGTGGCCGGGCTCCGGCACCTCGGCATCCGCTCGATCGCCTTCGGCACGCCCTACGCGATGGCGGCGACCCTGCAGGGCAAGGCGCTGCTCGAGGCGCACGGCTTCGCCGTCGCCAGCCACGGCAATCTGCCGGGCGTGCGCAACATCTACGACGAGACGGCGGAGCGAGCCTACGGCCTCGGCCGCCTCGTCGACCATCCCGACGCCGAGGCCCTGGTGCTGAGCGGCGTCGGGATGCCGACGCTGGCGACGATGGCCGCGCTGGAGCGCGACATCGGCAAGCCCGTGATCTCCGCGGCCTCTGGCATGATGTGGCACGCCCTGCGCGCGGCGGGCCTGCGCGAGGCCATCCCGGGCTACGGCGTCCTGCTGGCGGGAGCCGGCGGGCCGGCGTGAGCGGGCGCTGAACGGCACCGCAGCGGTGCGGGGCGCGTCGCCGCGTGAGGCGGCCCGAACAGACGACGGGAGAGCCCCTTGCGGACACGAGCGGCGGGCTGGTACGGCCAGCTGGATGGGACCGAGCGCCGGACGTTCTGGGCGTGCTTTGCCGGCTTCGGCCTCGATTCCATGGATAACGGCATCTACGCGCTGGTGATCCCGGCCCTGATCGCCACGCTCGGCCTCACGCGGCCCGAGGCGGGCTACCTCGCGACCGCCTCCCTGGTGGGCGCGGCGGTGGGGGGCTGGGGCGCCGGGGTGGCGGCTGACCGGATCGGGCGGATCCGGGTCCTGCAATGGACTATCCTGTGGGTCGCGCTGTGCACCTTCGGCTCGGCGTTCGCGACCGGATTCGCGCCCTTGGCCCTGCTGCGCTTCGGCCAGGGCATGGGCTACGGCGGCGAGGCCGCGGTCGGCGCCACGCTGATCAGCGAGGTCGTGCGGCCCGCACTGCGCGGGCGCGTCGCCTCCGCGGTCAGCAGCGGCTACGCCGTCGGCTACGCGGCTGCCGTGGCGCTGTTTCCGATCATCGCCAGCCTGTTCCCGCAGGAACTCGGTTGGCGCGTGTTCTTCGCGATCGGGCTCGTCCCGGCGGCGGCGGTGTTCCTCATCCGCCGGTTCGTGCCGGAATCCGGCGTGTACGCCGAGCGCGCCGCCGCGCCGCGCGGGACCGGCGGACTCGATGCCGTCTTGCGGATCTTCACGCGTGCGCATCGGCGGACGACGCTCGTGGCCGCGACCCTGTCGACGGGTATCTTCGGCGGCAACTACGTGATGATCATCTGGTTGCCGACCTACCTGCGGACCGCGCTCGGCTTCACGGTCGCGACCAGTGCGGGCTACCTCGCCGCCAACATCGCCGGCTCGCTTGTCGGCCCGCTCCTCTACGGCCAGTTGGCCGATCGGGTCGGCCGGCGACCGGCCTTCGGCGCGTTCCTGCTCCTGCAAGCCCTCACCGTCAGCCTGTACGTGTTCGCCGCCCCGAGCCTCGGTCTGCTGATCGGGCTGAGCTTCGCCCTCGGCGCCTGCCAGAACGCCCTGGCGTCGGGCATGACGCCGACCTTCGCCGAGTTGTTCGAGACGAGCCTGCGGGGGAACGCGCAGGGCTTCTGCCTCGGCGGCGGTCGGGGGTTCGGCTCGGTGATGCCGGCCCTCGTCGGCCTCATCGCGGCGACCGCCCCGCTCGGCACCGCGATGGGCCTGTGCGCGGTGAGCGCCTACGCCCTCGCCTTCGCCGCGACCCTGGCGTTGCCCGAGACGACCGGCGTCGAACTCGGACGCATCGACGAACCGCCGATGCCGGGCCGTGACGATCCGGGTCGCTCCTGCCGGTCGCGATAGCCGGTCGCGCGGGATGGCCTGCGATGCGCTCCTCGCTCCGGCCGCTCTGCGCCGCGCCGCGGTGTCCGACGCGTCCGCGCTGGATCGGCTGCAGGCGCGCGTGTCATCACCGCCGGACGTCGTACGACAGCGAACCGGTACGAGAGTAGGGAGAGACCCATGGACATCGATCGACGCCTCCTCCTGGCCGGCGCGGCCGCGCACGTCTTGTCGGCCCAGGCTGCCGTGGCCCAGGAACGCCTGGTCACCCCGGCCGAGCCTCGGATGAAGGCCATCGTGGTCGGGTCGGACGGGGCGAGCCTCGCCGAGATCGACACCCCGATGCCGAAGCCGACGGAGGTGCTCGTCAGGGTCCGGGCGGCCGGCCTCAACCGCGCCGATCTCTCCGTCGCCGCGGGGCAGCCGCACGGCCCGGCCGGTGATTCCGGCGCGGTGCCGGGCCTGGAATGGGCCGGCGAGGTCGTGGCGGTCGGCACGGCCGTGAGCGACGTTCATCCCGGTGACCGCGTCATGTGTTCCGGCGCCGGCGGCTATGCCGAATATGCCGTGGCGGATCACGGGCGGACCCTGCCGCTGCCCGCGGAGCTATCGTTCGAGCGAGCCGCGACCCTGCCGGTCGCCCTGCAGACGATGCACGACGCCCTGATCACGCAGGCGCACCTTCAGCCGGGCGAGACGGTGCTGATCCAGGGGGCGAGCTCCGGCGTCGGCCTGATGGGGCTTCAGATCGCCCGCTGGCGGAAGGCCTCGGTCGTGATCGGCACGTCGCGAAGCCCCGAGCACCGGGCGCGCCTGTCCGAGTTCGGCGCCACGCTGGCGATCGACACCAAGGATCCGACCTGGCCCGAGCAGGTGCGGGCGGCGACCGGCGGCCGGGGCGTCGACGTGATCATCGATCAGGTCTCCGCGCCGGTGGCCAACGGCAACCTGCAGGCCGCGGCGGTTCTCGGGCGCATCGTCAACGTCGGCCGGCTCGGCGGCGCCCGGGGCGAGTTCGACTTCGACCTCCACGCCACGAAGCGCATCAGCTACATCGGCGTGACCAACCGGACCCGGTCGATCGAGGAGCAGCGCGCGATCACCGCGCGCGTCCGGGCCGACCTGGGGCAGGCTATCGCGACCGGGGGCTTCAGCCTGCCGATCGACAGCCGGTATGCGCTGGCCGAGGCGCCGGCCGCGCTCGCGCGCATGAAGGCGAACGCGCATTTCGGGAAGATCGTCCTGAGCGTCTGACGCCCGGCCCGCAGCGTCCAGGCTGCGCGGCCAACCCCACGGCGACCGCAGCGCTCCCGGCCGGATCGTCGCGCTTCGCCGGCGCGATGCCGGGTAACGCGATCGCATCCGGCCGGCGATCATGGCGCGCCGGTCGCGGACGGGACGGTCGCTCCGGTCTCAGCCTCGCGGCGCCGCGGCCGGACGCGCGGGCTTCGTCGCGGCGCCCCTGAACGAGCCGCGGACGGCGCCGAGACCGTCGCCCGGGATCACGACCCAGGACGGCAGAAACCCGGAGGCGTTGCCGTTCCAGCGCCCGGCGAGCGTCTGGCGCGCCCGCGCGTCCGCGCGGCGGATCTCCCGGTCGAGGATCCGCTCCTGGGTGGGCAACGTCGCGCGCTGCGCCTGGGCCGATTGCGCCCGCTTGTTGGCCATGGCCAGGAAGATCTGTCCCGGGTGCCGGCGGCCGACCGATCTCGCGCACCCGGACGCCACCTTCTGCCCGCGTCGCGGGATCGGCGTGGTCGAGCGATGTCCGTCCTGCGATCGGCGCAAGAGCACTTCGAGCGGTCCTGTCACGCCTGCGGCCGGCGGACCGGTGAAGCCCGTCCTGCCGCGTGCTCGAGTTCCGCTGGACGACCTCCGGGGCGATGGGGCCGGGGTTTGCATGCGGGCACGACTTTCGCGATGGCGATCCGGAGATCTGGCGGAGCAGAAAGGGACACGATGGCTGATGCGATCAACCGCCGGGGCGCGCTCGTCGGCATGGCTGCCGCCGGTGCCCTCTCGGCGGTCGGGCCCGGACCGGCCACAGGTGCGACCGCTTCGCGCACGACCGCCTCCGCGGGCGAACTGGCTGCCGCGATCCGGGGCGGCCGTTGCTCGGCGCGCGAGATCGTCGATCTGCATCTCGAACGCATCGCCGCGGTAAACCCGCGCTTGAACGCCGTGGTCCAGCTCACCGCCGATGCGGCGCGGCGGGAGGCGGACGAGGCCGATGCGATGTTGGCGCGTGGTCAGGTCAAGGGCCCGCTCCACGGTGTTCCGGTCACGATCAAGGACACGCTCGAGACGGCCGGCACGATCTGCACGGGCGGTACCCTCGGGCGGGCGAACTCCGTGCCGAGGACCGACGCCACAGCCGTCGCGCGGCTGCGGGCGGCCGGAGCGATCGTGCTTGGGAAGACCAACGTGCCGGAGTTGGCCGGAGCCCTGGAGACCGACAACCTCGTCTACGGGCGAACCAACAATCCCTACGATCTCGCCCGCACCCCGGGTGGAAGCAGCGGCGGCGAGGCCGCGATCGTCGCGGCGGCCGGCTCGCCACTCGGCCTCGGGACCGATGCGGGCGGCAGCATCCGTGTCCCGGCGCATTACTGCGGCCTCGCCGCGCTCAAGCCGACCTCGGGGCGCGTCCCGCGGACCGGCCAGTTCCCCCGGCCGATGGGCGCGCGCAACGCGGTCTTCCACGTCAGCCTGATCGCCCGGAGCGTGGATGATCTGGCGCTGGCTCTGCCGATCATCGCCG
Organism: uncultured Methylobacterium sp.; assembly: GCA_964242725.1. GTDB lineage: Bacteria > Pseudomonadota > Alphaproteobacteria > Rhizobiales > Beijerinckiaceae > Methylobacterium. The sequence goes on from CAXTCV010000054.1 coordinate 17,497, forward strand.
GGCCGGATTTTCATGATTACACCGTCGTCGATATGCCGCTGCTCGACAGCCGTAGCGTCGATGTCTCGAAGTTGAGGCTGGCGTACTTCGACGACGATGGCCTCGCATCGCCCACCGCCGAGATCGCGGCGGCCGTCCACCATGCGGTCGAGGCCCTGGCACAGGCGGGCGTGGCTGTGACGGAGCGCCGGCCGCCGGACGCGGCCAAGGCAGGGACCATCTACTACGATATGACACGCGGCGACGGCGCAGCCGGTGTCCGGGCCTTCCTGAAATCGGTAGGCACCGAGCAGATCTCGCCGCTGTTCGAGCGGTCGCTGCAGTCGCGCTCCTCGCCCGCGATGGGAAGCATCACGGAGGCGCTCGCCGCATTCAATCGCTGGGATGCCTACCGCAACGCTATGCTGGCCTTCATGCAGGATTACGATGCCCTGCTCTCGCCGGTCCTGCCCTACGTGGCGCCGCCGCATGGCACGAGCTTCGACGAGGAACTGCAGAAGGGCATCGGTTACGCGCAGATGCACAATCTGACCGGCTGGCCGGCCGCGACGGTGCGCATCGGGACATCGCCCGAGGGACTGCCGCTCGGCGTGCAGGTGGCGGCTCGCCCGTGGCGGGAGGATGTCGCGCTCGCCCTCGTCCGGCAACTCGAAACCCGCTTCGGCGGCTGGACCGCGCCCAGCATCTAGGTCGGGGCGGCAAGCCCCGTGAGGGATCCGCCGGGCCGGCTGATGCGCGCGGCTTCGGCGGCGGCTTCCGTGGCGGTTTCGACCGCTGTGGCGATGGCCCCGGCTATGGCTATGCCGGCCTCGGGCTGGGTCTCGGCTCAGCCACGGGCGCGGCCCTCAGGCACGGTCTCCCCGGTGGCTGCGACGGCTACGGCGGCCCGTACGGCTACGCTCACCGGGCCGACGACTCTGGAGGCCAGCCGGAGGCCCGACGAAGTCGCAGCCTGAGAGCCCCGGGCTCTCTGCGGGGCACCGAGGACCTTCGACGGATGACTCCATCATGCGCACCTGCGCAAGACAGCGGCTGAGCACCTTTGCGCACGATGCGGCGCCCGTACGTCTCGACCTTTGAACGATCGACGTTTCGGACGTCGTCAGTCGGTGGTCACTCCGGACGAACTCCGATCTCACGCAGATACGACGCCGTCGCCGGATGCAGCCAGGCGGCCGGTACGGTCGAGGCCAAGTTGCGCGGGTCGCTCTCGCGGCCCTGGGGATAGGCGCGGGCCAGGGCCTCCCGACCTCGGTCGATCGCCTGCACGAGCCGGGTGACACGGGCGGCGTCGAGGCCGGGTCGAGCCAGGATGAAGCTCCAGGACCCGACGGTCTCGATGGGGGCATCCTGTCCGCGGAAGGCGCCGGCCGGGACGGTCAGGCGGCGCATCGAGGCGCGCAGCGCCAGGATCTTCGGGATCGCCTCGGGCGCAGGGCCGAAGAAGCGGGCGCCGCCGGGCGCATCCGCGAGGGTCTTGAAGCCTGGCCAGCCGAGGCTGGCGCCCCACAGAGCCGTCGCGCGGCCGTCGAGAACTTGCGTGGCGCCGTCGCCGGCGTCGTCGAGGAGGATCGGCGTGATGTCGCGGTCCGGATCGATGCCGGAGCCTTGGAGCACGGTTCGCCCCATGATCGTGAAGCCCGAGCCGCGCGTGCCGAGCGCGACGGCACGGCCGC
>CAXTCV010000055.1:0-18857 GCA_964242725.1 uncultured Methylobacterium sp.
GAAGCAGGTCGCCTTCCTGGTGCTGATGATCCTCGTCACCGTGGCGGCGATCGACGGGGTCTCGACCCGCCTGCGCCGGGCGCTGATCGGGCCGGCGGCGCGCTGACCGGCCTCACGTGCCGATCACCAGCTCGACGCGGTCGGCGGCGAACAGGGTGCGGTTCGCCTGGATCGGCACGCCCGCCTGGTCGATGTTGACGCTCGAGACGACCATCACAACCCGCCCGGGGGCGATGTCGAGGCGCCCCGCCTCCCAGGCATCGGCCGGGCGGGCGCGGATGCGCGTCGAGTGCCGGGTGTAGTCGTGGACGCCGCAGGCCGCCAGCGCCCGGGTGATCGAGCCCCGCTCGGCATAGGCCTCGGCGAAGCCGGAAAAGCGCGGCAGCGGCAGCCAGGTCAGCGCCGTCGACAGCGGGGTGTCGTCCGCCCGGTGGACCGTCAGCAGTTCCAGCACCGGCGCGCCGGGGGGGAGCGCCAGCGCCGCCGCCTGCTCGGAGCCGGCCGGGCGGGTGGCCGAGGCGATCAGGTCGCCCCAGGCTTCGCGGCCGGCCCCGGCGACGATCTCGGAGAAGCGGGTGCGCGGCCCGATCGGGTAGGCCAGGGGGGCGTCCTCGACGAAGGTGCCCCGGCCTTGGCTGGCCCGCACCAGGCCGCCCTCCGCCAGGGCGGCGAGGGCCCGGCGCACCGTGTGGCGGTTCACCGAGAACCGCGCCGCCAGCGCCGCCTCCGTGGGGAGCTGCTGCCCGGGTGCGTGGGATCCGGCGGCGATCTCGGCCGTGAGGGCGTCGGCGATCTGCCGCCACGCCGCCAGCCCCTCGCCCCGGACGAGGCCGGGCGCCTGCTCCTGTGCGTCCATCCTGTCATCCAAACTTCATTTGTGCCCGGGGCGCCAGTTGTCTATATCTCTATACAACGACGCGACGAAAGGATTCGCGATGACCCCGAACCCGACGGGACCGCGGAATGGTCCCGGGATCGAAGCCCGGCAGGCGATGATGGCGCTCTGCGCCGAAGCCGGCCGGAGCGCGCTCGAAGCCGCCGTCGCGAGCCTCGGCGCCCCGGCGGCCGAGGACCTGCGCCCCCCGGAGACCGGGCTGGTGATGGCCGAGGGCCGGATCGGCGGCGACGGGCGGCCGTTCCATTTCGGCGAGGTCAGCGTGACCCGGGCGGCGATCCGTCTCCCGGATGGCAGCACCGGCTTCGCCTACCATCTCGGTCGGGACCGCACGAAGGCGCGGCTCGCCGCGATTCTCGACGCCCTCTGGCAGGATCCGGCGCGGCGCGCCGGGGTCGAGGCGGCCCTGGCCGGGGCCGCCGCCCGGACCGAGGCGGCGCGCCGGCAGGCGGCGCGGCGCACCGCCGCCACCCGCGTCGAATTCCTCACCGTCGCCCGCGGGGAGGATTGAGCATGCTCGCCCCCGGTTTCCTCGATCCGGTCCACGATGCGCAGGACACGTTCCGCGCGGTGATGGATGCCCTCGCCCGGCCGGGGCGGCCCCGGCCGCTCAAAGCCGGCCTCGAGCCCCCCGCGCCGCTGACCCCGGAACTCGCCGCCGTGGCGCTGGCGCTCACCGATGCCGACACGCCGGTCTGGCTCGATGCCGGCCTCGCGGCGGCCCCCGAGGTCGCCGCGTATCTGCGCTTCCACACCGGGGCACCCCTCACCGACGATCCGGCCGGGGCCGCCTTCGCGCTGATCGGCGATCCGGCCCGCTGCCCGCCGCTCGGCACCTTCGCGCCCGGCACGCCGGCCTATCCCGACACCTCCACCACGCTGGTGCTCGCCCTCGACACGATCACGGAGGGGACGGGGCTGTGCCTCACCGGCCCCGGCATCCGCGGCACCGCCCGCGTGGCGCTGGCGCCCCTTCCGGAGGGCTTCGTCGCCCAGCGCGCGGAGAACCGCGCGGACTTCCCCCTGGGCGTCGACCTGATCCTCACCGCGCCCGGCCGGGTCGTCGGCCTGCCGCGCTCCACCGCCGTCACGGAGATCTGACCATGTACGTGGCCGTGAAGGGCGGCGAGGCCGCCATCGACAACGCCCACCGGCTCCTGGCCGAGGCCCGCCGCGGCGACCCCGCGGTGCCGGAGCTGTCCGTGGCGCAGATCCGCGAGCAGATGGCGCTGCTGGTCGACCGGGTGATGACCGAGGGCTCGCTCTACGACCCCGACCTCGCGGCGCTCGCCCTCAAGCAGGCCCGCGGCGACGTGGTCGAGGCGGTGTTCCTGGTCCGCGCCTACCGGACGACCCTGCCGCGCTTCGGCGCCTCGGTGCCGGTCGATACCGGCGTCATGGCGGTGGAACGCCGGGTCTCGGCGACCTTCAAGGACCTGCCCGGCGGGCAGGTGCTCGGGCCGACCTTCGACTACACCCACCGGCTGATCGATTTCGCGCTTGCCGCGGAGACCGAGATCGCGGCCGCCGCCGAGGCGGAGCCGCGCGCCGATGCCGGGCACTGCCCGCGGGTCACCGACATGCTGGCCCAGGACGGGCTGATCGAGGCCGCCCCCCCGGATGACGGCGCGCCCCCGGGCGACCTCACCCGGGAGCCGGTGGATTACCCCGCCGACCGGGCCCTGCGGCTCCAGGCTCTGGCCCGGGGCGACGAGGGCTTCGTGCTCGGCCTCGCCTATTCGACCCAGCGCGGCTACGGCCGCACCCACCCGTTCGTGGGCGAGATCCGGGTCGGTGCGGTCGCGGTGGAGTTCGTTCCCGAGGAGCTGGGCTTCCCGGTGCCGCTCGGCCGGGTCCGGCTCACCGAATGCCAGATGGTCAACCAGTTCAAGGGCTCCGGGGCGGCGCCGCCCCAGTTCACCCGCGGCTACGGGCTCGCCTTCGGCCAGAGCGAGCGCAAGGCCATGGCGATGGCCCTGGTCGACCGGGCCCTGCGCGCCGAGGAGCTCGGCGAGCCGGTGGCGAGCCCGGCCCAGGACCAGGAATTCGTGCTCGCGCATTGCGACAGCCTCCAGGCGACCGGCTTCGTCGAGCACCTGAAGCTGCCCCACTACGTCGATTTCCAGGCGGAGCTGGAGCTGGTCCGGCGCCTGCGTGCGGAGTTTTCTCGAGACACGGACAGCGTCCGGGAGGCGGCCGAATGAGCGCGACAGGGATGCGTCCGCACGACGACGGCGTTCCGGATGGGGCGCGCGTCGAGCCCGCAACCCCTGTGGGTGCAGCTCGCAGTCCATCCGAAGCCGGCTACAATTTCGCCTATCTCGACGAGGGCACGAAGCGGATGATCCGCCGGGCGATCCTCAAGGCGATCGCGGTGCCGGGCTACCAGGTGCCGTTCGCCTCCCGGGAGATGCCGATGCCCTATGGCTGGGGTACCGGCGGCGTGCAGGTCACGGCGGCGATCCTCGGCCGGGCGGACGTGCTCAAGGTCATCGACCAGGGCGCCGACGACACCACCAACGCGGTCTCGATCCGCCGCTTCTTCGCCAAGACCTCCGGGATCGCGACGACCACCCGGACCGCCGCGGCGACGATCATCCAGACCCGCCACCGCATCCCCGAGACGCCCCTCTCGGAGGGGCAGACCCTGGTCTATCAGGTGCCGATCCCCGAGCCCCTGCGCTTCCTGGAGCCGCGCGAGACCGAGACCCGCCAGCTCCACGCCCTGGCTGAGTACGGGGCCATGCACGTCAAGCTCTACGAGGATATCAGCCGCCACGGGCACATCGCCACCACCTACGCCTACCCGGTGGAGGTGGCCGGCCGCTACGTCATGGACCCGTCGCCGACGCCGAAATTCGACAACCCCAAGATGGACGATTGCCCGGCCCTCCAGCTGTTCGGCGCGGGCCGCGAGCGGCGCATCTACGCGGTGCCGCCCTACACCCGGGTCCGCAGCCTCGATTTCGAGGACCATCCGTTCCGCGTGCAGCAGTTCGACCAGCCCTGCGCCCTGTGCGGGGCCGCGGGCGTCTATCTGGACGAGATGCTGCTCGACGATGCCGGCCGGCGGATGTTCGTCTGCTCGGACACCGACCATTGCGAGGGCCGCCGCGCGGACGGGCATGTCGGCACGGGGGACGCGGCATGACCGGCCTCACGGTCCGCCGGGCCGGACAGCCCGACCTCCCCGCCATCCTCGACCTCTACGCCGAGCTGAACGGCGGGCGGGTGGCGACCCTGGCGCAGGCGGAAGCGCTCCTCGATCGGCTCGAGACGGCCTATCCCGAGTACGGGCTCTACGTGGCCGAGGTCGACGGCGCGGTCGTCGGCACCTTCTGCCTCGTCGTCCTCGACAACATCGCCCATTGGGGCATGCCCTCGGGGCTCGTCGAGAGCGTCGTGGTCTCGTCCCGGCATCGCGGCGGCGGTCTCGGCCGGGCGATGATGGGGCACGCGTTCCGCCTCGCCCAGGCCCGGGGCTGCTACAAGCTCGCCCTGTCGTCGAATGTCGACGCCAAGCCGGCGCACGCCTTCTACGAGGGCCTCGGCTTCGAGCGCTACGGCTACAGCTTCCGCCTGGATCCCCCCTTCGTGCCGGACGTCGCAGAGGTGACCCGATGAGCGAGCCCCTGCTTCAGGTCCGCGGCCTGACCAAGCGCTACGGCGCCCGCCTCGCCTGCGCCGACGTGTCGTTCGACCTCGTACCCGGCGAGGTGCTGGCGGTCGTCGGCGAATCCGGCTCGGGCAAGTCGACGCTGCTCTCCCTCATCGCCACCGAGCTCGCCCCGGAGGCCGGGACGGTCTCCTACCGGATGCGCGACGGCGGCCTGCGCGACCTCGCCGGCCTGAGCGAGGCCGGGCGTCGGGCGCTGATGCGCACCGAGTGGGGGTTCGTGCGCCAGGACGCGGCCCAGGGCCTGCGCATGGCGGTCTCGGCCGGCGGCAATGTCGGCGAGCGGCTGATGGGGATGGGCGAGCGCCATTACGGCCGGATCCGCGCCCAGGCGCTCGACTGGCTCGGCCGGGTCGAGATCGGCGCCGACCGGATCGACGACCCGCCGACGCGGTTCTCCGGCGGCATGCGCCAGCGGCTCCAGATCGCCCGCAACCTCGTCACCGGCCCCCGGCTGGTGCTGATGGACGAGCCGACCTCGGGGCTCGACGTCTCGGTCCAGGCCCGGCTCCTCGATCTGATCCGGCGGCTTTCGGCCGAGCTCGGGCTCGCCGTGATCATCGTCACCCACGACCTCGCGGTGGCGCGGCTCCTGTCGCACCGGATCGTGGTCATGCGCGCCGGCCGGGTCATCGAGACCGGGCTGACCGACCAGGTGCTCGACGATCCCGCGCACGCCTACACCCAGCTCCTCGTCTCCTCGGTGCTCGCCGCATGACTGCGCTTCTGACCTTCCAGGACGTCGCCAAGAGCTTCACCCTGCACCTGCGCGGCGGCCTCGTGCTGCCGGTGGTGGGCGATGTCAGCCTCGCGGTGGAGCCCGGCGAGTGCGTCGTGCTCGGCGGCCCCTCCGGAGCGGGCAAGTCCTCGCTGCTCAAGATGGCCTACGGCAATTACCGCTGCGACGCGGGCGCGATCCGGGTCCGCGACGGCGACGCTGTGATCGATGTGGTCCGGGCCGACCCGCGCACCATCCTGTCCCTGCGGGCGCGGGTCATCGCCTACGTGTCGCAGTTCCTGCGGGTGATCCCCCGGGTCTCGGCCCTCGACGTGGTCGAGGCCGCCGGCCGCGAGGGCGGGCTCGACGCGGCGACGGCGCAGGCGCGGGCGAAGGATCTGCTCGCCCGGCTCAACCTGCCCGAGCGGCTCTGGGGCCTGCCGCCCGCGACCTTCTCGGGGGGCGAGCAGCAGCGGGTCAACATCGCCCGGGGCCTGGTCGCCGACCGGCCGCTGCTGCTCCTCGACGAGCCCACCGCCTCCCTCGACGCCCAGAACCGTGCCGTGGTGGCCGAGCTCGTCCGCGAGAAGCTGAAAGCCGGCGCCGGCGTGCTCGGCATCTTCCACGACAGCGAGATGCGCGAGGCTGTGGCCACCCGGGTGGTCGACGTCACCCGCTTCGCGCCGCGAGCCCGGGCCGCGTGAGGACCGACACGATGGACGACCTGATCATCGAGAACGCGACCCTGGTCCTGCCGGACCGGATCCAGCGCGGCTGGCTCGCCGTCATCGACGGGGCCATCGCGGAGATCGGCGAGGGGCGCGCGGGAGCCCGCGGCCTCGACCTCGGGGGCGACTACCTGATCCCCGGGCTGGTCGAGCTGCATACCGACCACCTCGAGAGCCACTACGCCCCCCGGCCGAAGGTGCGCTGGCACCCGCTCGGGGCGGTGCTGGCCTACGATTCCCAGATCGCCGCCTCGGGCATCACCACGGTGTTCGACTCCCTGCGCGCGGGCAGCGATCCGGACGGCAGCGGCCTCGGCTCGGAGCTGGAGCAGCTGGGGGCCGCGATCGCCACCGCGCGCGCCCAGGGCCTGTTCCGGGCCGAGCACTTCACGCATCTGCGGTGCGAACTGCCCTCGGCCGACGTGCTCGATTCGGTGGCGGCCTTCAGCGCGCACCATCCCGTGGGGCTGATCTCGCTGATGGACCACACCCCGGGCCAGCGGCAGTTCCGCGACATGGAGAAGTACCTCACCTACGCGACCCGGGGCGGCCGCCCGATCGACGAGATCCGGGCCAACACCGAGCGCAAGATCCGGGATGGCCAGGCCCGCAATGCCAGCAACCGCCCGGCCCTGGTCCATTACGCGCGGGAGATGGGCATCCCCCTGGCGAGCCACGACGACACCACCCTGGCCGATGTCGATCTCGCGGTCGGCGAGGGGGTGCGGCTCGCCGAATTCCCCACCACCCTGGAGGCGGCGCAGGCCGCCCACCGCCGGGGCCTCACCGTGATGATGGGCGCGCCGAACCTGATCCGCGGCGGCTCGCATTCCGGGAACGTCGCCGCCCAGACGTTGGCCGAGGCCGGGCATCTCGACATCCTGTCGTCGGATTACGTGCCGGCCAGCCTGCTGATGGCCGCCTTCCTGCTGCCCGAGCGGGTGCCGGCGATCACCCTGCCGGAGGCGCTCGCCACGGTGACGGCGAACCCGGCCCGCGTCACCGGGCTGACCGACCGCGGCGCCCTGGCGCCGGGCCTGCGGGCCGACCTCGTCCGGGTGCAGCGGGCCGAAGGCGTGCCGGTGGTCCGCGCGGTCTGGCGCGCCGGCCGGCGGGTCGCCTGATGGCGGGGTGCCTGGTCCTGGTGGTCGGCCCGAGCGGGGCCGGCAAGGACACGCTGATCCGCCTCGCCCGGGCGGCGCTCGACGGGGACCCGCGCTACGTCTTCCCGCGCCGCCTCGTGACGCGTCCGCCGTCGCCGGACGAGGACAACGACCAGATCGACGAGGCCGCCTTCGCGGCGGCCTGCGCGGCGGGCCGCTTCACCCTGCACTGGCGGGCCCACGGCCTCGGCTACGCGCTCCCGGCGGAGGCCGGCCGCCTGGCGGCGGAGGGCCGCGTGGTGGTCTGCAACGTCTCGCGCCGGGTCGTCGCGCAGGCCCGCGATGCCTGCCCGCGGGTGAGCGTCGTGGAGGTCACGGCCCCGCCGGAGACCCTGATGCAGCGCCTCGCGGCGCGGGGCCGCGCCGCGGACGGGGACCTCGCCGCGCGCCTCGCCCGGGCGGTGCCGGTCGAGGCCGATCTGCGGATCCTCAACACCGGGGCGCCGGAGGCGGCGGCCGCGCGGCTGGTGGCGCACCTGCGCGCCTGCTGAACGGATCGTTTGCCGGCTTTCCTTCCGGCCTCCCGAACAAAAAGGGCGCGGGCCGATTCCGGCCCGCGCCCACGTTCGGTGTCCGGGACGATTGTCCCGGGATCAGGCCCTAGAAGCCGCCAAACTTATAGTTGAAGCCAGCGCGGACGATGCTGCCCTCAGTGCGGAAGCGCGAGATGTAGGAGCCGTTGCCGACGCCCGGAATGGCGGCGACCAGCACGTTCTGGGTGCCGAGATCGTAGTGCACGTACTCGGCCTTCACGGTGATGGCGTCGTACTTGATGCCCAGGTAGCGACCGACCGCGAAGGTGTTCAGGAAGCTGTCGGTGGGCAGCGCGAACTCGACGCCGCCGCCATAGGCGAAGCCGGTCTTGAAGTCGTCGTAGCGGCCGGCGAACTGAAGGGCGCCGCCGGGGGTGTAGAAGTTGGCATCGTGGAACACGTTGCCGTAGGCGAGGCCGCCCATCCCGTAGACCAGGACGCGGTCGAAGGCGTAGCCGACGCGGCCCGTGAGGGTGCCGAGCCAGTCGAGGCTCTGCCGGAACTGGCTGATGTTCGGCGGTCCGCCGGCGACGTTGCCGGTGCCGAGGACGACCCGGTTCTTGGTGATGTCCGTCCAGTCGATGCTGTTGGCCAGACCGACGACGATGCCCGAGCCGGGCGTGAACTGGTAGTTGTAGCCGGCGGTGCCGCCGATGTTGGCGAAGCCGTCCTGCGAGGTCGAGGTCAGGAGCGGGCGGCGACCGAGCGCCACATTGTTGGCGTTCCCCGGCAGGACGCCGGTGGTGGTGATCCGCTCGCGATCCGTGAAGGTGTAGGCCGTCTCGAGACCACCGTAGAAGCCCGTCCAGGTGAAGACCGGCACGGGGGTGAAGACCGGCGGCGGGGCCGCGCGGCGCGGCAGGTCGGCGGCCGAGGCGGCGCCGGTCAGGAGGGCCGTGGCGGCGCTCGCGAGGAGGAGCTTCTTCATCATGAGGGCGAACATCCGGAGTTGCGCTGAGTTGGGCGCAGTTAAGCTCGGCCACACCGATCCGGCTATGCCCGGGATGCAACACTGTGGCTTGAAAGCGACCGCGATATTGGCCGGCATTGGTGTTCGTCGGTTCGAGATGGCCTCGCTCCGGCTTGACAGCGCGGGCGGCCCCCGCGCCTCCGGCCGCCCGGGAGCTTGATCCCCGGCGGCCGAGCCTCTAAGCGGACCGCGTTTTGCGCCCTGTCCGAGTTCGGGGCGGCCGACCAGGATCCGGGGCCTTTCGAAGGTCCCCGCCGCAGGAAGTGGGAATCATGGGCAAGGAAAAGTTCGCTCGCACCAAGCCGCACTGCAACATCGGCACGATTGGTCACGTGGATCACGGCAAGACGTCGCTGACGGCGGCGATCACGAAGGTCCTTGCGGAGACGGGCGGGGCGACGTTCACGGCCTACGACCAGATCGACAAGGCTCCGGAGGAGAAGGCGCGCGGGATCACGATCTCGACGGCGCACGTGGAGTACGAGACGGCCAACCGGCACTACGCGCACGTCGACTGCCCCGGCCACGCCGACTACGTGAAGAACATGATCACCGGCGCGGCGCAGATGGACGGCGCGATCCTCGTGGTGTCGGCGGCCGACGGCCCGATGCCGCAGACGCGGGAGCACATCCTGCTGGCCCGCCAGGTCGGCGTCCCGGCGCTGGTGGTGTTCCTGAACAAGGTCGACATGGTCGACGACGAGGAGCTTCTGGAGCTGGTCGAGCTGGAGGTGCGCGAGCTGCTGTCGAAGTACGACTTCCCCGGCGACGACATCCCGATCACCAAGGGCTCGGCGCTGATGGCGCTGGAGGACAAGGAGCCCAAGATCGGCAAGGAGGCGGTGCTGGCGCTGATGGCGACGGTGGACAGCTACATCCCGCAGCCGGAGCGCCCGATCGACCTGCCGTTCCTGATGCCGATCGAGGACGTGTTCTCGATCTCGGGCCGGGGCACGGTGGTGACGGGCCGGGTCGAGCGCGGGATCGTGAAGGTCGGCGAGACGGTGGAGATCGTCGGCATCCGCGACACGCAGACGACGACGGTGACGGGCGTGGAGATGTTCCGCAAGCTGCTCGACCAGGGCCAGGCGGGCGACAACGTCGGCGTGCTGCTGCGCGGCACGAAGCGCGAGGACGTGGAGCGCGGCCAGGTCGTGTGCAAGCCGGGTTCGGTGAAGCCGCACGCCAAGTTCAAGGCCGAGGCCTACATCCTGACCAAGGAGGAGGGCGGCCGGCACACGCCGTTCTTCACGAACTACCGGCCGCAATTCTACTTCCGCACGACGGACGTGACCGGGATCGTGACGCTGCCGGAGGGCACCGAGATGGTGATGCCGGGCGACAACGTGACCATGGACGTGGTGCTGATCGTGCCGGTGGCCATGGAGGAGAAGCTGCGCTTCGCCATCCGCGAGGGCGGCCGTACCGTCGGCGCCGGCGTCGTCGCCGCCATCAACGATTGAGCTCACAGACGCATCCTTAGCAGGGCGCGGCGGGGTTTCGCCCCCGCACTCCCCGCCGTCCCTCTCAAGGTTCCAGGAACATGAACGGTCAGAACATCCGCATCCGCCTGAAGGCGTTCGATCACCGCATCCTCGATGCGTCGACCAAGGAGATCGTCTCCACGGCCCGGCGCACCGGCGCGACCATCCGGGGCCCGATCCCGCTTCCGACGCATATCGAGAAGTTCACCGTCAACCGCTCGCCGCACATCGACAAGAAGTCGCGCGAGCAGTTCGAGATGCGCACGCACAAGCGCGTGCTCGATATCGTCGATCCGACGCCGCAGACCGTGGACGCGCTGATGAAGCTCGACCTCGCCGCCGGCGTGGACGTGGAGATCAAGCTCTGAGTCCCGCCGGGACTTAGAGCTTACCGTTTCATCGCGCGAGGGAGAGACCTATGCGCTCAGGCGTCATCGCACAGAAGGTCGGGATGACCCGCGTCTTTACGGACGCGGGGGAGCATGTCCCCGTCACAGTGCTCAAGATCGATCAGTGCCAAGTGGTTGCCCACCGCACCGTCGAAAAGAACGGCTACGTTGCGCTGCAGGTCGGCGTCGGCAAGGCCAAGGTCAAGAACGTCTCGGCCGCCGAGCGCGGCCGCTTCGCGGTCGCCAAGGTCGAGCCGAAGAAGAAGCTCGCCGAGTTCCGGGTGTCCGAGGACGCGCTGATCCCGGTCGGCGCGGAGATCACCGCGGACCATTTCATCCCCGGCCAGTTCGTGGATGTCACCGGCACCACCACCGGTAAGGGCTTCGCGGGCGGCATCAAGCGCTGGAACTTCGGCGGTCTGCGCGCCACCCACGGCGTGTCGATCTCGCACCGGTCGATCGGTTCGACCGGCGGCCGTCAGGATCCGGGCAAGACGTTCAAGAACAAGAAGATGCCGGGTCACCTCGGTGTCGAGCGGGTCACCACCCAGAACCTGCGCGTCGTGCGCACCGATCCCGAGCGCGGCCTGATCCTGGTCGAGGGTGCGGTGCCGGGCGTCGCCGGCGGCTGGATCCAGATCCGCGACGCGGTGAAGCGCAAGCTGCCCGCCGACGTGCCGCTGCCGGGCAAGTTCCGTGAGAACGGTGCCGCCCCCGAGTCGGCCCAGACTGCCCCCGAGGCCCCTGCGGCTGAGGAGACCGCCTGATGAAGCTCGATATCACCACTCTCGACGGCGCCGGCGCCGGCTCGGTCGAGCTGAACGAGGACATCTTCGGCCTTGAGCCGCGGGCCGACCTCCTTCAGCGCATGGTCCGCTGGCAGCTCGCCAAGCGGCGCGCCGGCACCCATGCCGTGAAGAACCGCTCCGCGGTTAACCGGACCCGCAAGAAGCTGTACAAGCAGAAGGGGACCGGCAACGCCCGCCACGGCGCCGCCTCGGCGCCGCAGTTCCGCGGCGGCGGCCGGGCCTTCGGTCCGGTGGTCCGCGACCACAGCCACGACCTTCCCAAGAAGGTCCGGGCGCTGGCGCTGCGTCACGCCCTGTCGGCCAAGGCCAAGGCCTCGACCCTGATCGTCGTCGACGACATCAAGATCGAGGATCACAAGACCAAGGGTCTCGTCGAGCGCTTCGGCAAGATGGGCCTCTCCAATGCGCTGATCATCGGCGGTGCCGAGGTCGACGTGAATTTCGGCCGGGCCGCCCGCGCCATCCCGCAGATCGACGTGCTGCCCGTGCAGGGCATCAACGTCTACGACATCCTGCGCCGCGACACCCTCGTCCTGACCAAGGCCGCCGTCGACGCGCTGGAGGAGCGTTTCAAATGAGTGCCGATCCGCGCCACTACGACATCATCGTCTCCCCGGTCATCACCGAGAAGGCGACGAACTTGACCGAGCAGAACAAGGTTGTCTTCCGGGTCGCCCCCAAGGCGACCAAGCCTCAGATCAAGGAGGCCGTGGAGAAGCTCTTCGACGTGAAGGTCACGGCCGTGAACACCCTTGTCACCAAGGGAAAGAAGAAGATTTTCCGCGGACTCCGCGGACAGCGCTCCGACGTGAAGAAGGCGATCGTGACCCTGGCCGAGGGCCACACGATCGACGTCACGACCGGGCTCTGAGGACGGGTTTTAGGGATCCAAGCCGATGGCCTTGAAGACATTCAAACCGGTCACGCCGAGCCTGCGCCAGCTCGTGCTCGTCGACCGCCGTGAGCTCTACAAGGGCAAGCCGGTGAAGGCGCTGACGGAGGGCAAGTCGTCCTCCGGCGGCCGGAACAACCTGGGCCGGATCACCGTCCGCTTCCGCGGCGGCGGTCACAAGCGCGTGCTGCGCAACGTCGACTTCAAGCGCCGCGAGCAGCTCGGTGTCGCCGCGACCGTGGAGCGGATCGAGTACGATCCGAACCGCACGGCGTTCATCGCGCTGATCAACTTCCCCGACGGGAAGCAGAGCTACATCCTCGCCCCGCAGCGGCTTCAGCCGGGCGACAAGGTGGTGGCCGGCGAGGGCGTCGACATCAAGCCGGGCAATGCCGGTCCGGTCGGCTCGATGCCGGTGGGCACGATCATCCACAACATCGAGCTGAAGATCGGCAAGGGCGGCGCGATCGCCCGCTCGGCCGGCAACTACGCGCAGATCGTGGGCCGTGACCAGGGCTACGTGACGCTGCGCCTGAACTCCGGCGAGCAGCGCTTGGTCCACGGCCAGTGCTTCGCCAGCGTCGGCGCGGTCTCGAACCCGGACCACATGAACATCTCGCTCGGCAAGGCCGGGCGCAACCGGTGGCTCGGCAAGCGCCCGCATAACCGCGGCGTGGCCATGAACCCGGTGGATCACCCGCACGGCGGCGGCGAGGGTCGCACTTCGGGCGGCCGCAACCCGGTCACGCCCTGGGGCGTGCCCACCAAGGGGAAGAAGACCCGGTCCAACAAGCGGACCGACGTGTTCATCCTGTCCAGCCGCCACAACCGCAAGAAGTAATCGCTATGGCACGCTCTCTCTGGAAGGGGCCGTTCGTCGACGGCTACCTCTTCAAGAAGGCCGAGGCGGCGCGGGGCTCCTCGCGTTCCGAGGTCATCAAGATCTGGAGCCGCCGCTCCACGATCCTCCCGCAGTTCGTCGGGCTCACCTTCGGTGTGCACAACGGGCAGAAGCACATCCCGGTCTACGTCACCGAGGAAATGGTCGGGCACAAGTTCGGCGAGTTCTCGCCGACCCGCACCTTCCCGGGCCACGCGGCCGACAAGAAGGCGAAGAGGCGCTGAGATGGGCAAGCAAGCCACCCCCCGCGCGCTCCCCGAGAACGAGGCCAAGGCGGTCGCGCGCATGCTGCGCGTCAGCCCGCAGAAGCTCAACCTCGTGGCGCAGATGATCCGCGGCAAGAAGGTCGACACCGCGTTGGCCGACCTGCAGTTCTCGCGCAAGCGGATCTCCACCGAGGTCAAGAAGTGCCTCGAGAGCGCCATCGCGAACGCCGAGAACAACCACGACCTGGACGTGGACGACCTCGTCGTCTCCCAGGCCTTCGTGGGCAAGGCGCTGGTTCTCAAGCGCTTTCACGCCCGCGCCCGCGGCCGCGGCGCGCGTATCCTGAAGCCCTTCTCGAACCTCACCATCGTGGTTCGCGAAGTCCGCCAGGCCGAAGCGGCCTGAGGAGGATCTGATGGGCCAGAAAGTCAATCCGATCGGTCTCCGGCTCGGTATCAACCGGACCTGGGATTCCCGCTGGTTCGCCACCAAGGGCGACTACGCGAAGCTCATGCACGAGGACGTCGCGATCCGCGCCGCCCTCATGAAGCAGCTCAAGCAGGCGGCGGTCTCCAAGATCGTCATCGAGCGTCCGCACCGGAAGTGCCGCGTCACCATCCACTCGGGCCGTCCGGGCGTGGTGATCGGCAAGAAGGGCGCGGATATCGAGAAGCTGCGCAAGCTCGTCGGCACGATGACCAAGGCCGACGTGACCATCAACATCGTCGAGGTGCGCAAGCCCGAGATCGACGCCACGCTGGTGGCCGACTCGATCGCCCAGCAGCTCGAGCGCCGCGTCGCCTTCCGTCGCGCCATGAAGCGCGCCGTGCAGTCCGCGATGCGCCTCGGCGCCGAGGGCATCCGGATCAACTGCTCGGGCCGTCTCGGCGGCGCCGAGATCGCCCGCCAGGAATGGTACCGCGAGGGCCGCGTCCCGCTGCACACCCTGCGCGCGGACGTGGATTACGGGACCGCCACGGCGTTCACGACCTACGGCACCTGTGGCATCAAGGTGTGGGTGTTCAAGGGCGAGATCCTCGAGCACGACCCGATGGCCCAGGACAAGAAGGCCCAGGAAGAGGGCGGCCGCTCCGGCGGGCGCCGTGAGCGCGATGGCGAGGGCGGCCGCGAGCGCGGACGCCGCGAGCGCGAGCACGCGTAAGGTAGGAAGCCATGCTGCAACCGAAAAAGACCCGCTTCCGCAAGCAGTTCAAGGGCCGCATCCACGGTGCGGCCAAGGGCGGCTTCGAGCTGAACTTCGGCCAGTTCGGCCTGAAGGCGGTGGAGCCCGAGCGCGTCACCGCCCGCCAGATCGAGGCGGCCCGCCGCGCGATCACCCGCGAGATGAAGCGCCAGGGCCGCGTCTGGATCCGGGTGTTCCCGGACGTGCCGGTCTCCTCGAAGCCGACCGAGGTCCGCATGGGCTCCGGCAAGGGCGCCCCGGACTATTGGGCCGCCCGCGTGCATCCCGGCCGGATCATGTTCGAGGTCGACGGCGTCGCCGAGGCCATCGCCAAGGAGGCGCTCCGCCTCGGCGCCGCGAAGCTCCCGATCCGCACGCGGGTCGTCCAACGCATCGCCGACTGAACGGAGGCCATCGTGAAGTCGACCCAGAGAGTGTCTGATCTCAAGGCGTTGTCGCCGGATCAGTTGAACGACGAGTTGCTGAACCTCAAGAAGGAGCAGTTCAACCTGCGCTTCCAGGGGGCCACCGGCCAGCTCGAGAACGTCGCCCGCGTCCGTGAGGTTCGCCGCGATATCGCCCGTGTCCGGACTCTGCAGCGCTCGAAGACGCTGCAGCAGGCCAAGGGCTGAGGCGGGTTTTAGGAGAGAACCATGCCGAAGCGCATCCTGCAGGGCACCGTCGTCAGCGACAAGGGTGAGAAGACCATCGTGGTGAAGGTGGAGCGCCGCTTCACGCACCCGGTGATGAAGAAGACCGTGCGCCGCTCCAAGAACTACCATGCCCACGACGAGGCGAACGTCGCCAAGGTCGGGCAGACGGTGTTCATCGAGGAGTGCCGCCCGTTCTCGAAGACCAAGACCTGGAAGCTGGTCGAGGGCGAGGCCGCCCAGGCTGAGGCCGGCGAAGCCGCCTGATCCGGACGGGGTCGGGTCGCGGGCGGCTGGATGCATTCTGGTCCCGCGAAGGCTCTCGGGAAGCGATCGGTGGAAGCCTCGCGGCGACGCGGGGCTTTCGCGTTTGCGCCGTCGGTGACGGTCCGCATGTCGCGCGCTCCGTCAGGGCGAGCGCAGCACGGTGACCGGCGCGCGCGCGGACCGGGACGCGTCTGACGCAAACGGCCCCGGAGAGGTTCCGGGGCCGGCATAGCGTTCGCATCGTTGACTCTGCCGCGAGCCTCTCGGACTGGCGGCGGCGCTGCTTAAGCCTCGCCCTCGTCGAGTTCGTCCGGCGTCGGTGCGGCGTTCTCCAGGATCTTCTCGGCGACGAGGCCGGAATTCTGGCGGATCGAGGTCTCGATCTCGGCGGCGATCTTGGGATTGTCGCGGAGGAAGCCCTTCGAGTTCTCGCGGCCCTGGCCGAGGCGCTGGCTGTTGTACGAGAACCAGGCGCCGGACTTCTCGACGATCCCGGCCTTCACGCCGAGGTCGATGAGCTCGCCGACCTTCGACACGCCCTCGCCGAACATGATGTCGAACTCGACCTGCTTGAACGGCGGGGCGACCTTGTTCTTCACCACCTTGACGCGGACCTGGTTGCCGATCGCTTCGTCGCGGTCCTTCAGGGTCGAGATGCGGCGGATGTCGAGGCGCACCGAGGCGTAGAACTTCAGGGCGTTGCCGCCCGTGGTGGTCTCCGGGCTGCCGTACATCACGCCGATCTTCATCCGGATCTGGTTGATGAAGATCACCATGCAGTTCGAGCGCGAGATCGAACCGGTGAGCTTGCGCAGGGCCTGGCTCATCAGCCGCGCCTGGAGGCCGGGCTGGCTCTCGCCCATCTCGCCCTCGATCTCGGCCCGCGGGGTCAGCGCGGCCACCGAGTCGACCACCAGCACGTCGATGGCGCCGGAGCGCACCAGCGTGTCGGTGATCTCGAGGGCCTGCTCGCCCGTGTCGGGCTGGGAGATCAGCAGGTCGTCAAGATTGACCCCGAGCTTGCGGGCATAGACCGGGTCGAGGGCGTGCTCCGCGTCGATGAAAGCGCAGACGCCGCCCTTCTTCTGGGCTTCCGCGATGGTGTGGAGCGCCAGGGTCGTCTTGCCGGACGATTCGGGTCCGTAGATCTCGACCACCCGTCCGCGGGGAAGGCCGCCGACGCCGAGCGCGATGTCGAGCCCGAGCGAGCCGGTGGAGATCGTCTCGACCTCCTGCACCTTGTCGTTCTTTCCGAGCCGCATGATCGAGCCCTTGCCGAAGGCGCGCTCGATCTGGGACAGGGCGGCGTCGATCGCCTTGGACTTGTCCTTGTCCTTATCCTTGTCCACGGGGGGCATGTCGGCCACTTTCAATGCGGGCTGGGCCATCTGGCGGGCTCCTTATGAAGGGGTTGGGCGCCATTCACAACGCGCGGCAACACAGCGCCTTTGTGCCTGTTTTGTTCTGTTTTTGCAAGGGCGCAGCCGTCGGGAACCGGCGCGAGGCCGGCGCTGCGTCGGTCCTCCACCGCGCCGGGCCGTCGCCGACCCGGCGCCCGCCCCGTCAATCCGCCATGGTCTTCTTTACGGTCTCGACGAGCTGCTTCAGGCTGAACGGCTTGGGCAGGAAGTTGAAGGTCTCGCCCTCCGGCAGGTTCTTGCGGAAGGCGTCCTCGGCGTAGCCGGAGACGAAGATCACCTTCAGGTCGGGCTGGTGCTTGCGCACCTCCCGCAGGAGTGTCGGGCCGTCCATTTCGGGCATCACCACATCGGAGACCACGAGGTCGATCGGCTGCGCCCCTTCGCGGACGATCGCCAGGGCCTCCAGGCCCGAGGCCGCCTCCAGCACCGTGTAGCCGCGGGCCGAGAGGGCCCGGCTGTTGACCGCCCGCACCGGATCCTCGTCCTCCACGAGCAGGATGATCCCATGCCCCGTATGGTCGGCTGCGGGCTTGCGCGGCGCGGGCCGGTCGGGCTTGCCGGACGGGTCGCCGACGGGCGCGACGGCGTCGCCGCGCCCGCCCTGCCCCGGCGCCGTGAACGGTCCGGTCCGCGGCAGGGCCGCGGCCGGCGGCGGCACCTCCTCCGGCTCGGCCACGGGCACGTGGCGCGGCAGGTAGATCCGGAAGGCCGTGCCCTCCCCCATCGTCGATTGGACATCGATGGTGCCGCCGGATTGCTTGACGATGCCGAACACCGTCGAGAGCCCCAGGCCCGTACCCTTGCCGATCTCCTTGGTGGTGAAGAACGGCTCGAAGATCTTCTCCATCAGCTCGGGGGGGATGCCCTGGCCGGTGTCGCGGACCTCGATCAGCACGTGGTCGCCCGTCGGCGCCCCGCCGCGCCCCTCGACCGCCGAGGCCGGCCCCGGATCGGTGACGTTCTCGGTGCGGATCACCAGCTTGCCGCCCTCCGGCATCGCATCCCGGGCGTTGACCGCGAGATTCACGATCACCTGCTCGAACTGGTTGACGTCGGCCTTCACGGGCCAGACCTCGCGGCCGTGCTTCAACTCCAGGGCGACCCGCTCGCCGAGCAGGCGCTTGAGCAGCAGGGTCAGTTCCGAGAGCGCCTCCCCGACATTCATCACCTCCGGACGCAACGTCTGGCGGCGGGAGAACGCCAGGAGCTGGCGGACGAGGCCCGCCGCCCGGTTGGCGTTCTGCTTGATCTGCATGATGTCCTGGAAGGCCGGATCGGTCGGCCGGTGGCTCGCCAGCAGCAGGTCCGAATAGCCGATGATCGCCTGCAGCACGTTGTTGAAGTCGTGGGCGATGCCGCCCGCGAGCTGGCCCACGGCGTTCATCTTCTGGGCCTGGGCGACCTGCTGCTCCAGCTGCCGCTGGGCCGTGGTGTCGAGGGCGTACAGGATCACCCGCTCGGCCTCGTCGGTCTTCTGCCCCGGGTCGCCGCCGTCGGCCGGGCTGAGCCAGACCCGCGCCGAGCGGCCGCCCGGGCCGTTGAGCTGGACCTCGATCGGTTCGGGGTCGGTCCGGCCGCTCGCCGCGCGGGCGAGACCGGCCTCGAGGGCGGTGCGATCGGTCACCGAGTCGGCGACGTTGGGCTCGGCCCGGGCCGTCCCGTCCCCGTCGAGCGCGCCGTCCTCGGCCTGGCGCGGCACCGTGCCGAACAGCCGGGTGAACGAGGCGTTGGCCCGGGCGATCCGGCCGGTCCGGTCGAGGGTCGCGATCGCGATCGGCGAATTGTTGAGGAACCGGGCGAGGCGCACCTCGGCGGCGCGCTGCGGCTCGTCGGTCTCGGCCCCGGCGGAGCGGTTGATCACGAAGGTCCGCGAGGATCCGGGCTTGCCGTCCTTGCCGAAGGCGATCCGGTGATAGAGCCGCACCGGCAGGGTGTGGCCGTTGCGGCGGCGGAGGTCGAGGTCGAAGCGGT
>CAXTCV010000056.1:0-18843 GCA_964242725.1 uncultured Methylobacterium sp.
GCGAGTTCCTCGGCCCGGCGCAGCACGATGCCGAGCACCGAGGCGCGCAGGTCCTTGGCGGCCTCGACCTCGGGGACGGACCAGGGCAGGGAGCGGCCCTGCACCGTCTCCTTCCAGATCTCGAAGGACTTGCGCGGATGCAGGCGGTCCGGCCCGCCGTCCGGATCAGGCACGGCCGGCTTGGTCGGGTTGCCGCCCCACTTGACCGTCCGGACCACCTCCGGCCTGAACCAGAGGATGTAGCTCGCGTATTTCTTCGAGACCGAGATCGCCAGGAGCCCGCTCGCCCGGTCGGCGAAGGCCGCCGCCCCGGGGATGGCCTCCGACAGGGCCTCGGACACGAAGACGGCGTCGGTGTCGCCGCGGGCCGACAGCCATGCGTACAGGGCGCGCACCGCCCGCTCGTCCGGCGTCGCCCCCAGGAGCCGGCACCGGTCCGCGGTGACGATGGCCGCGCCGGCGGCGTTCACCAGGGCCAGGACGTCGTTGGGATGCTTGAGGAGGCCGTCGACGAAACTGTCCTCCTCGGCCATGAACCCGAGCAGGCGCGCCTGCACCTGCCCCAGCGCCAGCCGCTGCTCGGCCTGGGCGCCGCGCTCCCGCGCCGAGAGCTGCAGGGCGAAGATCTGGGCGAGCACGTCGCAGGCGTTGCGGGCGTGGAGCGGCACGCGCTTGGGCTCGCGGTTGTGGCAGGAGATCAGGCCCCACAGGCCGCCGTCGATGAGGATCGACACCGACATCGAGGCCATCGTGCCCATGTTGCGCATGTACTCGACGTGGACAGGCGAGACGGAGCGCAGCACGGACTGGCTGAGGTCGAGCGGCTTGCCGGCCGGCGTCGTCGCCGGACGGATCGGCACGGGCGCATAGCCCGCGTCCGGAATGATGCGCAGGCGGTTGCTGCGGTAGAGTTCGCGCGCCTGCGCGGGGATGTCCGAGGCCGGGAAGCGCAGGTCGAGGTAGGACGGCAGGACCCCGTTGCCGTCCTCGGCCAGCACCGTACCGTGCCAGTCCCGGTCGAACCGGTAGACCAGCGCCCGGTCGAGGCCGGTGACGTGGCGGATATCCTCCGCGACGAGTTGGCAGAGTTCCTCGATGCTGCGGGCGCTGTGCAGGCGCTCGACGAAGGCGCGCAGCCGCGGCGTGAGCACGTCGAGGCCGACGCCCATCGCGGCGGCGTCGATCTCCTCCAGTTCCAGCACCACGAGGTCTTCGACCCGGTAAGCCGCGACCTCGTAGGTCAGGCGCGCGGCGTCGGAGGTCAGCGTCACGGTCCGGAGGTAGGACGCGCCGGCCTGCGCGCCGGCCTCGTCGAGATGGCGCCGGACGATGATGGCGAGGTGCGGGAAGGCCGCGTGGAGGGACGCGCCGACGGCGGCCTCGACCGGGGCATTCGCGCTGGCCTGCACGATCGCGAGGCTCCCCGCGTCGAGGGCGAGCAGGAAGCCGTGCGGCTGCACGCTCCCGACGATGTGGATCGGCTCGCGGTCGCAAGCGGTCAGGTCGACCCGGGGCGCCGCGTTCTTCGATGGCTCCAAACCGATATTCCCCCCTGCGACGGACGCTCGGGGGACCGTACCATCTAACGATCATTAACATCGAGCCGCCGGCCTGACTATGCGCGGTCGGGCCGGTCCGTGCACGATACCGAGGCCGAAGGGCCGGGCTTCCAGGAACCGCCTGACGGTCGCGTCGGACCGACCATTCCCCGGCTCGCCCGGCCGGCGCCGCCCGCGGGGGGCCTGTGGGCACGGACGCGCGCCAGCACCGGGCGGGCGCGCGCGTTGCCGCCGCGGGCGGTGACCGCCGTCGGCCGCCCGGACGCGGCACGCGCCCGCTCTGGTCCGGCGGTTGCTACGCTCGCGCAAGCCCCGAAAGGACGACGATGCAGCGACGCACATTCCTCGCGGCCGGCGCGGCGACCCTGGCGGCCCCGGTCGTCGGCCGGGCCCAGGACGCCCGGGTCCTGCGCATGGTGCCCCAGGCGAACGTCACGTCCATCGACCCGATCTGGACGACGGCGATCGTGACGCGCAACCACGCCTACGTCGTCTACGACACGCTGTTCGGCCTCGACGCCGACCTGCAGCCCCGCCCGCAGATGGCGGCCGGGCACCGGGTCGAGGAGGACGGGCGCCGGGTGACGATCACCCTGCGCGAGGGCCTGCGCTTCCACGACGGCACCCCGGTCCTGGCGCGGGACTGCGTCGCCAGCATCCGGCGCTGGGCCGCGCGGAACGGCTTCGGCCAGGTGCTGATGGCGGCGACCGACGAACTGAGCCACGACGGCGACAGGAGCCTCGTGTTCCGGCTCAAGGCGCCGTTCCCGCTGCTCCCGAACGCGCTGGCGAGCGTGAGCCAGCCCCCCTTCATCATGCCCGAGCGGATCGCGCGCACCGACCCGTTCAAGCAGATCACGGACGCCACCGGCTCCGGCCCGTTCCGCTGGAAGGCCGACGAATTCAATTCGGGCAGCCTGATGGTCTACGAGCGGCATGCCGGCTACGTGCCCGCCCCCGGGGCGCCGAGCCTGACCGCCGGCGGCAAGGTCGCCCATTTCGACCGGATCGAGTGGCGGATCATCGCCGACGGCGCCACCGCGGCGGCGGCGCTGCAGAACGGCGAGATCGACTGGTACGAGCAGCCGCCGCCCGAACTCCAGCAGCTGCTGGCCCGCAACCGGGACGTCGTCGTGGAGGGGCTCGACCGCCTCACCAATCCCGCCATCCTGCGGATGAACCACCTGCACCCGCCCTTCGACGACGTCGCGGTGCGCCGGGCGGTGCTGCCGGCCATCGTCCAGGGCGATTTCATGGCGGCGGTCGCGGGCGACGATCCGGCCAACTACAACGACCGGTGCGGGATCTTCACCCCGGGCACGCCGATGGCGACGGAGGCCGGCCTGGAGGCGCTCACGGGGCCGCGCAGCCTGGACAAGGCCCGGGCCCTGCTGAGATCGGCGGGCTATAATGGTGCGAAGGTCCGGCTGATCGGCCCGACCGACATCCTGGCACCGTCGGCGATCACCCAGGTGGCGGCCGATCTCCTGCCCCGGATCGGCTTCACCGTGGAGACGGCGCTCAGCGACTGGGGCACCGTGATCCAGCGCCGCGTCTCGCGCGAGCCCGTCGACAGGGGCGGCTGGTCGGTGCTGCTGACCACGTTCTCGTCCTTCGACAATGCCGACCCGGCCGCGCTCCAGCCGCTCCGGGCCAACGGCGCCGGTGCCTGGTTCGGCTGGCCCGCGATCCCCAAGCTGGAGGCGCTGCGGACCGCCTGGTTCGCCGCCCCCGACGAGGCGGCGCGCCGGGCGCTCTGCGCCGACATGCAGCGCGTCGCCCTCGACGAGGTGGTCTACGTGCCGGTCGGCTCCTACCGGTCGATGACCGCGCACCGGCGCACGCTCACCGGCCGCGTCGTGGGCTTTCCGATCCTCTGGAACCTCCGGAAGGCGTGAGCGGCGCTCCGGCCCCCGGCGGGACGCGGCCGCGTCGATGGTGCGCCGACATGTCGTCCGGCCGGGTCTTTGACGGCTCGCGGGTCCTGCCGCACACTCGCCGGCACGGTCCGGTCATCGCCCCGCGGACGACCGAGGCTCGACGCACACCCTGTCCGGGAGGAGCCCATGCGCGCTGAGATCACGCTCGATGAACCGGCCGCCGCCGGGCGCGCGGACGGCCGCCCGCTCCCGGCGCGCGCGGCCCTCGTCCTGCTGACGGCCCTGGCGCTGCTCGGGGCCTGGACGGCGGCCCGGACTCCCGCGACCCTCCTCGATCCCGACCTGGCGCGGGTGATCCGGTTCATGGCGGCGATCAAGGGCGGGTTCGCCCTGGCGGCCCTGGCGGCGTGCTTCTGGCGCCTCGCCCGGCCCGCCGGCCCCTGGCGGACCGCGATCTACGTCGCCGGTCCGCCCTCCATGGCCGCCGGCGCGCTCGTGCTGGGCGCGCTCCACAGCCCCGCGATCGCCGCGGGCACCCTGCATCTCGGCCTGCTCGCGGTGGTGGCGGCCGCCCTGACCGATCCCGATTTCCTGCCCGATTCGCTCCGGCGCGGGCGGGGACGTGCGCCGGTGCCGGTCCGGTCCGCGCGGGGCGGTGTGGCCGGCCGGTGACGGCGGGACGCGCGGGGCCCGGCTGATCGCGACGTCCCAGGGACCCGCCAGGCTCCCCGATTCCCAGTTCGGGTTTGGGATCATCGCCCGGTCCACCGGCATGGCAGTCCAGAGCCGGCATGGCAGTCCGGAGCCGCCATGCCCCTCCCGCCCCCTGCGGGCCACGGTGCCCACACCATCGGTTCGGGAAGGCTCGACAGGCCCCGCTCCCGTGCGGGAGAGGGGAGACCCACGCCTCGTCCTGCACCCGTGTTGCCCCGTTTGTGAAGCCGCTCGGTGTGAGCATCGAGCCCAGGCAAATCCGAGCCTGGCTGCGGGGCGGTTCAGGCGGCCGCCTCGAACGGCTGCACGAGGACCCGCCGCCCGGTCAGGTCGTGGACGCTGACCCGCCACTCGGACCAGTCGGTCCGGTGCGCCAGCGTGTGCCGCACGTCGGCCGCGACCCGGCGCGCCCGGGCGGTCAGGCGCGCGGCGGCGCGGATCTCGGTGCCCCGGGCGTCGAACACGCATTCGAGGCCGTTGGTGCAGTGGAAACGGTAGCGTGCCATCCCTCGCGCCTCCCGGCCGCCCCGCGCGGCCCTCGTCTTCCGTTCACTATATGTTCCGTATCGTCCGGGGTCCAGCCCGGTCGAAGCGTCGCAGCCGGCCCGGATCGCACCGCGATCCGGGATGGCCTGCGGCCCGTCGAGGAACAGGAACCCGCCGCCCGCGCTTTCCGGCGGACAGCTTTCGCCGTGCATCCCGGGACGCCGCATGACACGCCCCTCACTCCTTGCCCTCCTGCTGGTGGCCGGCCTGGCGACGCCCGGCCGTGCCGCGGAGGCGCCGGCCGCCGCCGATGCCCTCCAGCCGATGATCCAGTCGGACAGCCTCGTCTTCAACGGCGTCACCCGGACCCGGGACGGCCGTGTGTTCTCGCCGTTCCAGCGCCAGTCCAAGGATACGGGGATCGAGCTCGGCGAGTGGCGGGACGGCAAGGCCGTGGCCTATCCCGACGCGGGCTGGAACGCCTGGAAGGCCGGGGACGACCCGGCCAAGGCGTTCGTGGCGGTCAACGCCATCCGGATCGGCCCGGACGGCGACCTCTGGGTGGTCGACAAGGGCGCCCCCGGCATGGGCGAGGCGCCGCTGCCGGGCGGCCCCAAGCTCGTGCAGATCGACCTCGCCACGAACGCCGTGCGCAAGGTCTACCCGCTGCAGGCGGCGACCACCGACAAGAGCTTCATCGACGATTTCCGCTTCAACGGCCGCAAGGTCTACCTGACCGATGCCGGCCAGCCCGGGCTGCTCGTCCTCGACCTGGAGACCGGCGGCCTGCGACGGGTGCTGGACGGGCATTGGTCGACGATCGCGCAGCGCCCGCTCACCGGCCAGGGCCGGGTGCTCCGGGACGACAAGGGCAAGCTGCTCTTCATCCACGCCGACCAGCTCGAGGTCTCGCCGGACGGCCAGACCTTCTACTATCAGGCCTGCACGGGCCCGCTCTACAGCATCCCGACCCGCGATCTCGACGACGCCACCCTGAGCGACGCCGAGCGCGCCAAGCACGTGCGGCTCCACGCCGCCACCGTGGCGACGGGGGGCACCGCCATCGACGCGGCCGGCACCATCTACGCGAGCGACACCGACGGCCTGCGCATCCTGAAGATCGCCCCGGACGGCTCGATGAGCACGCTCGTGCAGGATCCGCGGCTGGTCTGGGTCGACGCGCTATGGATCGACGAGCAGGGCGGCCTGTGGATCCCGGCGGCGCAGATGAACCGGACCCCGGCGATGAACGGCGGCGAGGCCTCGGCGGTGAAGTTCCCGACGACGATCTACCGGATGCAGATCGACGCCAAGCCGCTGCGCAACTGAGCGCAATGCGGGCCGCGGGAGGCGACGGACGGGTACGATCATGGCGGCACTCCACCTCTTCCGGCTGGCGCAGGCCCTCCTGGTCGCCGCGCTCGTCGGGCCGGCAGCGCCGGCGCGGGCCGGCGACGGCCTCGTCGTTCAGGAGACCCGGCTCCACACGCCCCCGGATTCCCACGAGCCGCAGCGGGCCCTGGTCGCGTTGCGGAACACCGGCCCGGACCCGGTGGCGAACGCGACCGTCCTCTGCACCTTCACGGGGGCGGGCGGGACGGTCCTCGCCACGCAGACGGCCACCGTGCCGGCGA
Organism: uncultured Methylobacterium sp.; assembly: GCA_964242725.1. Taxonomy (GTDB): domain Bacteria; phylum Pseudomonadota; class Alphaproteobacteria; order Rhizobiales; family Beijerinckiaceae; genus Methylobacterium. The sequence goes on from CAXTCV010000056.1 coordinate 6,274, forward strand.
TCGCAGGCCGCGCCGCCGGGCAGGCCGAAGCGATCTATTACGGCTGGCCCCGGGCCGGCGCCGCCGCCTGCCGGCGCGCGGAGCCGCGCTGAGGTGCGATGGCGAACAGCTTGGCCGTAGCGATGTCCGCTCGGGGTGGGACGCCGATCCTCTGTTTCCGACCCGTAACGGCCGTCGATGCTGACGCGCCCCCGTCTCGAACGCGGGCAGACAGAGCAGTCCCCCACAGGGGTTGCTCCGATCGACCGCGGCCGAGCCCGCCGAGGCAGGACATCCTGCTCGGCCGTCGGAGAGGCCGACGTTACGTCTTGTCCGGCTCGGTCGTGGGAGCGGCAAGGGCGCCGATGCCGTTGCCCAGCTCCACGCCCGTATGAGGGGGGACTCCGCTCGGCAATACGGGAGCGGCCGAGAACGCCTCTTGCACCTCTGCAAGGCCGGCTTCCACCTCCTGGATGAGGTCCGCGAAAACGTACGGCTTGCTGAGCAGGCGTGTGCCCGGCGGTAGTTCGCCCTGAAGATCCGCCCCAGCGCCCGAGGTGACAATGATGCGAACACCGGGCCAACGGTGGTGGACGAGATGGGCGAGGGCAACACCATCGCCTACGATGCCCCGTCCCGTAATCAGCACGCTCACCGGGGTCGGTCTTTCGAGCACCGCCAGCGCCTCTGCGGCAGTGCGGACCTCTATGGTGTGAAAGCCGACATCCTCCAGCATGTCAGCCGTGACCATACGGACGAGTTGGTCAGCCTCCGCGATGAGGATAGCGAGAGGCCTGCTGTCAGCGAACACTGGGTTTGCTCCCGATCTCAGCCTTACGTTCGTCCGGCCGAGGCGCTGCAGAGCGCGCCGGCATGGCGAGGTAGCCGCTTCAGAGATCTTGAAACCGCCGACCGTGCTACCGCACCGCGAGCCAAGAGCCTAATCGGGCGGCAACCGGAACCGTCCATGCCACACTCCGGATCGACGCGTGGCGGCGGCCAATATCCGATTTGCCAATGCTGCGCCAAGATCCGGCCTGGCAAAAAACCGCCCGTTCGAGTCATTCGAGGCGGCCTCACCAGGCGCCCGACAGCGGACCGTCCGGGGGTCTGGTGAGGGTCGAACGCGGCCACCCGCGCCGAGCTGGCTGGGTCTCGCCCAAAGGCCGCACCCGTTCCCGAGGCTGCGCTCCGAACCACACGGACCCCGAACCGGGCGGGCAGCCGCGGAAAGGCGCGACACGGTGTGGCACCCCGGGCCGGTTTCCGGCAGAAGGCGCCCACGCATCGCCCGACCCTCCCGGCGACCGGTTCCCGGCCGCGACCGCCCGCTTCGCCCTGGAGGCGCTCGCGATTCCTATCTGCGGCATCACCGCGGGCGAGGGCTGAGGCCGGAGCCCGGCGCCCCCGGGCGGGCGCGGCCCCGGTCATTGCCACGGGCAACCGCGACGCGCATGACGGCGGCGGCGCCCCGCCGCCCGGGGCGGGAACCGGATGGCGCCGCCATCCTTGAAATCACGGGCCGGGGGCCGTCCGGTCCGGATGCGACGTGCCGAACCGAGCGGAGGCGACCGAGGATCTGCCGTGCACACGCAGGATATCCCGACCGAACTCAGGCGCTATGTCGAGGGCTCGCACATCGCCCTGGCCCTGGCGGCGGCCGGCGGCGACACCCCGCTGCTGCTGGTGAACGAACCCTTCCGCCAGCTGACCGGCTACGCGGACGCGGACGTCGTCGGGCGCAACTGCCGCCTCCTGCAGCGCGACGCCGAGAACCGGGAGGCCCGGGCCAAGATCCATGCCTTCCTGGAGGACAGCCGGCTGGGCGCGGTGCGCACGCCGATCGTCAATTTCCGCAAGGACGGACGGCCGTTCGTCAATCTGCTGTACCTGACCAAGCTGAAGACGCTGTCGGGCGCGGTGCGCTTTCTTCTCGCATCCCAATTCGACGTCAGCCGCTCGCAGCCCGAGCTGCTGTCCGCCTACGAGACCGCGCTGAGCCGGACCGTGTCCCGGCTGAACCCGACGCTGGCCGAGAGCGGCATCGTGATCGAGGGATCCCTGACGACGATCGCCAACACAGTCGCCACCGTCGCACAGGCCAAGCTCACCCTCGCGGATCTCGAGGCGCCCGGATCTCCGTGACGGGACCGGGGCGGGAGACCCGGAGGTCCTGGGCGGCGCGGGGCGTCACGGTTCCGGCGCAGGATCGCGCGCCCCGCCCGGGCGCTCGGCGGGGGGCTTGAGGAGCATCGCCACGACCGCGTCCGGCAGCGCGCCGGCCGCACCGTCCTTCCGGGGCATGCCGGCCACGAAGGGCACGAGCTGCCGGCGGGCGACCTCCAGGACGCGGCGCAGCTCCGCCACGGGCTCCGTGTGCTCGTCGACGCGCAGGTCGAGGAGCGGGTAATCCTCGACGGCCACGATCCGGAGCGCCGCCGACTGCTTGCCGCGCCGGTCGCCGCCGGCGGAATCGCCGGCCTCCAGGGCGCGCATCAGCCGCTCGTCGAGATCGCCCGCGGCGGCGTCCGCGAAGGCCCGCGTCATGGCGTCGAGCACCCCCGGCCCGGCGAGCATGTTGCCCTGCACGGCGTAATCGGCGCCGGTGCGGTGGCCGGCCGCCGCCGTGCAGCCGGCCCCGGTCCAGGCCGCGCCGGTGCCGTGCGCGTCGACCAGCCCGAGCTGGCGCAGGTCCGGCCGGTCGTCGGTGGCGAGGGCCGCCGCCAGGGCCGCGTCGGGGGCCTGGCCCCGGGCGAGCCCGTCGAGGATCCGGGCGGCGAGGTAGGGGTTCACCCAGGATTGCGTGGTGGCGGCCCCGATTCCGGCCTTGAGGGAGGGGCACAGCCCGCCCACCGCCGGGACGGCGCTCGCCACCGCGACGCCGAGCTGCCCGGTCCGGGAGCAGCGGGCGGCGATGGAGAAGGTGTTGAGTTCCATGGTGCCTCACACCGCCAGGTGGTCGATGACCCGGGCGCGCGCCTCCGGCGCCCCGGCCGGGCCGCTGTCGACGATCTCGCCGCGCTTGAGGACGGCGTAGCGGTCGGCCAGCGCCAGCGCGAAGGCGACGTGCTGCTCCACCACCAGCATGGACACGCCCGCATCCCGCTCGGCCCGGAGCACGCCGCGCAGGCGCTCGACCATCGAGGGCTGCACGCCCTCCGAGATCTCGTCGATCAGGAGGAGCCGCGGGCGCAGCATCAGCGCGCGCCCGAGGATCAGCATCTTCTGCTCGCCCCCCGAGAGGGTGCCGGCCCGCTGGGCGAGGCGGTCCTTCAGGAACGGGACATGGCCGAACAGCCGCTCCAGCGCCTCCGGGAGCATCCGGTCCGAGGGGACGGCGAGGCGCAGGTTGTCGCGGATCGACAGGTCCTGGAACAGGGGCTGCTCCTGCGGCGCGTAGCCGACGCCGAGCGCCACGAGCCGGGCGGGCGACAGGCCGGCGAGCGCCTGCCCCGCGACGGTGATGCCGCCGCCGCGCAGGGCGACCATCCCCAGGATCGTCTTGAGGAGCGTGGTCTTGCCCATGCCGTTCTTGCCGAGCAGGGCGACGATCTCCCCCGGCCCCACCGACAGGGACACGTCCTTCACGATCGAGACCGCCCCGTAGCCGCTCGACACCCGGTCGAGGGCGAGGGCGGCCCCCGTCGGCGCGCGCCGCCGCGCCGCCTCAGCCGCCGCCTCAGCCGCTGCCTCAGTCATGGGCGCCTCCCGCATAGATGGTCCGGACCAGCTCGGAGCCGACCACCGCCTCGACCGTGCCGTCGAGGACGAGGCGGCCCTGGTGCAGCACCACGATCCGCGAGGAGATCTCGCGCACGAAGTCGAGGTCGTGCTCGACCAGCACGGCGGCGATCCGCCCCCCGGCGGTCAGCGCCTTGAGCACGGTCCCGATGGTGGTGCGCTCGGCCTTGGTCAGGCCGGCGGTGGGCTCGTCGAGCAGGATCAGCCGCGGCTCCAGCGCCACCACCATGGCGAGTTCCAGCGCCTGCTTCTGGCCGTGGGACAGGAGCCGCGTCGGCCGGGTCAGCAGGCGGTCGAGCCCGGTCATCCGCAGGACGTCGAGGGCCGGCGGCGGCAGGCCCAGCGTCTCGGCCCGCCCGAAAGGGCTCAGGCCGTCATGCGGCGCCCGGGCGAGCCGGAGGCACTCGGCCACCGACAGGCTCTCGAACACGCTCGCCACCTGGAACTTGCGCCCGACCCCGAGGCCGACGATGCGGTTCGGCGTCAGACCGGTGATCGGGGTGCCGCCGATCGCGATGGCGCCGGTGAAGGGCTCGGTGCCGTCGCTGAGGCAGCGCATCAGCGTGGTCTTGCCGGCCCCGTTGGGGCCGACGAGGCTGACGAGCTCACCCGCGCGGATCTCCAGGTCGATGGCCTCCAGCACGGTGAGGCTGCCATAGGCCTTGGCGAGGCCCTCGACCTTGAGGATGGGCGGCCCGGCCGCGGCCGCCGCCGTGTCGGCGGCCCGGGCGACGAGGCGCGGCGGCACGGGCTCCCGCCGGCCCAAGGGCAGCGCCCGCCACAGGCGGCCGACGAGGTCGGCGAGGCCGCCCGGCAGCAGGATGATGATGACCACGAAGGCCGTGCCGAGGAGGAGCTGCCAGAGGAAGGGCAGATCCCCCGAGAGGTTCGCCGCGAGGTAGTCGATGGCGATGGTGCCCAGCACCGGGCCGAGCAGCGTGCCGCGCCCGCCGAGCGCCACCCAGATCACCAGCTCGGTCCCGAACAGGAAGCCGGCATTCTCCGGCGCGACCACCCCCGACGCGTTGGCGAACAGGAAACCCGCGAGCCCGGCGACGGCGGCGAGCGCCGCGGTCAGCCGGATCTGCAGGCGCCGCGGGTTGAGGCCGAGATAGGCGCAGCGCGCCTCGTTGTCCCGGAGCGCCACGAGGGCGCGCCCGGCATCGGCCCGGACCAGGATCCAGGCCGCCAGCGTGACCGCGATCAGGACCAGGGCGGCGAGGCGGAAATAGCCCTCGACCTCCAGGGGCAGCACGTCGAAGCCGACGAGGCCGCTGCTGGAGCCGGTCCATTCGCCGCCGGAATAGATGAGCTGCGTCACCACGATCGGCACGACCAGCGAGATCACCGAGGCGTAGAGCGGGGTCGAGCGATGGTAGAAGGACAGCCACCCCACCGCGAGGCCGAGCAGGGCCAGGGCGGCGAGCGCCGCCGCGAGCGCCGCCGCGATCCCCAGCGGCGTCGCCCCGTAGGCGGCGAGGATCATCGCGGTGGCGTAGGCGCCGACGCCGAAGAAGGCGGCCTGCCCGAAGGTCAGGATCCCGGCGAAGCCCCAGAGCAGGTCCACCGTGACGGCCAGCACCGCGTAGATCATCGAGCGGGTCAGGACGTTGACCGCGAAGGTGTCGAGGACGCGCGGCGCGATCCAGAGCGCCAGGGCCGCCAGGAGAGCGGCCACGAAGGGCGCCGCGCGGGAGAGGCGCCGGCGCGGGGCCGCGGCGTCGCGCCGGGCGACGGGGGCGGTCTCAAGCACGGGAGAATCCTTTCGGGCTGATCCGCAGCACGAGGGCGGCGAGCACCGCGACGGCGATGCTGCCCAGGATCGGGCTCACGAAGGTGCTGATCAGGACCTGCGCGGCACCGAAGACCAGGCAGGCCGCCGCCAGGGCGAGGTAGGAGGCGTCGGCGACCATCACCAGCATGAAGGCGCCGATCAGCCAGGAGACGCCCATGTTCGGGTCGACGCTGGTGAGCGGCGTCAGCAGGACGCCCGCCAGCGCCGCGAAGCCGGCGCCGATCATGAACACCACGAGGCGCACCCGGCCGGTGTCGATGCCGAGGCTGCGGGCGAGCGTCTCGTTCATGATCACCGCCCGGGCCGAGAGCCCGAGCCGCGTCCGCTCGATGGTGAGCGCGAACAGCGTGCCGATGGCCAGCGCGATGCCCAGCGCCACGAGGCGGTAGGCGGAATAGTCGACGCCGAGGATTGTCACGGTCCCCGCGAGCAGGTTCGGGGTGAGCTGCACGTCGCGGCCGAAGCCCAGGGTGATGAGCTGGCCGACCACGATGCCGAGGCCCCAGGTCGCCAGGATCGCATCCAGGGGCCGCCGGTAGAGCGGACGGATGATGACCTGCTCCGCGACGCCGCCGAGGACGGCCCCGACCACGAAGGCCAGGGGCAGCGCCAGCCAGGGGTTGAGCCCGAGCCTGGCGGTCACCACCGCGCAATAGGCCCCGACCGTCAGCCACGCCCCGTGGGCGAAGTTGATGATCTTCAGGACGCCGAAGATCGCCAGCAGGCCGATCGCGACGATGAACAGGATCGCCGCGGTGGTCAGGATGTCGAGGAGGAGGAGCATCGGGGCTTCCGGGTGGGCGGGCGGTGCCTCACGGTGAGGACGGAGGGGCGCGGCGGCCGACCACGCGCTCCCCCTCCCCCCTCAGCGGGGGAGGGCGACGCGCGGGTATGCCCGCCTGCGCTCTTGTACGGGGTATGTGCGATGCGCCCGTCCCTTCACGGCAGCTTCGGGCACTGCGCGCCGGGATCGACGTCCTTGAAGGTGCCGGCGACCTTCACCGTGCCGTCCGCCTGGATCTGGCCGAGATACATGGTCAGCGGCGCGTGATGCTGCTTGCTCATGGTGATCGCGCCCCGCGGCCCGGTGAAGCTCACCGTCGGCAGCGCCTCCAGGACCTTGGCGGCCTCGGTCCCGCCGGCCTTCTCGACGGCGGCCTTGTAGAGGTAGATCGCCTCGTATTCCGGCACCGAGAGGTCGTTGGGCGTGCGCAATTCGGCGCCGAACTTCTTCTTCATGGCGGCCAGGAAGGTCTTGTTCTCCGGGCTGTCGATCCCGGTGACGTAGGAGGCCGAGAGGTAGACCCCCTCCGCGTCGGCCCCCATGCTCTTCGCCGTCCCCTCGTCCAGGGCGAGGTTGGCGAAGGGCAGCGCCACGCCGGCGCCGCGCAGCTGCTTGGTCAGCGTCACGTTCGGCGCACCGCCGGCGGTCGAGGTGATCAGCGCGTCGGGCTTGGCCTCCTTCAGCTTGGAGACGATCGCGGTCCAGTCGCTGCCGTCCATCGGCAGGTATTCCTCGCCGAGGACCTTGCCGCCGGTCTTCTCGACGTAGCTCCTGGTGAAGCCGAGCATGCCGCGGCCGAAGGCGTAGTCGCTGCCGATCAGGAAATAGGTCTTGGCGCCCTTCGCCTTGAAGGCGTCGACCACCGGCGGCACCTGCTGCTCCGGCACCCAGGCATCGACGAACAGGTTCTTGTTGCAGGAATGCCCCTCGTAGAACGAGGTGTAGAGGTACGGCACCTTGCCCTTGGTGACGGCGGGCAGGCCGGCATTGCGGGCCGCGCTCGTCTCCATGGAGATCAGGACGTCGACCTTCTTCTGGTAGATCAGCCCGTCGAAGGCCTTCTGGGCGCCGGCGGCCCCGGAGGCGTCGTCGGCCACCTCCAGGACGAGCTTGCGGCCGAGCACGCCGCCCTGGGCGTTGATCTCCTCGACCGCGAGTTCCGCCGACTGCACCACCGAGGGCGCCACGACGCTGTTGGCCCCCGAGAGGCCTACGGGCACGCCGATGACGATCGGCTTGCCGTCGGCGGCCCGCGCGGCCGGGGCGGCGAGGACGAGCGCCGCGGCGCCGAGGAGGGACCATTTCACCATGAACGAACTCCTTGAGACGGATAGGGGCGGTGTCGGAGCGGCTCAGCCGTAGAGGTCGGTGCGGCGGTCGCGCAGGAGGGAGTTGAACGCGTTCAGGTCCTTGCGGCCGGCCGCGTCGAGGTCGACGAGGGCCGAGAGGGTCTCGGTCCGGTCGCGGCTCGCCGGGCCGGCGAGCGGCCAGCCCTTCGGCCCGATGATCAGGCTCTGGCCCTCGAAGGGCTGGCCGCGCTCGATCCCGACCCGGTCGGCGCAGGCGATGAAGATCCCGTTCGAATGGGCGGCGGCCCGGTGCAGGGTGTTGGCCATGGCGGCCTCGCCCGCGGGCTGGTCGGGCATCGGCACCCAGTTGGTGGGGATGCAGACGATCTCGGCGCCGCCCAGCGCCAGCTGCCGGAAGGTCTCGGGGAACCAGCCGTCGTAGCAGATCGCCACGCCGACCTTGCCGAGCGGGGTGTCGAAGACCGGGAAGCCGAGGTCGCCTTTGGCGAAGAACACGTTCTCCCGGTCCCAGAGATGCGCCTTGCGGTAGGTGCCGATATAGCCCCGCGGCCCGACGACCACGGCGGCGTTGTACAGGACGTCGCCCGCGGCCTCGGCGATCCCGGCGACGATGTGCACGCCGAGTTCGGCGGCGAGCGCCGCCCAGGCCCGGGTCGTCGGGCCCTCCGGCACCGGCTCGGCGAGGGCCTGCGCCTCCGCCTGGGATTCGAACACGTAGCCGGTGCTGGCGAGTTCCGGCAGGACGATCAGCCGGCTGCCCTCGGCGGCGGCGGCGCGGACGAGATCCGACGCGCCGGCGATATTGGCCGCGACCGCGCCGATCCGCGGCTCGAACTGGATGCAGGACACCCGTATCGGCGGGCGCGCGGGACCGTTCGCTTGGATCATGAAAGCTCCAAAACGCAAAAAGCCCCTGGACGCGGACCGATCATCCGCGAACCAGAGGCTCCAAAGCCGAGATGTGGTGCAGCAATCCTGCTGCGGGGCACCCTTGCCCGGTCGAACGATACGCCCCGAGACTCGGACCGCAAGACTATAATTGCGTCACGCTGCTGCGATCAGGTCTTGTCCGCCAACGCGATGCGCAGACCGAGACCGCTCATCGCCTCGTGGGCCGTCACCACGCCCTCGGCGACGCTCGCCATCGGCACCCGGGACGCGGTGGCGCGGTCCCGGAGCATCCTGTAGGCGGCGTCCTCGTCGATCCGGTTGAGCTCCACGAGGAGCCGGACCGCCTTCTCGACGGTGCGGCGGCCCTTCATGGTCTCCTCGAGCCGGTTGATCTTGCTGGTGAGCCGCCCCTCGTAGCCGCGCCGGTACCGGGCGAGGGCGAACTGGGTGAGCACGCCCCGCGGGTGGAGCGGCTTGTTCAGCACGCCGTGGGCGTTGACGTCGGCGATGGCCTTCAGGGAGGTCGGGCTCTCGTAGGCCACGATGGCGATGACGGCGGGCTCGATCGCCTCGATCGACGGCAGCAGGTGCATCACCTGCGCGTCGTCGAGCTGGATGAACAGGGTGTCGATGTCGGGCGGCAGGGCGGCGGGGGGCGGCCAGGCCAGCGAGACCGCGCAGCCCAGGCGCCGGAGCTGCTCCAGGAGCGCGGCGCCCTCCTCGTCCCGGGGATGGATGACGAGGGCGCGGGCCCGCCTCAGGTCGTCCAGGATCTTGCGGGCGGAGGCGGTCACGCGGCGACACCCTCCTCCAGCCAGTTCGTCTCGAACCGGGACCACGCCAGGTAGGGATCGGGCCGCACCGGCCGGCGCGCCCGCCAGACCACGTCGAACTGCCCGTCGGCGCGGGCGACGCCGATGCCGGGGGTGAGCCAGAGGTGCCGCGTCTCGCCGTCGAAGGCGAGCTCGCCCTCCGGCGCCGCGAGGCGCTGGCGCAGGGCCGCGGCGCCGAGGCGCTCGGCATCGAGGGTGCCGGCCTCCGCGAGCGCCCGGGCGAAGAGGTGGACCTGCGCGTAGGCGGTCTGCGACCACATGCTGGTCGGCCGCCCGGGCCCGAACCGGGCCTGGAAGGCGGCCACGAAGCGCCGGTTCTCCTCGCCCGCCAGCGCCGCGAAGTACGGCGCCGCCAGGACGTGGCCGGTGCAGAGCTCGGGGCCGATCACCCGGATCTGGCCCTCCGCGAGGGTCAGGCTGGCGATCGGGCAGCGGGCGCGGTCGAGGCCGGACTCGCCATAGGCCCGGTAGAGCCGCTCGGCGCCGCGCCCGACCACGGTGGAGAACACCGCGTCCGGCGCGGCGTGGCGGATCTCGGCGATCATCGCCGCGTGGGCCGCCGCGTCCCCGTCGAGGGGCGCGTAGAGCTCGCCCACGATCGTGCCGCCCTTCGCCTCGATCAGGTCGCGCATCACGCGGTTCGACTCGCGCGGGTAGATGTAGTCAGACCCGATCAGGAAGATCCGCGCGCCGTGCTCCCGCAGGAGGTAGTCGGCCAGGGCGAAGACGTTCTGGTTGAGGGTCGCGCCGGTATAGATGATGTTCTCCGAGTATTCGAAGCCCTCGTAGATCGACGGGTACCAGAGCAGGCCGTTGTGCCGCTCCACGGTCGAGAGCACCGACTTGCGGCTCGCCGAGAGCGAGCAGCCGAACACCACCTCGACCCCGTCCTCGCCGAGCATGCGCCGGGCCAGCACGCGGTAGGCCGCGTTGTCGCCGGCCGGATCGTAGCAGACCGGTTCGATCGGGCGCCCGAGCACGCCGCCGGCCGTGTTGATCTCCTCGATCGCCAGGGCGGTGCCGAGGAAGTGCTCGGTCTCGGTGACGCCGCTGACCCCGCTGCGGGAGAACAGGACGCCGACCCGCCACGCCGCCTCATCCCTGCCCGCCATGGTTCCTCCCGATCGGCGCCGGCCGCGCGGCCGACCCGTCCTAGCCGACGAACCCCGCGGGGCGAAAGCCGGCGGGTGCGCTGCCGGGCGGGGCGCGCCGCCCTCGATCCGAACGGCGCGCCCCAAATGGCCGGGCGATCCCCGTCACGCGGCCCCCTCCCCCGGGCCGCCCCGGCGCACCGGCCGGCTGACGAACCGGGAGCCGGCCAGCAGGAACCGCCAGGGCGTCCCGACCCCGCGGGTGATCCCGATCCGCCGGTCGCTCACCACGTCGACCGGCAGGGTGCGGGGCTCGAACCGGAACGGCGGTTGCCCGAGCGGCGCCCCGTCGAGCAGGCCGGTGACGCCGAGCGCCTGGCAGAGGCGGCCGGGCCCGGCGCAGAGGAGCCGCGCCTCGCGCGCGCCCTTGCCCTTGCCCTTGCCCTCGCCAGTGCCCTGGCCCCGACGCTCCGCCATGGCGGCCAGGCCCTCCGTCGGCTCGATGGCCCGGAGCAGCACCGCGCTGCCGGGCGCGCAGACGAGGTTCAGGCACCAGTGCAGCCCGTAGGAGCGATACACGTAGGCATGCGCGGGCGGACCGAACATGCTGGCGTTGCGCCGGGTGGGGCCGTTGAAACTGTGGGAGGCCGGGTCGGTCCGGTCATAGGCCTCCGTCTCGACGATGCGGCCCCCCGCCCCGTCGACGAAGAGGTGCGCGCCGATCAGGTCCGCGGCCACCGCGGCGGCCGGTCGGGCGAAGTCGAAGTCCAGCATCGGGTCCCCGGGTCCGGCAGGCGCCATCCGGCACGGGCAACGCGCCGGCGGCCCTTCGGGTTGGCCAGATCCGACCGATCCCGTCGGCCGCGCCGGGCCGGGGACGGGCCGCGACCGCGCGGTGCCTCCGGGCATCGACGCCGTTTCGGCCGGCGAAGCGAAATAAATCGGACGCGGTGGAAGTCTTGCTGGTACGAGGGTCGGCGAATTGGGGGCCCACGGCCGATCCCCTCGGACCTCCCAGCATGACGCGCACAGCCTCGGTCGCGACGCTGCGATCCGCCGACGGGAACGCCGAGGGGCGGCCGGCCGCGGCCGCCGCGCGGGCGCGGCGACCCCTGACCCTGCGCCGCCTCCGGCTGGCGAGCGGTCTGGTGCTGTTCGGCTACGTGCTGACCCACCTCGCCAACCACGCGCTCGGCAACGTCTCCCTCGCCGCCATGGAGGAGGGCCTCGACCTCGTCACGGCCCTGTGGCTCAACCCCCTGGGCCTGACGCTCCTGTACGGCGCGCTGCTCGCCCATCTGCTCCTCGGGCTCCAGGCCCTCTATGCCGCCCGCTTCTTCCGCTGGCGCACCTCCGAGATCCTGCAGCTGGTCTCCGGCCTGCTCATCCCGCCGCTGCTCGTCAGCCACATCGCCGGGACCCGGATCGCCTTCGTCACCGAGGACCTCGACAAGGGCTACGCGCAGGAACTCTACACCTTCTGGGTGGCCTCCCCGCCGCTCGGCCTGATGCAGGCGGCCGTGCTGGTCGTCGCCTGGATCCACGGCTGCGCGGGCCTGTATTTCTGGCTCCGGCTGAAACCCGGCTTCGGGCGCGCGGCGCCCGTGCTGCTGGCCCTCGCGGTCCTGGTGCCGGTCCTGGCGCTGCTGGGCTTCGTGCAGGGCGGCCGGGCGATCCTCGCCCTGGCGCAGGATCCGGCCTGGCGGGCGACGGCGCTCCAGCCCGTCCACGTCGGGCGGCCCGACCAGGTGGCGCGGCTCGCCGGCATCCGGGACGGGATGCTCCTGACCTATGCGGGGCTGGTGGCGGCGGTCGTCGTGGCGCGGGGGCTGCGGACCCTGGCGGAGGTCACCCGCGGGACGGTCCGGCTCAGCTACCCCGACGGGCGGGTGGTCCGGGTGCCCCGGGGCACCAGCGTCCTGGAGGCCAGCCGCCGCAACCGGATCCCGCATGCCAGCGTCTGCGGCGGCCGCGGCCGGTGCTCGACCTGCCGGATCCGGGTGACGGACGGCAGCGACGGCGCGCCGGACCCCGGCCGGGCCGAGCGGGCCGTCCTGGAGCGGATCGGCGCCGGGCCAGGGGTGCGCCTCGCCTGCCAGTTCCGGCCCGAGACCGACCTCGCCGTGGTGCCGCTGCTGCCGCCGCA
>CAXTCV010000057.1:0-18696 GCA_964242725.1 uncultured Methylobacterium sp.
CGGGCAGAGCGTGTGCGTCGTCGATTTCGACGTCGGCCTGCGCAACCTCGACCTGATCATGGGTGCGGAGCGCCGGGTCGTCTACGACCTGATCAACGTGGTCAACGGCGACGCCAAGCTCTCGCAGGCGCTCATCAAGGACAAGCGGGTCGACACCCTGCACCTGCTCCCGGCCTCGCAGACCCGCGACAAGGACGCGCTCACCGATGCGGGCGTCGCCCGGGTCATGCAGGAGCTGCGCGACAAGTTCGACTGGGTCATCTGCGACTCCCCCGCCGGCATCGAGCGGGGCGCCCAGCTCGCCATGCACCACGCCGACGTGGCGGTGGTCGTGACCAACCCCGAGGTCTCCTCGGTGCGCGACTCCGACCGCATCATCGGCCTGCTCGATTCCAAGACCGCCAAGGCCGAGAAGGGCGAGGAGATGGAGAAGCATCTGATCCTCACCCGCTACGACCCGAGCCGGGCCGACCGCGGCGACATGCTCAAGACTGAGGACGTGCTCGACATCCTGTCGATCCCGCTGCTGGCGATCATCCCGGAGAGCCAGGAGGTGCTGCGCGCCTCGAACCTCGGCTGCCCGGTCACCCTCAACAACCCCCTCTGCGCGCCGGCGCGGGCCTATGCCGACGCGGCGCGCCGGCTGAAGGGCGAGGAGGTGCCGATGAGCCTGCCGGTCGAGCGCAAGTCGTTCCTCGACAAGCTGTTCATGCGGAGGGCGGCATGAGCATCCTAGGGATCTTCCAGAAGCGTAATTCCGGCACCGTCGCCCGCGACCGCTTGCAGCTGATCCTCGCCCACGAGCGGGCCGAGTCGGGTCGCCCCGACCTGGTGATGCAGCTTCGCGACGAGATCCTCGCGGTGATCGCCAACCATGTCTCGGTGGAAGCCGACAAGGTGAAGGTCACCCTGGAGCGTGGCGAGGGCGTCTCGACCCTGGGCCTCGACATCGAGCTTCCGCTCGGCGTCTCGGCCAAGCTCGATGCGAAGCTGGCGGCCAAGCTCGCCGAGGTCGCGGCCAACAAGGGGGGCTCGAAATCGGCCTCCTCCAAGAAGGCCGCTTGAGCCGGGCCGGAATCGTCCCCGCCAACCCACCAGAGCGCGCGCCGCGCCCGGTCCGCCGGGTGCGGCTTGGCCATGTCTGCGGCTTGGCCATGTCTGCGGCTTGGCCATGTCTGCGGCTTGGCCATCTCGGAGCGGCTGCCGGATCACGACCTGACCCGTCCGCGCCACGTCTCCGTCGCGGAGCCTGACGCCTACGCGCGCTTCCTGGACGGGGTTCGCGCGCAGGTGGCCCGCTGCGGCTGGCCGATGCGCGATTCGCGGCCGGTGACCGCGACGATCGCCGGCATCAGGGCCTGACCGGATCCCGCGGGATCAGCCGGAAGCGGGCTGCCCTGTCCGGCTGCGTCGTGACCACCGCCTGCGGCAGCACGGGTTCGTGGTCGTCCAGGACCAGCCGGAACCGGACGAGGAGCAGCGCCAGGGCCAGAACCGCCTCGCTCAGCGCGAATTGCGCGCCGATGCAGACCCGCGGTCCGGCCCCGAAGGGCAGGTAGGCGAAGCGTGGCGGCGGCGGGGCGCCCGGCAGGAAGCGGCCGGGATCGAAGGCCTCCGGGTCCGCCCAGAGCATCCGGTGCCGGTGGAGGACCCAGGGGCTCACCATCACGATGTCGTTCTTGTTCACCGGGTGGCCCGCCACGGTGTCGGGGCCGAGGGCCCGGCGGACCACCACGAAGGCCGCCGGGTACAGGCGCAGGGTCTCGTCGATCACCGCGCGGGTGAGCGGCAGGCGCCCGTCGCTCTGGCAGCCGGTCGGATCGGCGAGATCGGCGCTGCGCGCCTCGGCGGCGACGCGCTCCTGAACCTCCGGGGCCAGCGCCAGCAGGTAGGCGGCCCAGAACAGGGTGCCGGCCGTCGTCTCGTGGCCGGCCAGGATCATCGTCGCGACCTGGTCGCGCAGTTCGGCCGGGGTGAAGGCGGCGCCCGTATCCGGATTGCGCGCCGCCGTGAGCAGATCCAGCAGGTCCCCGGAGCCGGCATGGGACCGGTCCGCGTCCTGGCGCGCCGCGATGATGCGGTCGAGGAACGGGATCCAGCGGCGGCGGAAGCGCGCCCGCGCCCAGTCGAGCGGGACCGGCCAACCCGGCGGCGTCACGATGTCGAGCAGGTGCGGCCGGCCCATCCGCACCGCATATTCGGCGATGAACCGGCGCAGCTCGGCGCCGTGCTCGTCCATGCCGACCGAGAACATGGCGCGGCCCGCCACTTCGAGGGCGAGCCGGTAGAAGGCGTTGAACAGGTCGACCGGTCCCGCCGCGGCCTCGGCGGCGATGTGATCCAGCCCCTCCGTCACCGCGGACGCGATGTGGGGCACGAGGCCGTCGATCGCCCGCGGCGTGAAGGCCGGTGCCAGGGTCCGGCGCTGGTGACGCCACGCCGAGCCCTCGCTGATCAGGAGCCCGTCGCCCAGGATCGGGCGCAGGATCCGGGTCGTCCCGGTGGTGCGCGCGTAGTTGGCCTGATTGTCCACCAGGACCTGACGGATCGCCTCCGGGTCGCTGAGGACGAAGCTCCACCGGCCGAGCAGGCCGCGGCGGCTCACCGGCTCTTCGTAGGCGCGCCGGGGGAAGCCATCGAGGCCGTTGTCGCGGATCGAGCGCAGATAGGCTGCGATCGGCAGCTCGCGTTCCGGCGGTGCCCGGTGCGGCGGCACAACGCGGGGCAGGCCCGCGAGGCTCGGGGTCGTCCGGGCCTGAGTCACGGTCGCGTCCGAAAGAACGGGCATGGCGCCATCCTGTGCCGGAGACGGGCGGACCTGTAAACCGCCGCGCGCGCCAGACACGCCGCCGTCATTCCGCGGCGGCGCGCAGGCGTGCTTCCGCCCTCCGGAGCGGCAGCCGGGCTGGGAACCGCGCGGGATCCGCTTCGGCCGACAGGCTGGCGACCACGCTCGCCCGGGGCAGGGTGGCCTCCGCGACGGCGAGCAGCGTGTCGACGCCGTGCTCCAGATGCTCGTCGACCCGGTCGACCACGAGCACCTCCGGATCGCGCAGGATGGCCCGGGCGAGGCCGATCCGCACGCGCACACGCTCGGTCAGCAATTGCCCGCGATTGCCGACCTGCTTCTCCAGGCCCCGGCGCTGGATCGGGCGCTCCAGGTCGAAGGCATGGAACACCGCCCGCGCCTCTTGCTGGATGATCTCCTCGCCGTGCATCCGGGCCGTGTCGATGCGGCCGAAGAGCAGGTTGTCGAGCACGGTGCTGCGCGGATTGATCCGGTTCGGGTCATAGGATTCGATGTCGCAGCCATGGTCGCCGTGCATGAAGCCCTGGACGACGTTCCGCGCCCCGACGATGCGGGTCTTGAGTGCCTGGTCGAGCAGGCCGAAGCGCATCCGCGGCTCCACGTAGGCGAGGGCCAGGGCCAGGAAGGCCGCGCTGTCCGCTTCGTCCAGGCCCCCGTCGCCGGGCAGGCGCGCGAGCCGGCGCAGGTAATCCGGAAGGGCGTCCGGGGTGATCAGCGAGAACCGCCGGAACAGCGGGTGGCCGGGCGGCACGTCGGTGAAAATATCCTTGAGGTTGCTGGCGATGGCCACGCCCATGCGGTCGAGTTCGTCGAGGAGCCTGGCCCGCTCGAGGGCCGCGCGGAACAGGGGGGTTCCGGCCAGGCGGTGCGGATCCATCAAGGTCGAGTCGCGCGGCACCCCGAACAGCAGGTTCTCCCCCACGGTCGCCTGATCGTTGTAGCTGCCCCGGGCGAAGGGGATCACGAGGTCGGCGAGGCCCTTCTGGACGAAGTGGGCGCGCAGGTGCTCCCGGGCCGCGATCATGCGCTGGCCCGCCGGCGTATCGTGGGTGACCGAGCTGAGCGCTCCGAGGCCGAACCGGTAGAGCTCGTCGCCGAGGTGGAGCCGGCCGGCCAGGTCGAGGAGGCGTTCGTCGAGATCCTCGGCGTTCCGGGCCCCGAGCTGCCGGTAGTCGATCCACGGATCGTCGACGCTGTCGCACGGGTTGCCGGTCTTCACCGCCTCGTTGATCCGCGTCTTGCTGAGGTCGAGGCGCCCGGTCCGCAGCGGCCGGATCCGCAGGCCGTAGAGGATGTTGTCGCGCACGGTGCCCGGAAAGAGCACGGGCTCCACGCCCGCGAAGGCGATCCGGTGGGCGTGGACCGGGCGGGGCAGGATCGACAGGTCGTGCGCGCCGATCCGGATCGTTCCGTTCGAGGCCGTCTGCAGACCGGCGAGGACGCGGGCGAATTCCTGCGCCACCGGGCCGGGGGGCACCAGGGCGATGCGCTCCGGCAGGCGCATATCGAGGTCGCCGACCTCGATCGATGGGCCGCCCTGCGGATCGCGCAGGGCCAGACCCTCGACCTTCAGCGGGCTGCCCAGGGGCGGGGGCGTCTCCTGAAGCTCGGGCTCGCCCGGCCGGAGGCGTTGCGGCCCGAAATGCGCCGCCACGGTCTCGTACTTCACCTCCACGTCGAGGCGCTGCTGGTCCCAGTCGATCAGTTCCTTGAGGGGCGGCGGCAGGTCGCGATAGGCCGCCAGCACGGCCACGAGCTGGCCGATATCGAGCTCGCCCTTCAGGGCGAAGTAGCCGCCGATGGCGTAGAAGAGGAACGGCGTGATCTGGGCGAGCAGGTTGTTGAGGTATTTGACCGCGAACTTGCGCCGGTAGATCTTCAGGCGCAGGTCGTAGAGGCTGTAGAGCCGGCCGCCGATCTCCGCCCGCTCCCAGCGGCCGGTGTCGTTGATGACCACCGCCGGCAGGCCGTCGAGCACCTCGGCGACGCGGCCGGCGAGGTTGCGCGAGGCGATCTGGCGGCGGCGGCTGAGGCGGATGATCTCGCGCCGCAGCCGCGGGATCACGATCATCTGCACGCCGACCATGCCGCCCGCCGTGAGGCCGAGCCACAGGTTCTGCATCATGATGAAGATCAGCGCGGTGGCGGCCTGGGTGCCCAGGAAGACCGGGACCACGATCGCGTCGCCGATGAAGGAGCCGATCGGCTCGACCTCGTCGCGGATGATCGTGGCGGTCTCGGAGGATTTCACCTCCCGCTGTGCCTCCGGCGAGAAGCGCAGCATCAGGCTGAACAGCTGGAAGCGCAGGCGCCGCAGCATCCGCTCGCCGAGAATACCCTTCTGGAGGTTGATCCAGAACTTGAAGGCGCCGTTGATCAGCACGAGGCCGAGGAACAGGGTCGACAGGCCGAGCAGCAGCTCGAAGCGGTCGACCTGGAACCCCTCGAACAGCCGCGTCGTCCCGCCGCCGACCAGATCGGGCCACGACACGGTGATCTCGAGGAACGGCGCGGTCGCCTCGCCGTGGGAGAAGGCCTTGCCGGTGATCGCATCGTTGACGATGCGTTTGGGCAGGTCGAGGGAGGCGAAGTAGAACGGCAGGGAGGCCAGGACGACGGCGCAGATCCTGAACTGTTCGCCCTTCGAATACCGCCAGATGTACGGGAACAGCCGCGGCTCAAGCGCGCGCATGGGTTCGTTCCCACGAGGAGCTGTCACAACGGTGGTCATACCGAATCGCCGTACCCATGCGTGGGTTCTGGGCCGATACGGTAACCGAGCGGTCCGATTTCATCCAATCACCTCAGAACCGCTCTCATAGACCGCCAGATCCGGCTCAGGGTGTCACGGATCCGTCATATAGGGTGCCGCTTGGACGCCGGGTCGGCTTGAACGGTTGGTCTGCCTCCCCCGTCGGTCCGGGCTGTGGCCAAGGGTTGTCCGTGGGTTCACACGGGTCGCAGAGTCCGCGTTGGCGCGGTTCGGCGCATCCGCCATGTCGAGGGTGGCCTTGCCCAAGGGCGCGCGTCCTTATATTGCGACGCAACCATCACGACTCCGTACCTGCGCCGGCGCGGACGGCCGCGCCGCGCGGCCGCCAGGGAGCCGGCACAACCCGTTTCGGGCCGCCATGAATCTGCGCAACATCGCCATCATCGCCCACGTCGACCACGGCAAGACGACCTTGGTCGACAAGCTGCTGGCCCAGTCCGGCACCTTCCGCGAGAATCAGCGGGTCGAGGAACGGGCGATGGATTCGAACGACCTCGAGAAGGAGCGCGGCATCACCATCCTCGCCAAGGCGACGTCGGTCGTCTGGAAGGACACCCGCGTCAACATCGTCGACACCCCCGGCCACGCCGATTTCGGCGGCGAGGTCGAGCGCATCCTGTCGATGGTCGACGGCGTGATCGTGCTGGTGGACGCCGCCGAGGGCCCGATGCCGCAGACCAAGTTCGTGGTCGGCAAGGCCCTCAAGATCGGCCTGCGCCCGATCGTGGCGATCAACAAGGTCGACCGTCCGGACGCGCGGATCAACGAAGTCGTGAACGAGGTGTTCGACCTGTTCGCGGCGTTGGACGCCACCGACGAGCAGCTCGACTTCCCGATCCTCTACGGGTCCGGCCGCAACGGCTGGATGGCCGACACCCCGGAGGCCGACCCGGCCGTGGGCCTCGAGCCCCTGTTCGACCTCGTGCTGAAGCACGTGCCCCCGGCGCGGGTCGACGAGGGCCCGTTCCGGATGCTCGGCACCCTGCTGGAGGCCAACCCGTTCCTGGGCCGCATCATCACCGGCCGCATCGCCGCCGGCTCGGTGAAGCCGAACCAGCAGATCAAGGTGCTGGACCGGACCGGCAAGGTCGTGGAGACCGGCCGGGTCTCGAAGATCCTCGCCTTCCGCGGCCTGGAGCGCGCGCCGATCGAGATCGGCGAGGCGGGGGACATCGTGTCGATCGCCGGCCTGATGAAGGGCACCGTCGCCGACACCTTCTGCGACCCGCAGGTCGATACCCCGATCCAGGCCCAGCCGATCGATCCGCCGACCGTGACCATGTCGTTCATCGTCAACGACAGCCCCCTCGCCGGCACCGAGGGCGACAAGGTCACGAGCCGCATGATCCGCGACCGCCTGTTCAAGGAGGCCGAGGGCAACGTCACGCTCAAGATCGAGGAGGCGGCCGACAAGGACTCCTTCTACGTCTCGGGCCGCGGCGAGCTGCAGCTCTCGATCCTGATCGAGACCATGCGCCGCGAGGGCTTCGAGATCGCCGTCTCGCGCCCGCGCGTGGTGTTCGAGCGCGACGAGGCCGGCGGCCTGCTCGAGCCGATCGAGGAGGTGGTGATCGACGTCGACGAGGAGCATTCCGGCGTCGTCGTGCAGAAGATGTCCGAGCGGAAGGCCGAGATGCTGGAGATGCGGCCTTCGGGCGGCAACCGCCTGCGGCTCGTCTTCCACGCTCCGACCCGCGGCCTGATCGGCTACCAGGGCGAGCTGCTCACCGACACCCGCGGCACCGCGATCATGAACCGGCTGTTCAAGGCTTACGAGCCCTACAAGGGCGAGATGCCGGGCCGGCGCAACGGCGTGCTGATCTCCAACGACCAGGGCGAGGCCGTGGCCTACGCGATGTGGAACCTGGAGGATCGCGGCCCGATGATGATCGAGCCCGGCTGGAAGGTCTACCAGGGCATGATCGTCGGCGAGCATAACCGCGAGAACGACCTCGAGGTGAATGTGCTCAAGGGCAAGAAGCTTACCAACATCCGCACCACCTCCAAGGACGAGGCCGTGCGCCTCACCCCGCCGATCCGGATGACCCTGGAGCGCTCGCTGGCCTGGATCCAGGACGACGAGCTCGTGGAGGTGACGCCGAAGTCGATCCGCCTGCGCAAGGCGGTCCTCGACCCCAACGACCGCAAGCGCGCCGAGCGTTCGAAGGAGAACGCGGCCTGACCCGATCGTCCGGCAACCGGACCCGATCGTCCGGCAACCGGACCCGATCGTCCGGCCCGGACCTGAACGGCCGGCAACCGGGCGCTCAGGTCCGGTTGCTGATGCGGCCCTTATGCAGGATCCCGCTCGGGTCCATCGAACCCTTATGCCAGCGTCCCTAGCTTGGCCTGGCGGCCCCGAGATGCCCGTGTGAACCCCCTGACTCCGATGTCCGTTGCGTTGAACCCGCTCCAACCCGCCCTGCCGGCCGCGTCCGGGACGCCGCTCTCCTATCTCGTCGGCCAGGACGGCGAAGGCCACTGGGTCGCCGTCGAGACCGGGGGACGGGCGGGGGGCATCTTCCGCAGCCGCCAGGACGCGATCCGCTACGCCTGCGTCGAGAGCGGATGCCGCCCGGACGCGGTCCGGTTGGCTGCGGGCCCGATCCCGTTCAGGCTGTCCTGACGCGATGGTCGTGGACGCGACCCGCTGAACGGGGAACGCGCGCCACATCCTGAACGGGGTGCGCGGCGTCCATCGGCCGTCTGTGGACCGGCGCTGGGCCGAACCTGGAGCGTAAGCCGGTGGCACGGCGTTCCGTATCCTCACGCGGAGCGGCGTGCGCCTGAGCCCATGCGGGCGTGCCGCGTCCTGAAGCCGGGTCTGCCCGGATCAATCCTCCTCCCCCGCTCCGGCGAATTCCCCGGTCAGCGTCAGCCCCGCGATCCAAGTCTCGCCGTGGCGCTTGATGACGGAGCGCGGCCGGACGCCACAGTGCTCCGCGATTCCCTCCGCCCGCCGCTTAAAATGCGTGACCAGCCAGACCCGTGTGTGCTCCGCTGCCCGGGCGATCAGCCGGGCCAGCGGCTCCATCAGGTCGGGATGCAGGCTCGTCTCGGGCTCGTTCAGCGCGATGAAGCGCGACAGGCGATAGCCCAGGAGGGCGCCCGCCAGGGCGAGGTAGCGCAGGGTCACGTCCGACAGGTCCGGGGTCGCGAAGACGCGCGCGGGGCAGCCGATGACGCTCAGGCCGAAACGCGCCTCGCGGTCCGGCTCCGCGACGACGAGCCGGGCGCCCGGGAAGGCGCCGCCGACAGCCGCGTCGAGCTCGACCGTGTCCTGCCCGATATGCGCCAGGGTGGCGAAGACCGCGGCGAGGTCGAAGCCGTCCGAGGCCAAGGTCGGCGTCGTCGCCGCGAGGCACGGCCGCTGGAGGGGCGATTCGGCGTCGCTCCGGCAGGTGGGATGGAAAGGCGCGGCGGGCGTCTCAGGGAAGGCTTTTAGTCCGGGATCCTCAGGTCCGCGATGCCCGCGGGGGCTTCCGGATGGCGTGGGTCCATCGCCTCCAGCGTGTCCGCCACCGTCCGGGCGACCACGTAGTTGCGGAACCACTTGCGGTCGGCCGGCACCACCAGCCACGGGGCCTGTGGCGTGGAGCAGCGGGTGAGCGCGTCCGCGAAGGCCTGCTGGTAGGCGTCCCAGGATTGCCGCTCGACGAGGTCGGCCGGTTCGAATTTCCAGCGCTTGTGCGGATCGGCGATCCGGGCCTCTAGGCGCTTCTTCTGCTCCGCCTTGGAGATATGGAGGAAGAACTTGACCACCGTCGTGCCGGACTCGGCGAGCAGCTGCTCGAAGTCGTTGATCCGGCCGTAGCGGCTCTGCCAGACCGCATCCGGGACGAGGCCCTTCACGCGCACGACGAGCACGTCCTCGTAGTGGCTGCGGTTGAACACGCCGATCAGGCCGCGCGCCGGGGTCCGGGCATGGTAGCGCCAGAGGAAATCGTGATCGAGCTCGTCGCGCGAGGGCACCTTGAACGCGCTGACGGTGCAGCCCTGCGGGTTCACGCCCTTGAGCACCGACCCGATGGTCCCGTCCTTGCCGCCGGTGTCGATCGCCTGGAAGATCAGGAGCAGGCTGCGGGTCCGCTCCGCATAGAGGCGTTCCTGGAGGTCGACGATGCGCGCGCGCTCCTTGGCCAGCGCATCCTTCGCCCAGTCCTTGTCGAGGCCGCCATCAGCCCCGGTGTCGACGGCCGCCAGGTCGATGCGCGTGCCCGGCGCGACCGCGACGATGCCCGCCGCCGGGCGGATGGGCCCCGGCGGGCGGCCGGGCGGCGCCGCCGGCTCGGTCCCCGCGCCGGCGTCGGTGGCGCCGGACCGGCCGGCGGTGGACGACCGGGCGGCCCATTCCGATCCGTGCAGGTCTGCTCGCTCTGTCACACCGTCCTCATGGCTCTGGCCGCGATGATGCTTGCCGTGCTTCTTCGACATGGGCAGGACCTGTTTCCGGACGTTGCCGACCGACGGCGAGAACGGGCGGCGGTCCGAGCCGTTCCGAGGGCCGGGGCAGGACGGGGTTGAGTCGGTTGGTCACCATCTACTTCATCCGCCATGGCCAGACCGACTGGAACGCCGAGGGGCGCCTCCAGGGCGGGCGCGACATCGACCTGAACGCCCAGGGCGAGATCCAGGCCGCCGCCGTCGCCGCGCGCCTCTCCGCCGCGGCGGGACCGAAGCTGGCCGATGCGGATTTCGTCGCGAGCCCGCTCAAGCGCACCCGGCGCACCATGGAGATCCTCCGGTCGGCCCTCGGCCTGCCATCGGAGGCCTACCGCACCGATCCGCGGCTGCGCGAGATCAGCTTCGGCAACTGGGAAGGCTCGACCTGGGCGGAGATCCGTCGCCGCGACCCGGTCGGCGCCGCGGGACGCGACCGGGACCGCTGGCACCATCGTCCGCCGGGGACCGGCGGCGAGAGCTACGCCGCCCTGGTCGAGCGCGTGGGACCCCTGCTCGCCGATCTGGAGCGGGACACGGTCGTCGTCGCCCATGGCGGCGTCGCGCGGGCGGCGCTCGTGGCGCGCGGCCATCTCGACATCTACACCGCGCCCCGCATCGGCATACGCCAGGGCGAGGTTCTGATCCTGGGACCCGATGGCTGGCGCTGGGGTTGATCCCGTGCGGCGGCGCAGTGCAAAGCCGCCTCGATAACGGCATGATCGGCGGGCTATAGGGCAGCCGGCACGGTGGGCGCCGGCTCGAGTGACCGGCCAGCGGAGCAGCGGATGAGCGACGTCGCCGAGAAGACCCGGGCCGGCCCGGCGGCCGGGGAGCGCGAGCGTCCCAGCTCCGGCGCGGCGGTGCTGCGGGGCGCGCACCGCCCCGATCTGATCCGCGACGAGGTGCTGGCCGAGATCTTCCTGGATTCGGCGCACGCCCGGCCCGACCATCCCTGCCTGGTCGACGGCGCCCGCGTCGAGGCGGGCGGCGTCCATCCGCACCTGACCTATGCCGCGGTCGCGGCCCGCGCCGGCCGGATCGCCGCCGGACTCGCCCATCGCGGCATCGGGCCCGGGGACGTGGTCGGCCTCTGGATGGCCCGCGGCCCCGATCTCCTGGTGGCGCAGATCGGCATCACCCTGTCGGGTGCCGCCTGGCTGCCCTTCGACGCCGAGGCGCCCGCCGACCGGGTGGGCGTGTGCCTGACCGACGCCGCCGCCAAGGCCCTCTTGGTCTCGCCGGTGCTGAGCTCCTCGGCGCCCGCCGGCGCCCCGGCCCTGACCCCGGCCGAGCTCGACGCCGCGACCCCGGCCGACGCCCCGGTGCCGGATGCCCGCAGCGCCGGCCTGACCCCGGAGCACCCCGCCTACCTGATCTACACCTCGGGCTCGACCGGCGTGCCGAAGGGCATCGTCATCAGCCACGCCAACATCTGCCACTTCCTGCGCTCGGCCAACGCCCTCTACGGGATGCGCGCCGACGACGTGGTGTTCCAGGGGGCCTCGGTGGCCTTCGACCTCTCCATGGAGGAGATCTGGGTCCCGTACCTCGTGGGCGCCACGCTGTTCGTGGCGAGCCCGGCCATGATGGGCGATGTGGAATCCCTGCCCGGCATCCTGGAGGCGGAGCGGATCACGGTCCTCGACACTGTGCCGACCCTGCTGGCGATGATCTCCGGCGACCTGCCGACCGTGCGCCTGATCCTGCTCGGCGGCGAGGCCCTGCCCGAGCCGCTGGTGGCGCGATGGGCGACCCCGTCGCGAAGCCTGTTCAACACCTACGGGCCGACCGAGGCGACCGTGGTGGCCACCGCGGCCGAGATGCGCCCCGGCGAGCCGGTCACCATCGGCGGCCCGATCGCGAATTATTCCGTCTACGTCGCCGGCGAGGATCTGAGCCTGCTCGGGCGCGACCAGCCGGGGGAACTCCTGATCGGCGGCCCCGGCGTCGCCCGGGGCTATCTGGCGCGCCCCGAGCTGACCGCCGAAAAATTCATCGCCAACCCCTTCGCCTCGGACGGGACCGATCCGGTGCTCTACCGCTCGGGCGACGCGGTCTCCCTCGACGCCGCCGGCCGGATCGTCTTCCACGGCCGGATCGACGATCAGGTCAAGATCCGCGGCTTCCGCGTGGAACTCGGGGAGATCGAGGCGCGGATCCGGAGCGTGCCCGACATCAACCAGGCCGCGGTGGTGCTGCGGCAGGACGACGGCGTCGACCGGCTGGTCGCCTTCCTGATCCCGGAGCGCGGCCATACGATCGAGACCGCCGCCCTGCGGCGGATCCTCGCCGGGCAGATGCCGCCCTACATGGTGCCGGGCCATTTCGAGGTCACGGAGTCGCTGCCGCGCCTGACATCGGGGAAGGTGGACCGGAAGGCCCTGAAGATCGCACCGCTCACCGTCGTCTTGGCCGACGGCGAGCAGGAGCCTCCGGCCAACGAGACCGAGGCGGCCCTCGTCGCCGCCGCCAAGCAGGTGTTCGGGAATCAGCCGATCCCGCTGACGGGGGATTTTTTCGCCGATCTCGGGGGCCACTCGCTGCTCGCCGCCCGCTTCGTCTCGGCGGTGCGCGAGAACCCGGCGCTTGCCGGCATCACCCTGCCGGACGTCTACGCCCTGCGCACCGTGCGGGCGATGGCCGATGCGCTGATCGAGCGGACCGGCGGCATGGGCGCCGCCGCGTCCATCCGCGACCTGAGCTTCGCGCCGCCGCCGCTCCTGCGCCGGGCGCTGTGCGGCCTCGCGCAGCTCGTCGCGCTGCCCCTCGTGATCGCGCTGGCCACGGCCCAGTGGCTCGGCATGTTCGTAACCTATCTGCTGCTCACCGGCGGCGGCCTCGGCTTCTTCGCCGAACTCGGCGTGCTGCTGCTCGTCTACGTGGCGATCAACGGCGTGACCGCGGTGGTGGCGGTGGCCGGCAAGTGGCTGATCCTCGGCAAGACCAGGCCTGGCCGGTACCCGCTCTGGGGGACCTACTACTATCGCTGGTGGCTGGCGCAGCGGCTGGCGCCCCTGATCCACGTGAAGTGGCTGCAGGGCTCCCCGGCCATCGCGATCTACCTGCGCCTGATGGGCGCCCGGGTCGGCCGCGACACCCTGATCTCCGACATCGAGGTCGGCGCCCCCGACCTCCTGACCATCGGCGACGGCGCCTCGCTCGGCGGCCGGCTCGTCATCGCCAACGCCGAGATCATGGGCAACGAGCTGGTGATCGGCCGCGTCGAGATCGGCGCCGATGCCGCGGTGGGCACCTCCTGCGTGATCAGCCACGATACCGTGATCGGCCCCCAGGCCGAGATCGCCGATCTCACCACGATCCCGGCCGGGACCCGGGTCGGGCCCGCCGAGGTCTGGGACGGCTCACCCGGCCGCAGGGTCGGGATGGCCGACCTGTCCGCGCTGCCGGAACCCGCCGACGCCCCATGGACGCGGCGGGCCGCCTTCATGGCCGCCTATGTCGTGCTGCTCGGCGTGATCCCGGCGGTGGGCCTGCTGCCGATCTTCCCGGCGTTCTTCATCTTCGACCAGATCTCGGACTCGCTCTCCGACATGACCGACATCGACTACCACTGGTACCTGCCGATCCTCACCTGGCCGACCGCCATGCTGATGACCGCGGGCACGGTGCTGCTGATCGCCGGCATCCGCTGGATCCTGCTGCCGCGGACGCGGCACGGCACCTACTCGGTGCACTCCCTGTTCTACCTGCGGAAATGGTCGCTCGCGCTCGCCGTCGAGGTGACGCTCGAGACGCTCTCGTCGCTGTTCGCCACCGTGTACATGCGGGCCTGGTACCGGCTGATGGGCGCCCGGATGGGCCAGGGCGCGGAGATCTCCACGAACCTCGGCGGGCGCTACGACCTCGCGGATGTCGGGCCCAAGAACTTCGTCGCCGACGAGGTGGTGTACGGCGAGGAGGAGATCCGGCGCGGCTGGATGCACCTGGAGCCGACCCGCACGGGGGCCCGGGTCTTCGTCGGCAACGACGCCGTGGTCCCGCCCGGGGCGATCATCCCCGACGATGTGCTCATCGGCATCAAGTCGAAGCCGCCCGCGAACGACGCCATGAGTCCCGGCGAGACCTGGTTCGGCTCGCCGCCGATCCGGCTGCCCGCCCGCCAGCGGGTCGATCTCGGATCGAACGCCCAGACCTACGAGCCCGGGCTCTGGCCGAAGGTCCGGCGCGGCGTGTTCGAGGCCTTCGCGACTTCGTTCTCGCCGATGCTCTACATCACCCTCGCGATCACGGTGATCGATTGGTACTTCTACCCGGCGATCCTCGAGAAGGATTGGTCGGGGCTGGCCTTCAGCTTCGTCGCGGCGAGCGTCGCCATCGCGCTGATCCAGTCTGCGGCGGTGATCGCGATGAAGTGGCTGCTGATGGGCGTCTACAAGCCCGGCATGCAGCCGATGTGGTCCTGGTGGGCCATGCGCACCGAGGCCATCGCGGTGGCCTATTGGGGGCTCGCCGGCAAGGTCCTGCTGGAGCATCTCCAGGGCACGCCGTTCCTGCCCTGGGTGCTCAGGCTGTTCGGCGTGAAGGTCGGGAAGGGGGTCTGCATGCTCACCACCGACATCACCGAGTTCGACTGCGTGACGATCGGCGACTACGCCACGATCAACCGGGTGTCGGCGCTCCAGACCCACCTCTACGAGGACCGGATCATGAAGATTGGCCGGGTGATCGTGGGCAAGGGCGTGTCGGTGGGGGCGTTCTCGACGGTGCTGTACGACACCAAGGTCGGCGACTTCGCCCGGCTGCGCCCGCTCACCATCGTGATGAAGGGCGAGTCGATCCCCGCCAACACCGAGTGGGAAGGGGCCCCCGCGGTCCCGGTGATCCACGCCGCCTGACCGCGCGCGCAACGTCCCGAACGACGGCCCCCCCGCGCGTGGCGATGCCCGCCGCGGGGGGGGGACGGACCCCCTGACCGTGCGCGCCCGCGCGATCTCAGGCGTGGGCCGCTGCGGCCGAACGCGTCGTGAGCGGCGGCGCGTGTCCCCGACTCCAGTGTCGTAATTCAATTGTGAGTTGTCGAGCCGTTCAATCAGGCCCAAACAGGGGACGGAATTTGGTTTTCGCGCAGTCTAGGCGTTACTGATATCTGTCTTCCCTGATTCGCCGCCGTGTGTGTGCGATCGCGGCAGAGCGGGACGGGACCATCGCGGTCGGCTTGTGGATATCGATGGACAGCCGTGCATCTGGATCCTGCGACCCTGCTCATCGTCAATGCCACCATCACGCTGCTGGTGGGTGTGCTGTTCCTGACGACTTGGCGGCAGGCGCCCGAAATCCGGGCGCTCGCCCTGTGGGGGGCCGCGCATCTCGTCGGGGCGGCCGGCTCGGCTGGCCTCGCCCTGAGGGGCCAGATCCCCGACCCGCTCTCGATCGGCTTGTCCAACGCCGTGGTGCTGAGCGCCTACGGCCTGATCTGGAGCGGTGTCCGCGCCTTCGAGCGTCGGCCTCCGCGCGTCGCCGTGGCGCTGGTGGGCGCTCTGGTCTGGTGCGCGCTCTGCCTCATCCCGGACTTCTACGGGTCGCTCGTGCTGCGCATCGTGTACGCCTCCGCGGTGGCGACGGTCTATTGCGGCGGCGCGGCCCTGGAGTTCTGGCGCGGCCGCGGGGAGCGGCTGGCCTCCCGGGTGACGGCCGCGGCCGTGCTCGCGCTGCATGGCGCCTTCTACCTCGCCCGTATCCCCTCGACGCTGCTGGCGCCGCCGCAGCTCGACACGACCCCGCTGGCCTCGCCCTGGGTGGCGATCCTGTGTTTCGTCACCATGCTGTTCTCGATCGCATCGGCCTTCACCCTGATGGCCCTGGTGAAGGAGCGGGCCGAGCGCGAGCAGCGCATCGCCGCGTCCACGGATCCGCTCACGAGCGTGCGCAATCGCCGGGCCTTCGCGGAGGCGGCGCGCGTGGCCCTGGCGCGGCGTGAAGGTGGGGCACTGCTGCTCCTCGACCTCGACCGGTTCAAGGCCGTCAACGATCGCCACGGGCATGCGGTCGGCGACGCGGTGCTGGTCGGCTTCTGTGCCATGGCGGCCTCCCTGCTGCCGCCGGACGCGCCGCTGGGCCGTCTCGGGGGCGAGGAATTCGCCTGCTTCCTGCCGGGGGCCTCGCCCGCGGAGGCCCTGGCCCGGGCCGAGGAACTGCGCCGAACCTTCGCCGGCCTCGCCGTGCCCGAACTCCCCGACCTGCGCGTCAGCGTCAGCATCGGGATCGCTCAGACGCATGACGGAGTCGGGTTCGACGCCCTGATGCGGCGGGCCGATGCCGCGCTCTACGATGCCAAGAACGGCGGTCGCGACCGCGTCGCCGTGGCCGAGGTCGCCGCCGTGCGGGCCGCCTGAAGCCGGCGCGGCTCCGTCCGAGCCGTCAGGCCAGGGCGCGCGCCGCCTCGGAGACCGTGCGCACCGACGCGTCCACCGAGGCCGCCGACGCCGCGATCTCGGCCATCGCCGTGCGCGCCGTCTCGACGCTGTGGGCGGCCGACTGCATGTTCTCGGTGAGGTCGCGGGTCACCGCCGCCTGCTCGGTCACCGCGGACGACACGCTGAGCGAGATCTCGCTGAGCTGCTCGATGGTCGAGCCGATCCCGTCGATGGCGGCCACGGCCCGGGCGGTCTCGGTCTGGACCGCCGCGATCTGGGTGCCGATCTCCCCGGTCGCCCGGGCGGTCTGCTCGGCCAGCGCCTTCACCTCGGCGGCGACCACCGCGAAGCCCTTGCCGGCCGCCCCCGCCCGTGCGGCCTCGATCGTTGCGTTGAGCGCGAGGAGGTTGGTCTGGTCGGCGATGGAGCGGATCAGGCTCACGGCGGCGCCGATCCGGTCGGCGGCGCCGGTCAGGCCCACGACGATCGCCCCGGCCTCCTCGGCGCGGGTGACGACCTTGTCGACGGAGGATTTCGCCAGGAGCGCGTGGCGGCTCAGCTCCTCGATCGAGGCGGAGAACTCCTCCGAGCCGGCGGCGACCGCCTGCACGTTGCGGGCGGTCCGGTCCGAGGCCTCCGCGGTCTCGTCGGCCTGCTGGACGACGCGGCTCATCAGATCCCGGACCGCCGCGATGTCCCTGTCGATGACGCGCTGGCCCTCCGCCCGGCGCTGCCGGTCCTCGACCTGCCGCGTCACGTCGGTGGCGAACTTGACGACCGCGCAGGGCTTGCCGTCGGCATCGAGGATCGGGTTGTAGGCGCCGAAGATCCAGACGACGCGCCCGCCCTTGGCGATCCGCCGGAACTCGCCGGCCTGATGGCGCCCCTCGGCGAGGGCCGCCCAGAACGCTGCGTAGTCCGAACTCGCGGACTCCGCCGGCGGCAGGAACATCCGGTGATGCTGCCCGCGCACCTCCTCCAGACTGTATCCCATGGTCGAGAGGAAATTCGCGTTGGCGTCCGTGATCGTGCCGTCCAGGGCGAAGAAGATCGCCGCCTGGGAGCGATTGAGGGCGGCGATCTGGCCCGCGAACAGCGCGTTGCGGGCCCGCTCCTCGGTGACGTCCGTGGCGAGCTTGACGACCTTGATCACTTTCCCGCTGCGGTCGAGGATCGGGTTGTAGGAACCCTTGATCCAGATGGTCTCTCCGGACTTGGCGACGCGGGCGAAATCGCGCACTTCGGGCTGTCCCGCCCGCAGCCGATCCCAGAAGGCGGCGTAGTCCGAGCGCGTGCGCTCGGCTTCCGGCACGAACAGGCTGTGGTGGCGTCCGCGGATCTCCGCCAGGGTATAGCCGACGAGATCGAGGAAGATCGCGTTGGCATCCGTGACCTTGCCGTCGAGGTCGAACTCGATCCGTCCCGTCGTCCGGTCGATCGCCGCCAGCGACGTGTCCGCGCGCAAACCAAACATCGCCATCGCCCGGCCCAATCCGCTTCGGTCTTGTCGGCGCAGTTTTTACGGGAGATTGATTAATGATTTACAAAACCTGATCTTTAGAAACTGAATACAGGCCGATCGTCGGATGACGGCTCGTGCGAACGCGGGCTGGAAACCGCTCGACCGCCCGGGCCGATCCGCGCTCATGACCTCAAATCAGTTTCTGACGCGCGGTGATAACCTGGCGGCTTGCCGTTCAGGAGACGCACGGCGTTCGGACATCGTCACCGCGCCGGGCGATCACGGTGGATCACCGACGCCCGGCTCGCACGAGGGACCTGCCTCGGACCCGGTCGGAAAGCGCCTCATCTCCGGAGATGTCCCTCGACGGCGCGTCGGAAGCCTTGTCAAAGGCTCCGCAGCCCGGGAGGCGGCCGAAACCGGTCGCGCTCGGCGGACATGCCTGCACGGGAGATCGGAAATGGACGCGTCAAGCCGGATCGAACGCCTGGAGATCCGCCTCACCGAGCAGGAGGCGACCATCGAGGATCTGAACCGTGCCGTGACCGACCAGTGGCAACGGATCGACCGCCTCGCGCGGCAGATCCAGGGGCTGCGGGATCAGATGGACGAGGCGGCGGCACGGTCGGCGCCGGGCATGCCGGAGCCTCCGCCGCCCCATTACTAGCGCTCATTCCGAACGATGGCCGCCGGCTTTCGGGGCGATGCGCCGGCCGCCGCTCCCGTCGCCGGACGGACGGGAGCGACGCTCAGGGTCTACCGGAGTCGCGCCTTCCGGTCAGAAATTCGCCTGCGTGACGAATTTGGTCACCAGATAGGCGTCGAGCGCCTCGGA
>CAXTCV010000058.1:0-18575 GCA_964242725.1 uncultured Methylobacterium sp.
TCTGGTAGCCGCCCTCGAACCGGGCGCGGCCCGAGATGCGCAGGCAGGTGTCGGTCCCCGGGATGTAGAAGAAGCCGGCACCATAGGCGGTGCAGACGCGGACGTACTCAATCGGCACCGCCTTCTTGACCGGCAGGTCGGCGGCGTGCGCGGCGCCCACCGCCGCGAAGGCGGCGGCGGACCCGAGCAGCGAGCCCTTCAAGAGCTTCATAGATATCTCCAAAGCTTCGAGACCCAATGATGCGGACGTGCCCGGTTGACCGGATCTAGCCGCACGTTTTGTAGAGTTGGGCCTGCGTCTTGATTGGCAGGCTCCTGCGGGCTCTCGCTTGGCGATGCCCCCGTGCACCCTCACCATGTGCGAACGGGTTTCGGCCGGCAACGTGGATTCGCGTTCGTTCGGGCAGTTCCGAAGCGATGTTGCCGCCTGGCAACAATCTCGGGGGGCTTTGGCCGCTATCCGGCTGGCGTTGGCCAATTCGGTCGGGGTTTCCGCCACCTTTTCGGACTCGAATAGCCGGACGCCGGTATTCGCGAGCCGGGCGATTCGTAAGCGGCGCCCGCCGAAGCCGATGACGTCTGCGGGCACCGGCCCCGAACGTTGGGTTACATTGCTGGCTTACATCGGCGGCGTCAGACCGTCCTTGCCGACGGCGACCCGGCGGGCCGTCATGGGGCCATCGTCCTCACGCGAGACCACGACGAATGCTTTGGCGCCCGGCGCGAGAGCCGAAGCGTCGGCCGGCGCGAAACTGACGACGGGGGCCTGGGGCGGAACCAGGATCTGGATGGACTGGCCCTTGCCGTAATCGACGGTGAGCGTCCGCTCCGCCCCGCTGCCGCTGGCCGTCACGGTCCCGTTCGTCATGGCGCTCTTGACCCGCGGAGCGTCGGGCGCGGTGGAGCGAGCCTCGGTCGACACGGTGCCGTTGGTCATGGCGGTCTTCACCCTGGCGCCGCCGGCCGTGTGATCGGGGATCGTGTCCCAGTCGTAGTGCCCCTCGCCGGTGCCGCGCATCGCCTCGGGGAACAGCACGACCTCCAGCGCCACCGGGGGCTCGCCCTTGGTGGCAGTGCCGATGAAGACGCCGTCCTTGATCTGGTCCAAGGTCGCCGGGACGACCCAGGACACCTTGGCGTCGGGGGCCAAAGCCACGGCCTCGGACTTGCCGTCGAGGGTCTTCAGCGTGAAGCCGCCGTCCTTCACCGCCTCGATCGTCCCGCGCAGGCGCTCCACCTTCGGCGCGGCCTGGGCGCCGGTGACGGCGGCCATCACGCCGGCCAGGGCAAGAATCGGAAGTTTCGACATATCGGTTCCTCGCGCCGCCGGAATCGGGCCGGCGCACGGGACCTGGGGCTTGGATCGCCCCCGTCAGCCCCGGCGAACCTGTGACATCGCGACATCGTCCCCGGGTGAGCGATCAGTCGGCGCGCCCGAGCCGGGCCAGGAACGGCGCGGCGGCCAGCTCGGCGGCCGCCTCGAGGGCGCGGTACTGGGCCACGACCTCCGCGCCGAAGACCGAGAGCCGGGCGCCCCCACCCGCCCGGCCGCCGATCTGCGCTTCGACCACCGCGCGGCCGAAGCCGTTGTTCATCGCCTCGACCAGCAGCCACGCCCGCCGGTACGACATGCCCAGAGCCCGGCCGGCCCCCGAGATGGAGCCGTGTTCGGCGATCATCTCCAGGAGCCGCACCTTGCCGGGCCCGAGCCGGTGGCCCGGCTCGAGATCGATGCGGATGCTCAGGCGGGGCGCGTGCCCCGCGGGCGTTTGATCCGCCGCGCTCAGACCGGAAGCGCCAGCAGCGCGACACCCGCTGCAGCGAGGCCGGCCCCGAGAACCGGCGCGGCGCGGGTAGCGCCGAACCGGATGCCGGCGAGCCCGAGACCGAGCCCGGCCGCGTGCAGCAGCGCGGTCGCCGCAAGGAAGCCGAGGCCGAACGAGAGGCCCGAGGCGGAGTCCGGCATCTCGGCCCCGTGCGCGTAGCCGTGGAACACCGCGAACACGCCGACCAGGGCGGCGAGCAGCGCCACCGGCGCCCGCAGCCCGACGAGGGTGGCGAGGCCGAACACCACGAGGGACAGCGCGATCCCGGTCTCGGCATAGGGCAGCACCAGGCCGGCCATGCCGAGCCCCGCACCGACGCTCATCAGCGCCAGGAACGACAGGGGCAGCGCCCACAGCGCCCGCCCGCCACGCAGGGCCGCGAGCAGCCCGACCGCGACCATCGCCAGGACGTGGTCGGCGCCCATCAGCGGGTGCAGGAACCCCGCCGCCGCGCCTGTCGCACCGTGGCCGGGATGGGCGAGCGCGGCCTGCGGCAACAGCACGAGGGCGGCCGGGAGGGCGACGAGGGACGCGGAGAGCAGGCGCTTCATGGGAGATCCTTCGCTATCCCGGGCAGATGTAGCGCCGTTCCGATCCCTCTGCGAGGGGCCAGAGCGACGCTCACAGGGTCATCGCCTCGTGGACGGCATCCGGTTCGAAGGGTTCGAAGAAGGCCGCGCCGACGCCGTGCGTGAAATGCCGTTTGACGCAGGCGAGCTTCCGCCCGACCCGGATCGTGGTGCCGAGGGCCAGGAATCGATCCACCAGCAACGCCACGCCGGAGGCCGAGACGTTGAGCACGTGTCCCGGAAAGGCGTTGCCGCCCTCCAGCGCGACCTCGACGATCTTCTGCCTCGGCACGATGCGGTCGTGAAGGCGGAGCGGCTCCGGACGGAGAGCCTGGGCACGGGCCAGTGTCACGAACTGGCTGGCCAAATCCGCGAGCGCAGTCCGCCCGCCCCGGATCGAGCCGACGAATTCCTGGCCCGCCGTCCACTCTATGCGGACGTCGAGCAGGCCGACGTGGCGGATGCTGCAGGTCAGATCCTCGCCCGGTGCCAGATATAAGGCAGACCGGAATCGGATGCCCTCCACCGAGACGTCCGTGGTGACCGCGTAGAAATCCCGACGGCGCTGGTTCCAGCACAAGGCGGGCAAAATGACGAAATGCCGCCGACCCTGCATAAGCCTCGACGCCGCGCCCTAGACAAGGCGCCATGGTGCGATGGATCGGCCTGCCGGGAACTTCATGCGCTCAATAAAATTGTCATTATCCCCCATCGACCCCCGGTGAGCCCTCTGGGGGGACTCCCTGGGCGAACCCGGGAAATTCCCACCGGACACCGAGCACTCGATCATCCGAGCGGCGGGTTCGGAACCGCACGCGGCCGTGAATACAAAATGCAGCTTGACCGGGTGGCATGGATGCTGCCTTGGGATTGTGCATGCCAGGGTGGGATCCGACACGGCCCGCCGTCCTGACGGATCGGTCAGTGCCGGTTCCGCCCCGCCACACGCCTGTACCCGGACCGGTCCCATGGTGCGTCTCGCCGCCTGCCTCCTCGTCGGAATGGTTCTCACCGGGTCCGCGGCCGCGCAGACCCTGCGCTACGGCATGATGGAGGATCCGGATGCCCTCGACCCGACGCTCGCCCGCACCTTCGCGAGCCGGATGGTCTTCGCAGCCCTCTGCGACAAGCTGGTGGATATCGGGCCCGACCTGAAGCCGGTCCCGCAGCTCGCCACCTCCTGGGAACTGTCGCCCGACGAGAAGGCGCTGACCCTGCACCTGCGCCCGGGGGTGCTGTTCCAGGACGGCGAGAAGCTCGACGCCGCGGCGGCCAAGTACTCCGTCGAGCGCCACATGACGATGCCGGGCTCGCAGCGCCGCTCGGAGATCGCCCCGATCGCCTCCGTGGACGTGGTCGACGACCTGACGTTCCGCATCAACCTGAAGCAGCCCTTCGCGCCGTTGCTGGCGCAATTCACCGACCGGGCCGGCATGATGGTTTCGCCGAAGGCCGCCGAACGGCTCGGCGACAAGTTTGCGTCCGCACCGGTCTGCGCCGGGCCGTACAAGTTCGTGGAGCGGGTGCCGCAGGACCGGATCGTGGTCGAGCGCTTCCCGGACTACTGGAACAAGGACGCGATCCACATCCAGCGGATCGAGTTCCGGCCGATCCCCGACGCGACCGTGCGGCTGACCAACCTCCGCGCGGGGCAGCTCGACCTGCTGGAGCGGCTCGCCCCCACCGACGTTCCGCAGGTGAAGCGTGACGTTAAGCTGAAGCTCGACTCCACCTACGAACTCGGCTTCCAGGAAGTCCTGTTCAACCTCGGCAAGGCCGGCTCGCCGGTGGCCGCCCCCAAGGTGCGCGCCGCCTTCGAGGCGGCGCTCGACCGCAACGCGATCAATCAGGTCGTCTACAACGGCGAATTCCTGGCCGGGAACCAGTGGGTCAACCCGAAGAACCCGAACTACGTCGCCGAATACCCGATCCCGAAGCGGGACGTGGCCAGGGCCAAGGCGCTGCTGGCCGAGGCCGGCAAGCCGAACCCGCAGATCACGCTGACCGTCTACGCCAACAGCGAGTCGCCCCAGGTCGGGCAGGTCATCCAGGCGATGACCAAGGACGCGGGCTTCGACGTGAAAATCCAGGCGGTGGACTTCACCACCGCCCTCGATGCCGCCGACAAGGGCAATTACGAGGCGCAGCTCTATTCCTGGAGCGGGCGCTCGGACCCGGACGGCAACACGTTCAGCTTCCTCGCCTGCAAGGCGGCGCTGAACTATCCCAAATACTGCAGCCCGGAAGCCGACGCGGCCCTCCAGGCCGAGCGCGGCACCATCGATCCGGCCAAGCGCAAGGCGGCCTGGAAGGCGCTGGCCGATCAGGTCCTGAAGGACCGGCCGGGGATCTACATCCTGCATCGCAAGCTGCTCTGGGCCTACAGCCAGAAGCTCACGGGCTTCGTGCCCTATTCGGACGGGCTGGTGCGCTTCACCGGGCTGAAGCTGAACTGATGCTGCGGTTTCTGGCCCAACGCCTCGCCCTGGCTGTGCCGACCCTGATCCTCGCCTCGATGATCATCTTCGCCCTGCAGCAATTGCTGCCGGGCGATGTCGCCACGGCGCTGACCGGCGAGGAGCGCGACCCGCAGGTGATCGCCTTCATCCGCGAGAAGTACCACCTCGATGCACCCCTGCCGGTGCGCTACGGCTACTGGGCCGGGGGCGTGCTGCGGGGCGATCTCGGCGAATCGATCCGGCTGCAGAAGCCGGTCTCCGAACTCATCGTCGAGAAGCTGCCGGTGACGCTGGAACTCGCCTGCCTCGCGATGCTGGTGGCGCTCGCCATCGGTGTGCCCATGGGTGTGCTCTCGGCGGTCAAGCGCGGGCAGGCCGCCGACACGATCGCCAACGGGATCGCCCTCTGGGGCCTGTCGGTGCCGAATTTCTGGCTCGGGATCCTGCTGATCCTGCTCTTCTCGGTGGAACTCGGCTGGCTTCCGGCCTCGGGCTACGTCTCGCCCTTCGAGAGCCTCCCCGAAAACCTCGCCGCGATGGTGCTGCCGGCCTTCGTGCTCGGCAACGCCATCGCGGCGGTGATGATGCGCCACACCCGCGCGGCGATGCTCGGCGTGCTCGGCTCCGACTACGTCCGCACGGCCCGCGCCAAGGGCGTCTCGCCGCTCCGCGTGACCCTGCGCCATGCGCTGCCGAACGCGGCGATCCCGATCATCACCCTGGGGGCATTGGAGTTCGGGCAGCTCCTGTCGGGGGCGGTGCTCACCGAGCAGGTCTTCTCCGTGCCGGGCTTCGGCAAGCTGATGGTCGACGCGGTGTTCAACCGGGACTTCGCCACCGTCCAGGGCGTCGTGATCTGCACGGCCGCCACCTACATCGCCCTCAACCTCGCCGCGGATCTGCTCTCCGCGGCCGTGAACCCGAAGCTGAGGCGGGCATGAGCGCACGCGTCGAGCGCGACGCCTTCCCTCCCCCGCGGAGGGGCGGAGGGAAAACCCCGCGGCGCATCCGGGGCCGCCGATGAGCACCGGCACCCCCATCGCCCAGACCACCGCCGTCGCAGCTCCAGCGGGAACGCCGCCCCTTTTCCAGGAACCCGGTACCCTGACCGCCTTCTGGCGGCGCCTGCGCGCCCGGCCGAGCGCCATCGTGGGCCTCGTAATCGTCGGCCTGCTGGTGCTGATGGCGTTGCTCGCGCCGCTCGTCGCTCCCTACGACCCCACCGCCACCGACTGGGGGAACGTGCGCGGCGCGCCGAGCCTCGCCCACCCCTTCGGCGGCGACGAGGTCGGGCGCGATGTCCTCTCGCGGATCATCTACGGCACCCGCGCCTCCCTCGGGGCCGGCCTCGTCTCGGTGGCGCTGGCGGTGTCCCTCGGCCTGCCGCTGGGCCTGCTCGCCGGCTACGCGGGCGGCTGGATCGACGGGGCGATCTCTCGGCTCACCGACGCGCTGCTGGCGATCCCGTTCCTGATCCTGGCGATCGCGCTCGCCGCCTTCCTCGGCCCGAGCCTCGTCAACGCCATGATCGCCATCGGGCTGTCGGCGACCTCGACCTTCATCCGGCTGACCCGGGCGCAGGTGCGCGCCGTGGCGGCCGAGGAGTTCGTCGAGGCGGCCCGCGCCATGGGCAATCCGCCCTGGCGGATCGCGCTCGTCCACATCCTCCCCAACATCGTCCCGGCGATCCTCGTCCAGGCGACGCTGACTATCGCCGCCGCCATCATCGCCGAGGCGAGCCTGTCCTTCCTCGGCCTCGGCCAGCAGCCGCCCGAGCCGTCCTGGGGAGCGATGCTCAACACCGCCAAGAATTTCATGGATCAGGCGCCCTGGATGGCGATCTGGCCCGGCCTGTCGATCTTCCTGGCCGTGCTCGCCTTCAACCTGTTCGGCGACGGGCTGCGGGATGCCCTCGACCCGAGGCAGCGGACATGACGAAGCCCCTCCTCGAGGTCCGCGACCTCGCGGTCGCCTTCGATACCGACGGCGGCGCGGTCCACGCGGTCAACGGCGTGTCCTACACCCTGCACGAGGGCGAGACGCTGGGCATCGTCGGCGAATCGGGCTCCGGCAAGAGCGTGCACGTCCTCGCCATGCTGGGCCTGATCCCGCGGCCCCCGGGCCGCATCACCGGCGGGCAGGTTCTGTTCGAGGGGCGCGATCTCCTCGCCCTGAAGGAGCGCGAACTCCGACACATCCGCGGCGGCGCGATCGGGTTCGTGTTCCAGGATCCGATGAGCTCGCTCAACCCCAGCATGACGGTGGCGGCGCAGATCGTCGAACCGCTGCGGATCCATCTCGGCCTCGACGCCCGCGCTGCGCGCCGCCGGGCCGAGGAACTCCTCGACCTCGTCCGGATCCCGAATGCCGGCGCGCGCCTCGACCAGTACCCGCACGAATTCTCCGGCGGCCAGCGCCAGCGGGTGATGATCGCCATCGGCCTGAGCTGCCGCCCGAAGCTGCTGATCGCCGACGAGGCGACCACCGCTCTCGATGTCACCGTCCAGGCCGAGATCGTGGCCCTGGTTCAGGAGCTGAAACGCGAGCTCGGCATGGCGATCGTCTGGATCACCCACGATCTCGGCGTGGTGGCGGGGATCAGCGACACCGTGCAGGTGATGTATGCCGGCCGGATCCTGGAGCGCGGCCCGGTGGACGACCTCTTCGCCGATCCCCGCAACGCCTACACGCTCGGGCTCCTGCGCTCCCTGCCGGACCTCTCCGGCGGCCGGGCCGGCCGCGGCCGGCTTCACCAGATCGAGGGGGCGCCCCCGGACATGCGCCATCCCCCGCCCGGCGACCCCTTCGCGCCGCGCAATGCCTACGCGACGCCCCGCTGCCGGGCCGAGATGCCGCCCCTGGCGCAGGCGCCCGGAGCGGCGCCGGGCCACCTCGTGGCCGCCTGGTACGACCTGCCGAAGATCCTGGCGCAGGCGGCGGCGCGGTGAGCGCCCCCCATTATCCCGTCGTGTCGGTCCGGCACCTCACCAAGCACTATCCCCTGCGCTCCTGGTGGGGCGGCAAGGCGTCGGTGTTCCGCGCCGTCGAGGATGTGAGCTTCGACATCCGACCCGGCGAGACCCTGGGCCTCGTGGGCGAATCCGGCTCCGGCAAGTCGACCATCGGCCGCGCCGTGACGATGCTCAATCCGCCGACCTCGGGCACGATCGCGTTCGAGGGGACCGACCTCGCCAAGCTCTCGGCCGGCGCGATGCGCAAGATGCGCGCCCGGATGCAGACCGTGTTCCAGGACCCCTACGCGGCCCTCAACCCGCGGATGAGCGCCGGGGACTACGTGGCGGAGGCGTTCAAGCTGCACCGGCGGGACATGCGCAGGCCGGAACGGCGGGAGGCGGTCGCCGGGCTGTTCGAACGGGTCGGGCTCGATCCGCGGTTCATGGGGCGCTACCCGCACCAGTTCTCGGGCGGCCAGCGACAGCGCATCTGCATCGCCCGGGCGATCGCCCTGAAGCCGAGCTTCATCGTCGCCGACGAGCCGATCGCGGCCCTCGACGTGTCGATCCAGGCGCAGGTGGTGAACCTGCTCCAGGACCTGCAGGACGAGATGGGCCTGTCCTACCTGTTCATCTCCCACGACCTGCGGATGGTGCGCTACCTCTGCCACCGGGTCGCGGTGCTCTGGCGCGGTCGGATCGTCGAGTTGGCCGAGGCGGACGCGCTCTACGCGGCTCCGCGCCATCCCTACACCCGCCGCCTCCTCGCCGCGGTGCCCGTGCCGCACCCGGCCGAGGAGCGCGCCCGCCTCGCCGCCCGCGACCTCGGCGGCCAGGATCAGCCGCCGGACGGCCCGCTCATCGAGGTGGCGCCGGGACATTGGGTGGCGCTGCCGGACGTTGCCGCCGGATGAGTATGGCGCGACCCTCGCTCCTCCCCGCAAGGGGGAGGGGAAATTCTGGATGCGTTTGAAACGATAGGACATCCCGTGAGAGACTTCTCCGCACCCGGGCGCTCGCCGGTCTACGCCGCCAACGCCGCCGTCGCGACCTCGCACCCGCTCGCGACGCTCGCCGCCATCGAGGTGCTGCGCGCGGGCGGCAACGCCGTCGACGCCGGCATCGCGGCGGTGGCCGTGCAATGCGTGGTCGACCCGCTGATGACCGGCATCGGCGGCGACTGCTTCGCCCTCTACGCGCCCGCCGGGGCGACGACGCCCATCGCGCTGGACGGGTCGGGCCGGGCGCCGGCCGCCGCGACCCCCGACTGGTACGCCGAGCACGGCGCCGCCATCACCCCGACCTCGCCGCACGCCGTCACGGTGCCGGGCGCGGTCGGGGCCTGGGACCTGCTGGTCCGCGAGCACGGGACCCGGTCGCTGGGCGAATTGCTCCAGCCGGCGATCCGCCACGCGGAGGACGGGTTCGTGATCCAGCAGCGTGTCGGCTGGGACTGGCAGCGCTGCGTGCCCCGGGTCGCGGGCGATGCCCACGCCGCCGCGACCTACCTGCCCGGCGGTGAGGCGCCGGCCATCGGCAGCGTGTTCCGCCTGCCGAAGCTCGCCGCGACCCTCCGGCGCATCGCCCAGGAGGGGCCGCGCGGCTTCTATGCCGGGCCTGTCGCCGACGACATGGTGAGCCGGCTGAACGCACTCGGCGGCCTGCACACCCGCGACGACTTTGCCGCCGCCCGGCCCGACGTGGTCGTGCCGGTCTCGACCCGGTACCGCGGCTACGACGTCTACGAGTGCCCGCCCGCCGGGCAGGGCCTGGCCGCGCTGATGATGCTCAACGTCCTCGCCCACTACGACGTCGGCGCCCTGTCGGACCTCGACCGGCTCCATCTCTTCGCCGAGGTGTGCAAGCAGGGCTATCACCACCGGGACGTCCTGTTCGGCGATGCCGCCCTCGCCGCCGTGCCTGTGGAGCACCTGCTCTCCGATGCCTGGAAGGCCGCCGCACACGGGGCGATCGACATGGCCCGGGCCCGGGAGCCGGTGATCTACCCCGAGATCGCCCGGGAGATGGACGAGGGCCGCGCCCACAAGGATACGGTCTACCTCTGCGTGGTCGACCGGGACGGCAACGCGCTCTCGCTGATCAACTCGATCTTCCAGGGCTTCGGGTCCGGCATCCTCGCCCCGGAGAGCGGCGTGCTGCTGCACAATCGCGGCCTGTCCTTCCGCACGGAGGCCGGCCACCCGAACAGCATCGGCCCGGGCAAGCGGCCGATGCACACGATCATCCCCGGCCTGCTGATGAAGGACGGGCAGGCGGTCGCGCCGTTCGGCGTCATGGGCGGCCATTACCAAGCCATGGGCCATGTCGAGCTGCTCTCGGGCATCCTCGACCGGGGCCTCGACGTGCAGGAGGCCTTGGATGCGCCCCGCAGCTTCGCCTACGGCGGCAGCCTGGAGGTGGAGGACGGGGTGCCCGACGCCGTGATGGCAGGGCTTGTCGCGCGCGGCCACCCGGCGATCCGGGCGCCGCTGCCCCTCGGCGGCGGCCAGATCATCTGGATCGACCGCACGGCCGGGACGCTGGCGGCCGGCTCGGACCCGCGCAAGGACGGGGCCGCGCTGGGGTATTGAGGGGACGGTGCGCCCTCCCTCCCCCGCAAAGAGGGGGAGGGAAATCCCGCGGAACCGGCAGCCCGCCTCAGTCGATGTCCTCGACCACGTCGGCGCCACCATAAAGCCGCTGGGCGAGCGAGGCTTCCATGAACGGGTCGAGGTCGCCGTCGAGCACCTCGTCCGGATCCGTCGATTGCGTGCCGGTGCGCAGATCCTTCACAAGCTGGTAGGGCTGCAGCACGTAGGACCGGATCTGGTGGCCCCAGCCGATATCGGTCTTGGACGCGGCCTCGGCGTTGGCCTTCTCCTCGCGCTTCTTCAGCTCGGCCTCGTACAGGCGGGCGCGCAGCATGTTCCAGGCGGTCGCCCGGTTCTTGTGCTGGGAGCGCTCCTGCTGGCAGGCGACCACGATCCCGGTCGGATTGTGGGTGATGCGCACCGCCGAGTCGGTGGTGTTGACGTGCTGGCCACCGGCGCCGGACGACCGGTAGGTGTCGATCCGGCAGTCGGATTCCTTGATCTCGATCTCGATCCGGTCGTCGATCACCGGGTAGACCCAGACGCTGGCGAAGCTGGTGTGCCGCCGGGCGCTCGAATCGTAGGGCGAGATCCGCACCAGCCGGTGCACGCCGGACTCGGTCTTGAGCCAGCCATAGGCGTTGTGGCCCTTGATCAGGAGCGTCGCGCCCTTGATCCCGGCCTCCTCGCCGTCGGTCATCTCGACGACATCGACCTTGTACTTCCGGCGCTCGGCCCAGCGCGCATACATGCGCTGGAGCATGTTGGCCCAGTCCTGGCTCTCGGTGCCGCCGGCCCCGGCATGGACCTCGAGATAGGTGTCGAACCCGTCGGCCTCGCCGGACAGGAGCGTCTCGACCTGCCGGCTGGCGGCCTCCTTCTCGACGGCCAGGATCACGGCCTCGCCCTCGCGGATCGAGGATTCGTCACCCTCCATCTCGCCGAGTTCGATCAGCGTGGCGCCGTCCTCGAGGTCGCGCTCGAGCTTCTTGATCGCCGTGACCGCCTCGTCGAGCTGCTGGCGCTCGCGCATGACGGTCTGGGCCGCCTCGGCATCGTTCCACAGGTCCGGGTTCTCGGAGGCGGCGTTCAGCTCCGCCAGGCGTTTGTCGACTGTATCCCAGTCAAAGATGCCTCCTCAGCAGTCCTATAGACTGCTTGGCGGCATCCGAGGCTTGCTCGATCTCGGCGCGCATCTGGTTCTTCGGGAATGGGGTGCGGGAAGGATGTCGGGGTCGGGCCGGGGTGATACCTCCCGGGGGCCGGCCTGTAAACGCTGGCGCTCAGGCCGCCGCCGGGCTGCGCGGTGTCGTCGAGGGATGCGGCAGGAAGGCAGCAGGGTCGGCGGAAGGACGGATGGCTACGCGACGGGCCGGCGAACGCTGGTGATCGAGGACGAGCAAGCCGACCCGGCCGAGACCTACGGCGCCGTCCGCGAGGATGCGCGCGACGTCCGCGCCCTCCCAAGAGGGTCGGCCGGGCGTGGGAGCGCCACCCCTCACCGTGGCGGCTGGCCCCGATGCGCAGGGCCGCGATCCGCGCGAGGATCGCGGCCCCGAACGGCATGGAGCCGGCTCAGTACCGGGGCGGGACGATGTAGGACGGGGCGATCACGTACTCCTTCGGCCGCTTGCGCGCGCCGAACCGGCCTTCGCTGATCTGGTCGTTGTAATAGTCGAACCCGGTGTAGCCGAACCCGCCGCCATTCATCACCTCGGCCACGGGGACCGGCGGCACGGCAAGGTCGGGACGGCC
The DNA here is from genome assembly GCA_964242725.1 of uncultured Methylobacterium sp. GTDB lineage: Bacteria > Pseudomonadota > Alphaproteobacteria > Rhizobiales > Beijerinckiaceae > Methylobacterium. The sequence goes on from CAXTCV010000058.1 coordinate 12,155, forward strand.
CGGCGGCACCGCGAATTGGCAGCAGGGTTGGGTCTGCAGGACGGTCGGGCCGTCCGGGGCCGTGAACACGTAGGCGCGCGGCTGGTACGGGGTGGGCCCGTAAGCGGAATCGGCGGCGGCGGCGCCCTGCCCCGTCACGAGGGCCAGCAATCCGGCGGCGATCAGGGTCTTGGTGCTCACGCGGTGCTCCGTCACGGGGCCGGTCGGACCGGCAGGCGTCCTGCAGTCTAGCTGATCACCGGCGGATTGTCCGGCCGGTCCGAGCGGACCGGTTACCGAAATGCCGTCCGCGGATCAGCCGCGGGCGCGCAGAACCACCTGCGGGCTCGCCGGCACGGGGCGGCAATTCGAGATGAAGGCGTTGACCGGCAACGGCTTCGAGTCGCAGGCATAGGCGTCCGTAGGGCCCGGCGCCGGGATCGGATCCCGGGCGATGATCGGGTTCGGCGCGCAGGCCGAGGCCGCGGCGGCGAGCAGCAGGGCGGCGATCAGGTTCAGGCGGCGCATGCAACACTCGGGACGCGGGAAAACCCCCGTGCCCGACCCTGGCCATCGCGGTCCGCCCTGACAAGCGCCGGAGCGGGCCCACGGCGCCTTTGGCGGAACCTGTCGCCCCGCGGCAACAACTCGGGCCGGTCGGATTAACCGGCCCGGGCCATCGGCACGACGTTGTGCAGGGTCTTGTCGGTGCCGTCGAAGAACCGGCGGACGTTGCGCGCCGCCTGGCGGATCCGCTGCTCGTTCTCCACCAGGGCGATGCGCACGTACTCGTCGCCGAACTCGCCGAAGCCGATGCCGGGCGCCACCGCCACGTCGGACTTCTCCAGCAGAAGTTTCGAGAATTCGAGGCTGCCCATCTCCCGGTAGCGTTCCGGAATCGGCACCCAGGCGAACATGGAGGCGGCCGGCGCCGGAATGGTCCAGCCGGCCTTGCCGAAGGACTCCACCAGGGCGTCGCGCCGCTTCCTGTAGATGCTGCGCATCTCGTGGATGCAATCGTCCGGCCCGTTGAGGGCCGCGGTCGCGGCGACCTGGATCGGCGTGAAGGCGCCGTAATCCAGGTAGGATTTCACCCGGGTCAGCGCCGCAAGCAGGCGCTCGTTGCCCACCGCGAAGCCCATGCGCCAGCCGGCCATGGAGTAGGTCTTCGACAGGGAGGTGAACTCCACCGTGCAGTCGATGGCGCCCGGGACCTGGAGGACCGAGGGCGGCGGGTTGTCGTCGAAATAGACCTCGGCGTAGGCGAGATCCGATAGCAGGATCAGCTCGTGCTGCTTCGCGAAGGCCACGAGGTCCCGGTAGAAGTCGAGGCTCGCCACGTAGGCGGTCGGGTTCGACGGGTAGCAGACCACCAGGGCCACCGGCTTCGGGATCGAATGGCGCATGGCCCGCTCGAGGGCCGGGAACATCGCCGGGGTCGGCTCGGCCGGCACGGAGCGGATCACCCCGCCGGCCATCAGGAAGCCGAAGGCGTGGATCGGGTAGCTCGGGTTCGGCACCAGCACGACATCGCCGGGGGCGGTGATCGCCTGGGCCATGTTGGCGAAGCCCTCCTTCGAGCCGAGCGTCGCCACAACCTGCGTGTCGGGATTGAGGGTCACGCCGAAGCGGCGCTGATAGTAGCCGGCCTGGGCCTTGCGCAGCCCCGCGATGCCCTTGGAGGCCGAGTAGCGGTCGGTGCGCGGGCGCCCGGCGGTCTCGCACAGCTTGGCGATGACGTGCTTGGGGGCATCGAGATCGGGATTGCCCATGCCGAGATCGATGATGTCGGCGCCCTGGGCCCGGGCGGCGGCCTTGATCCGGTTGACCTGCTCGAAGACGTAGGGCGGCAGTCGCTTGATGCGGTGGAAGTCGGTCATCGGCGTGTCCATCGGCGCGTCCCGGATCTGGCGTCTTTCGTAAGCCGGTCGCGCGAACCATCTTCTGTAGCAGACTTGCACGTCGCCGCCGACCCACAAAACCGTGGCTATTGCGGGGGCGCCGGGGCTGGCTTGATCGTCGCGGCGGCCCCCTGGCCGGCGCTGGCGGCGGCGCGGCCCCGGGCCTCGTTGCGGCCGCGGGCGCCCTCGAGCTCCGCCTCCAGGGCCTTCTGGCCGGTGACGGTTTTCGGCCGGACCGGGCGTTTGGGCGCGTCGACGCCCACCGGCATGTAATCCTGCGTGTCCTTGCTGCGGGACCCGGTGACGAAGTCCGGTGCCGCGACCACCCGAGGTCCGTATCCCGCATCGGTTGCCAGCGCGCGCACGGCATCCCCCGAGCAGGCCGCGAGCGGCAACGCCAGGAGGGCGACCATCGCCGCGCCGGCGTATCCGGGGCGCCGGCCGGTGCGGCGAGCCCGCACGCAAGGGTTCGAAACGGCACGATCCATAGTCACACGGCCATGAGACGAGGGGTGGGCATGAGAAGATCGGCCGGATGTTTCGGTCACGTTCCGGGGCGGGGTGGCGAAATCCCCCGCGCAGTCCTTATTTTACCGAAAACGCGGCCCGCGCGACAGGGTCGACAGCCCAAATCAGGGAGGTACGCGTGACGAGCCCGCAGGCGCCGGACCAGACTGCTTTGCCGAAGCCGGCCCCCGACGGCGCGATGCCGAGTGGGGCGACCGCGCCAATGCCGGATTTCGAGGCTCTGTCCCGCAACGCCGGACAGTTCGTGGAGGCGATGGGCCGCAACGTCGCCAAGCTGCTCGGCCCCGACGGGCAGCCAGGCCCATCCGGCGGCGAGTTGAACGAGGCGGCGAAGGTCCTCGGGCAGGTCGCCGAGACGTGGCTGGCGGATCCGAACCGCAGCGCCGAGGCCCAGGCGCGCCTCTCGCAGGCCTTCCTGTCGCTGTGGGGGTCCACCTTCCTCCGCCTGCAGGGCCAGCCGGCCGATCCCGTGGCACTGCCGGAGCCCCGGGATGCGCGCTTCGCCCATACGGAATGGTCGACCAACCCGTATTTCGACTTCATCAAGCAGGCCTACCTCCTCGCCACCCGCTGGGCCGAGGGCCTCGTGGACGAGGCCGAGGGTCTCGACGCGCATACGCGCCACAAGGCGCAGTTCTACCTGCGCCAGTTCACCAGCATGCTCTCCCCCTCGAACTTCCTGCCGACCAACCCGGAGCTGATCCGCCACACCCTGCAGGAGAATGGCGCCAATCTCCTCCGCGGCCTGAAGATGTACGAGGAGGATCTGGCGGCCGGCGGCGGTCAGCTGCGCGTGCGCCAGACCGACCCCAGCGGGTTCGAGGTCGGCCGCAACATGGCGGTCACCCCCGGCGAGGTTGTGTTCCGCAACGACCTGATCGAGCTGATCCAGTACGCGCCCAGCACCGAGACGGTGCTCCGGCGCCCGTTCCTGATGGTCCCGCCCTGGATCAACAAGTTCTACATCCTCGACCTCAATCCCCAGAAGAGCTTCCTGAAGTGGATGGTCGACCAGGGCCTGACGGTCTTCTGCATCTCCTGGGTGAACCCGGACGCGCGCCACGCCGACAAGGACTTCGAATCCTACATGCGTGAGGGGATCGAGGCCGCCATCGACGCGATCGGGGTCGCCACCGGCGAGAATGCGGTCGCGGCCGCGGGCTACTGCGTCGGCGGCACGCTGCTCTCCGTGACGCTCGCCATGCAGGCGGCCACCGGCAACCGGCGGATCAAGAGCGCGACGCTGCTGACCACCCAGGTCGATTTCACCCAAGCCGGCGACCTGAAGGTGTTCGCCGACGAGGACCAGATTCGCCTGATCGAGGCGCAGATGGCCGAGCGCGGCTACCTGGAGGGCGCCCGGATGGCCAACGCGTTCAACATGCTGCGGCCGAACGACCTGATCTGGCCGTACATTGTGAACAACTACATCAAGGGCAAGGCGCCCTCGGCGTTCGACCTGTTGTACTGGAATTCCGACGCCACCCGGATGCCGGCGGCCAACCATTCCTTCTATCTGCGCAACTGCTACCTCGACAACACGCTGGCACAGGGCCGGATGGTGCTCGGCAACGTCCGCCTCGACCTCGAGAAAGTCCAGGTGCCGATCTTCAACCTCGCCACCCGCGAGGACCACATCGCCCCGGCGATCTCGGTGTTCGAGGGCTCGAAGATCTTCGGCGGGAAGGTCGATTTCGTGCTCGCGGGTTCGGGCCACATCGCCGGCGTGATCAACCACCCGTCGAAGCCGAAATACGGCTACTGGACCGGCGGCCCGGTCCGGGGGACGCTGGAGGCGTGGATCGCGGCCGCCGTCGAGACCAAGGGTTCGTGGTGGCCCTACTGGTTCCAGTGGATCGAGGCGCAGGCGCCCGAGCGGGTACCGGCCCGGAAGCCCGGGGGCGACGCGCTGCCGTCGCTGGGACCGGCGCCCGGAACCTATGTGCGGATGCGCGCCTGACGCGCATCCGCCCGCGCGGGATGTCCGCCGGTCACGGACGTCCCGCGGGCTCGCCTCAGTACTTGCGCACCAGCGGGGCCGGGGCCGGGGCCGGCGGAGCGCCGAACACGTAGCGGAAGCCCACCGAGACGATGTCGGCGCTCGAATCGACCACGCCCGCGAAGGCGATGTTGGCGACGTTGTAGTCGCGCCCGAGGCCGGCGAGGATCCGCGACCGGTTCAGGAAGAAGTGCGAGTAGGCGACGTTCAGGGTCAGCTGCTGGCTCCAGCGATAGCTGGCGCCGACCGAGACGTTGTAACGATCGCCGTCGGGCAGGCGCACCGAGCGGTTCGAGAAGTCGATCGGCGAGCTTTCGTAGGCGAAGCCGGTCCGCAGCGTCAGGTTCGGTGACGCGTCGTACTCGGCGCCGATCGCATAGGTGAAGCCGTCCTTGTAGTTCAGCGGCAGCGCGTTCACCGGCAGGCCCAGCGTCTTCGACACGATGCCGATGTTGCCGAGCCTCGACCAATTGTCCCACTCGAAGCCGAGATCGACCCGCGCCACCGGCGAGAGCGCCTGGGTGAGGCCGACACTCACCTTGTCGGGCGTATTCAGCTTCGAGCGGACCTGCCCGGCGAGCGGCGCCAGGGCGAGCAGCGGCACGCCGATCGAGCCGTCGATGTCGTGATGCACGGAGGAGCGGTAGCCGATGCCCAGCACGGTTCCGTCGCGGGGGGTCAGCGTGGCGCCCGCGGTGAAGCCCGCGCCCCAGGATTCGCCCTTGAGGAAGGAGCTCGGATAGACGGTCGGCTGGAGGCCGGGGATCGGCAGCGCCTGCCGCAGGGTCAGGCGGAAATACTCGATGTTCGGGCCGGCCGCGACCGAGAGCCACTCGTTGACCTTGAAGCCGATGACCGGGTTGATCGCCAGGGAGAAGATCCGGGACGAGCGCCCGTAGACTTCGCCGGCCCAGACCTGCCGCGGCTTGGTCACCAGGCCGAAGGGGGCGCCGGTGGAGAGGCCGAGCCAGAGGCGGTCGTTGAGCTGGTAGGAGGTCGCCCCCGCCGGTACCACGGCGCCCTGGCCGATATCGCCGGAGCCGCCGAGGCGCGCGAAGCCGGGATTGGTGCCCCGCGCCGGACGGATCTCGGAGGAAAGACCGATATAGGTGAAGTTCTGCTCCGCGACGAAGCCGGGATTCATGGTGATGGTCGCGGGATTCCAGAAGATCGACGAGACGCCGCCCGATCCCGCCGCCGCACCCGCAAAGGCGAGCCCCTGCGCCTCGGTGCTCTGCTCCCGGATCCCGAACGCACCCGCATGCGCCGCCCCGGGGCCGAGGATCATCGCTGTCGCCGCGAGCAACGCCGCGCGCACCGTCCCGCCCATCTTCTCCCCCGACGCGTTACCCGGTGCCTTCGATTGACCACGACGCGTGATGCGGCACCCTTTCACGCATGTGCCGGTTTCCCGGGCGGATTCGCAATGCCGATCGGTCTTTTCCGGGCAAAGAGGAAGTTCAGTAGAACGCCTGCACGACATGGATCTGTACGGGGCGAATCCCTGCGGCGACGGAATTCTTTGCCCCGACGTCTGCGTTCGCCGAGACGTCAGCCCCCATGAATAATAGATCCGGAAACGCGCTGATCTGCACTTTCCCGCCAATCTGTTGCCGAAGTGCGACACTCGCCCCGATCCGCGGTCCTGCCGATCTCGCTTGCGCCAGGACCGGGGCCCGGCCATGGTCCGGCCAACCGGCGCAGACCGGTTCCAGGGTAAGGATCAGGAGCGCGGCGATGAAGCTCTTCCGGCACGGCCCGAGCGGCGACGAGAAGCCCGGCCTCGTGGACGCCGAGGGAGGCCTGCGTGACCTTTCGAGCATCGTGCGCGACATCGCCGGGCCGGCGCTCGCGCCCGACGCGCTGGCGCGGCTGCGCGCCCTGGATCCCGAGACCCTGCCGAAGCTGCCGCCGGACGTGCGCCTCGGCCCCTGCGTCGGCGGCACCCGCAACGTGGTGGCCATCGGCCTCAACTTCGCCGACCACGCCGCCGAGACCGGCTCGCCGATCCCCG
>CAXTCV010000059.1:0-18351 GCA_964242725.1 uncultured Methylobacterium sp.
TGCGCCAGCTGATCCGCTTCTACGGCGACAGCATGCGCACGATGGTGCCGAGCTTTCTGGAATTCTCCATGGCGAATTTCGCCAAGGACCAGGACGGGCTGCGCGAGAAGTTCGCCCACAGCTTCGGTCCGGCCGCGTTCCAGAATGCGATCGAGCAGTCGGTGCGGACCAACATGAACTTCTTCGGCGACGCCATGAAGATGTTCACGGGCTTCGCGCCGCCCGCCGGGACGCAGCCCGTTCCGGCAGCCGCGCCGGCCGTCTATGCCGGCGGCGAGCTGGACGACCTGAAGCGGCAGATGCTGGAGATGCAGCAGCGCCTGGAAGCGCTGGCGAAGAAATAATTACCCGCGCTCTGCGACCGAATAAAAGGTTGACGGTTCCTTAACACCGGTATCACCCTTGCGACACCGGCACGGAAACGTGCAGAGCGTGTCGCGATGATGCGAGTCGGAACAAGCGATCGTCTCGGCCCGGCACAGGCCGGGCCTGTCCGGGCCACACCGGGCGCGACGGAGCGTGCCCCTGCGGAAGCCGCGGGTCCGTCCGGCCGGGCGCTCATCGTGATCGAAGGGGGGCGCCCCCAGGAACGCGGACGCCCCGCGCAGGCGACAGGCACGGCGGTAGGGCGCGCATCCGCCGGCTTCGTCGCCCAGTTGCTGACGGCCGACGACCCGACGCTGCTGCCGTCGCGCCTGGAACGCACACAGATGGCCGCCGCGCGCTACGCGGAGGCGGCGCGGCGCCTCGCCTGAGGCGCCGCCACGAAGCCTTACGCCTCGGCGGACTTCACCTTGAGCACCTGACGGCCGCGATACATGCCGGTCTTCAGATCGATGTGGTGCGGACGGCGCAGCTCGCCCGAATCCTTGTCCTCCACATAGGTCGGCGCCTTGAGGGCGTCGGCCGAGCGGCGCATGCCGCGGCGGGAGGGGGAGGTCTTTCGCTTCGGAACGGCCATGGCAGGATCCTTCGTGACGCCGCGGACAAAGCGGCGCCCGGGCGGCTCCCCGATCGGGGATCGCCACGCGCACCGCGGGATACGGATGAGGGCGCGCTTATAGCTCCGGCCTCCGCCCGTGGCTAGAGCTTCGCCCCGGAAATCGGAACCGGGACGCGGCCCGGGGGCACCAGACACAACCGTTAAGCCTGGGTTCAAGCGGATCGGCTCAGACCTGCGACACCGGTGCCGCGCAGCGGACCGCGTCCTTCGGGAGAACGCCATGGCCTCCTCCACCAAGACCCTCGCCCTGCTCGCCCTGCTCTCAAGTCTCGTCGCAGGCCCCGTGCTGGCGCAGGCGCCCGCACCGCAGACCCCAGCCTCCACGGCGCCCACCGCCCCGGCAAAGCCCACGGCCCCGAGCGCCCCGGTCGCCGGGCCGCCGAATGCCGCCAAGACAGCGCTCATCGACCTCAACACCGCCAGCACCCAGGAACTCGACGCCCTGCCCGGCATCGGCGCGGCCCGCGCGGCCGCGATCGTCAAGGGCCGCCCCTACCGCGGCAAGGACGAGTTGGTCTCCAAGAAGATCATCCCGACGAATGTCTACGACGGCATCAAGGACAAGGTCATCGCCAAGCAGAAGTGAGCCGGGTGCCGCGGATCGGATCCGACACCCGGCTCCCCCCTCCCCGGATCCCCGGCATCTCGGGCGCCGTCACCCGGCCTTCGGCACGGCGCCCTACTCGGCGATCGCCCCCTGCGGCATGGAGAAGCCCGGCGGGGCCTTCTCGGCCGCGGCCTTCGGCGCCGCTGGCCGCGCCGGAGCCTTCTTCCGAGCCTGCACCTTCGGCGGCGCCTTCACGGCCGGGGGCGCCTCGCAGGCGCGGAAGGCGAGTTGCGCCAGAGGCGTTCCGTCCTCGCTGACGATGGCGATCGATTTGGGCAGCGTCGGCAGGGACGCCTGCCACTTGATCGGGCCGCCCAGCATCGCCTCGATGGCCGACGGGGCGCTCCCGCGCCGCAGCGTGGAGAAATCCGGACCGTAGGCGGTGGCGACCTTGCCGCCGATGACCACCTGCAGCACCTCGTTCACCTCCGTCGTCAAGGGTCTGAGCGGGTTGGTCGTCTGGACCTGCCCGGCCCGGGTGATCACCATGCTGAAGCCCTTGCCGTTCTCGAACCGCGCCGCACGGCCCCCGCAGGGCTGATCGGGGGCGGCCACCGGGGCCGCTTCGGGGCCCGCGGCCGGCGCCTGGTCGGCTGCGGCGGCCGGCGCCTGCCCGGGCGCGGCCTGGCCCGTCGCCGCGTGCAGCGATGCGGCGAGGAGCAGAGCGGCGGCCCCACGGGCCCGCAACGTCATCGTCCGGACCCCGGCGAGTCGCGCCGCGCGTCGCCCCGCTCCGTCCGGTCCAGGGCCCTGATCGGTTCCAATTCGGTCGCTTCCAGGTCGAGCACGTGCGGATCGCGCGTCCTTTGATCGAGCAACCGCTGATCGAGGATCTGCGCGGTCCGGTCGATCGGGCTCGGGCGCGGGCCGACCGCGCCGATGAACAGGTCTTCGTCCTCGGCGTCCAGCTCGGAGCCCATGCGCAGGGGTTCGCGCCGGCCCCGGGCCGCCATCGCGGCGACCGCGACGATGGCGACGACGAAGATCAGTATCGCCAGGATGATGAACAGGCGCTCCATGAGGCCCGAAGCTCTAGCCCGACCACCGGGCCGCCGCCAGCCCATCCCGCGCGGAACGCTCCTTGCGTCGAGCGACGGGCCGGATAGATGCGGGCAGACCGGAGCCGGGACCGACGATGCAGCACGAGCCGAGCCGTGAGCCCGAGGAGCTGGAGGATCGCCTCCTCGGCCTGATCGAGGCCGCCCGCGACCAGGCGCGGGAGGACCCGTTCCGCAACCCCGTCCTGGCCGTGACCCTGGCGATCACCCGCCGGTTCGACCGGGACGAGATCTCAGCGGACGATCTCGACCGCCTGTTCGTACGCCTCCGGGCGGAATCCCTCGCGGCACGGGCGACGCGGCTGCGCGCCTATGTCGGGCTCGGGGATGCCCCCGGCGACGCCCAGGCGGCGATCCCCGCCCGCCTCGTGGCGGCAGCGCCCAACGGCGCCGACGGCTTCGACGGGTTTTCGACCTTCATCCATCGCACCGCCTTCGCGGTGGTGTTCACGGCCCACCCGACCTTCGGGATGCCGCGGGCCGTGGCGAACCTGCTCGCCGAAGCCGCGAGCCTGCCGGACGCGGACGCCCGCGCCGGATTGATCGCGCGCGCCGCGGCGCTCTCCACCCGGCCGGACGCGCCGATCACCCTGGACGTGGAGTTCGAGCAGGCCTGCGCGGCGGCCAATAACGGGCGGCTGGCGCTGGACGCCTTCAACGGCGCCGTGCTCGACGCCGCCCGCGCCCGCTGGCCGGAGCGCTGGACGGAGCTGACGCCCCGCCCCTTCGCCATCGCCAGCTGGGTCGGCTGCGACACGGACGGGCGAACCGATATCGGCTGGTGGGACACCCTCCGCTACCGCCTCATCTCGAAGCGCATGCAGTTCGACCGGGTGATGCGCGAGCTGCCCGAGGCCGGCGCCTGCCGCGAGGTCCGAGCCCTGGCGGAGGGGGCGCTGGCGGCGGTGAACCGCCAGCTCGCCGTGGCGCCGCGGCTGGGCGACAAGCCGTCCCTCGAAGCGGTGCATCGCTTCGCCCTGGCGCTCATCATCGAGCGCGAGCGCGCCCAGACCGATGCGGCACCCCTGGTCGCCGGCCTCACCGCCGCCCTGGAGGCGATCGAGGATGCGGCCGACAAGCGGCGCATCGCCGTCCTGCGCGCGGGCGTCGCCACGCACGGGCTGTCGAACGCCCTGCCGCATTTCCGGCTGAACGCCAGCCAGATCCACAACGCCGTGCGCCGGGTGATCGACCTGGAGGGCGAGCCCACCGACGCGGCCCGGCGCCGCTCGCATCTGGCGACGATCCACGCCCTCCTGAACGACGTCCGCCCGGTCGCGGTGGATTTCGGCGCGCTCGCCGCCGAGCGCGCCTCGGCCGCCCGGCTGATGATGACGATCGCCCAGATCCTCAAGCACGTGGACGGCACCCATCCGGTGCGCTTCCTGATCGCCGAGACCGAGACCGGCTACACCCTGCTCGCCGCCCTCTGGCTGGCGCGCCATTACGGCATCGCGGACAAGCTGGAGATCACACCCCTCTTCGAGACCGCGAGCGCCCTGGAGCAGGGCATCCGGGTTCTCGACGACGCCCTGCGCAACCCGCACTGGCGCCAGTACCTCAAGCGCATCGGCCGGTTGACCGTGCAGTTCGGCTACTCGGATTCGGGCCGCTACGTGGGCCAGCTCGCGGCGACCTTCTGGATCGAGCGGCTGCGCCTGCGCATCACCGAGATGCTGGTCCAGAACGGCCTGGCCGATATCGAGCTTGCGATCTTCGACACGCATGGCGAATCGATCGGCCGCGGCGCGCACCCGACCTCGCTGCGCGACCGCCTCGCCTATCTGGCCCCCGAAGATGCGCGGAACCGCAACCGCAAGGCCGGCATCAAGGTCCGGCTCGAATCGAGCTTCCAGGGCACCGACGGCTACCTGCTCTACGGCACCGAGGCCCTGGCCGAGGCGAGCGTCGCCCGGATCGCCGAGCACGTCTACGCCCTCGACGTGGCGGAGGAGGACGGCTTCTCCGACTATGCCCTCAACGACCCCGCGGACACGGCCGACGCGGCGGACGACCCGATCTACTCGGAGCCGGACTTCGCCCTGGAATTCTTCACCGCGGCCCGCCAGGACATGGAGGCCCTGGTCGACGATGCCGGCTACGCGGCGCTGCTCGGCACCTTCGGCCCCAGCCTGATCGACCGCACCGGCTCGCGCCCGGTGGCCCGCCAGTCGGACAATGGCGGCCCGGCCCGCATCACCCATCCGACCCAGATGCGGGCGATCCCCAACAACGCGATCCTGCACCAGCTCGGCTTCCTGGCGAACTCCCTGTACGGGATCGGCCGGGCCGCCCAGCGCGGTCCCGACCTGTTCCGCGACATGCGCCGCGACTCGGTGCGCTTCTCGCGGGCCTTCCGCCTGGTGCAGCACGCGGCCGCGGCGGGCGATCTCGACGTGCTGCGCGCCTACATCGACACCCTCGACCCCGCCGTGTGGCTGGAGCGGGCGCGGCGCACGCAGAAGGACTTCCGCCGGGAGGAACTGGTGGTGATCGCCGGCGCCCTGGAGCGCCTCGACCTCGCCCCGGCGCTGCGCAGCCTGTTCGGTCGCCTGACCTGCGACTGGCTCGCCCTCACCGCGGCAGCCCCCGACCTGCCGACCATGTCGGCCCGGCTGACCCTGCTGCACGCCCTGCGGCTGGCCCTGATCCACCGGATCTGGTTCCTGGCGGTGCACATCCCGGGCTTCCGCCCGCAGGCGGGCGTCTCCCGGGAGCAGCTCCTGGAGCGCTTCCTGCGCCTCGACATCGATGGCTGCCTGACGCTGCTCGACGCGATCTTCCCGGTCACCCCGGATCCGACCTTGGGCTTGAACTTCGGCGAGGCGGCCGGCCCGCGGGATGTCGGCACCTACGAGGCCGAGCACGCCAACCTGTTCCAGCCGATCCGCCGGATGTTCGGTCAGATGCGCGAGATCTCGGGGATGATCCAGCACGAGGTCGGGGCGTTCGGGTAGGGGAATGCTTTCGGGCGGGGGTCTACCGCCCGGGTCCGATCGAAGATTGGGGGACCGCGGGTGGTTCATCACCGCAGCGATGGCGGTCGTAGCTTTTGGTTGAGACCTCTCGCCATAAGTCCGGGTGCGGTGGCTCCCGTGGGTGGAGAGCGGTCGGGCAGCTTTCAGGAACTCGTGCGACGATAGGGGACGCCACCGCAACGCTTCTGCATGAGGAAGCGAGGGTAATAGGGTGGCGGGCCCCCACTTCGGCGATCGCGTGGACACGTCGTCTGTAGTTCTGCAAGATGCCGATGCGCAGACGCGAGACCAGGCCCTGATCATTCGCCCTATCGCACCCGGCGACCTGCCGGCGCTGCGCAATCTTTTTCTGCGATCCCGCCGGTCTGCGTTCGTCGGGCAGCGGTCCTCTACCCTCGCGGTCGATGATTTCGATAGGCAGACAGACGGTGAATTGTTGATGATCGCGCTCGACGGTGCGCGCCCTGTGGGCTTCGTTTCCGTTTGGGAGCCCGACGACTTCATCCATCACCTGCACGTGGATCCCGAGTTCCTGCGCCGTGGCATCGGCCGGGCGCTGCTGCGAGCGTTGCCGGGGTGGCCGACGACGCGCTTTCGGCTCAAGTGCTTGTCCCTCAACACAGCGGCACTCGCCTTCTATCGTGCAAACGGCTTTGCGCAGGTCGGCGCAGGCCGTGCGGACGACCAAGATTACATGGTGCTTGAGTTCGCTGGTGAGACCGCTGTGTGAGTCGCTGCGCGCGATCTCGTGACGTTCGCTGCTGGGCGCACAGGATCGATGTTCCAGGGTCCGTGATGGGTCGGGAGCAGTGGTCGACAAGCCCGTGGAGCAACGCCGGACGCCCCTCCCCTCAACCCCCTCCACCCGCAGCACCGGCCCCGACGGTCCGATCACCCGCACCCGCGCCCCGGCGGGCAGATCCGGCCCTTCGACGCGCCAGCGCGTGTCGTCGAAGCGGAGGCGGCCGGTGCCCTGGAGGATCGGCTCGGCGAGCGCGGCCGATCAGGCCGCGGTCGGCGCGGTTGAGGGTCGCGTCGCGATGGCCGGCCCGGCGGGCCAGGCGGGTGGCGATCCCGACCAGGACGACGGCGAGGTCTGCGAACAGCAGGGTCTGGCCCTGCCAGGGCATCGCGGGATCAACGCCGCGGCGAGCCCGGTCACCAAGGCCGCCGAGGCCGCCAAGTCGAACCAGCTTAAAAACACGCCCGGCACCGCGATCTCGGCCCCCGACGGGACGCGGCCGGCGACGCCTCGCCGAAGACCGCGCGGGGGAGCTCGCCGATGCCGCCGAGCGTCGCGGCGAGCGCTTCCGCCCTGATCGGCACCACCGCGACCCGCTGGTTCGGCGCGGTCGCCAGCGCCCGCACGGCGTCGACAGACTTCTCGGCCACCGGAACATTCGCCGCCGCGATGTCGCCCTCGGCGATCGCCCGGCTGACCATGCCGGTCGCTGCCTCGACCTCGGCGGAGCGCTCGTGGGCCTCCGCGTCGCGGAGGGCGGCCTCGCGGCGGCCTCCCGCCTCCAGGATCGCGGCGCGCTTCTCGCGCTCGGCCGTCATCCGGCGGGCGATGGCCCCGGCGAGGTCGGGGGGCGGCGGGATGTCTTCGCTCTCGATCCGGTTGATCTTCATGCCCCACGGCGCGGCGGCCGCAGCCGTCACCCGGAGCCGACGCTCGGTGATCCCGTCGCGATGGTCGAGGCGTTGGTCGAGGTCCATCGCGCCGACCACCGTGCGGATGTTGCCGATGGTCGGGGTCGTCGCGGCGAGGTCGAGGCTGGAGACCTCGTAGGAGGCGCGGGCCGCGTCGAACCCCTGCTCCATCACGTCGTCCCGGCGCCCGACGCGCTCGATGAACGGGACGATCAGCGCGAGGCCGGCGCCGCGGCGCCGGGCGTAGCGCCCGAATCGCTCCACCGGACAGACGGAGCCCTGGGCCACGATCCTCACCGTCGCCGCCGGGGTGATGACCGCCAGGGCCGCGGCACCGACCGCGAACACGCTCAGCCCGAACGGAAGACCCCTCGCCGATTCCATTCTTCGGCCCACAGCCGAGCGAGCGGCCGCCTCCCCCGCGACCGGGCGGGCCGACCCGAGAACAGGCGCCGCGATCCCGATCCGAGCCGCCCGCCGGCGGCCGATGCCCGGGTGAACAAGTGCCCCATCGTCCCGATCATCAATGGTTCAGGCCGCGGGCCCTAGACAGTCTGACAGCGTGGCGCTCGTCGTTGCTTCGGCTTCGCCGGTGCAACGCTTGCTGAAGACATTCTCGGCATGATACCTGCTATCTCGCCGCGGAAAGAAATCCTTCCGCACCGCTGCGAGCGGTAGATATCCCTACCCAACCAGATCCGGTGCGCGCGTGAAGATTGCTGTCCTCGCACATCTCAAGTACCCGATCGGCCAGCCCTATGCGGGCGGTCTGGAGATGCACACGCACCTGCTCACCGTCGCCCTGAAGCGCCACGGGCACGATGTCACGCTGTTCGCCAGCCGCGGGTCGGACCCGGCGCTGGATCCGGTGATGCTGTGCGATCCCACCGGGGACGCGCAGATGGATCCCGAGCGCGAGGCGGCGATCGACCACGCCGAGCACGACGCCTATCGTCGGATGATGGAGATGGTCGCGGCCGGCGGCTTCGACCTCGTTCACAACAACGCCTTGCATGCCCTGCCCCTGCGCGAGAGCGCGCGAATCAGCCTGCCGTGGGTCACGGTGCTGCACACGCCGCCCTTCGAAGCCCTGGTCGAGGGCGTGGTGAAGGCCGATCCGGACATGGCCTTCCTGGCGGTCTCGCCGTCCCTGGCGCAGGAATGGGCCGCGCTCGTGCCCGACGCGCAGGTGGTCGATAACGGCGTCGATCTGTCGACCTTCGCGTTTTCCGAGGTGGCCGACGCTCCCGCCTTCGCGTTCTGGTCGGGCCGGATCGTGCCCGAGAAGGGGCTGCACCTCGCCATCGACGCCGCGCGGGCGGCGGGCCTGCCGCTGACCTTCGCGGGGCCGAAGCTCAATCCGGCCTATTGGGCGGCCGAGATCGCGCCGCGGCTCGGGCCGGACCTGACGCATCTCGGCCATCTTCCGCACCGGGACCTCGCCCACCATCTGGGGCGGGCCCGGGTGGCGATCGTGTCGCCGTGCTGGGAGGAGCCCTTCGGCCTCGTGGTGGCGGAGGCCCTGGCCTGCGGCACGCCGGTGGCCGCCTTCCGCCGCGGCGCCATGCCCGACATCCTCGACGCGCAATGCGGGCGACTGGCCGACCCGGAGGATGCGCAGGCCCTCTCGGTGGCGATCCGGGCGGCCTCCGGGTTGTCGCGGCGCGCCTGCCGTGACCGGGCCGAGGCGCTCTACGACGCCACCGCGATGACCGCGCGCTACCTGGAGGCCTACGAGGCCGTCACGGCACGCTGCGCCGAGCGGGCATTGCCTGCATTGCGGGTCGCGGGCGGACGAGGCTGACATGGGCGCCGACGCGGTCCGGCCCGGTCTCTCACGCTGCGTCGTCTGCATCCCGGCGCGGAACGAGGCGGAGCGCCTGCCGGTCCTGCTCGCATCCCTGGCCGGGCAGGTCGGGATCGCGAGGCGGCTGCGGATCGTCGTCGTAGCCAACAACTGCACGGACGGGACGGCGGCGGCCGTTCGGGCTGGCCAGGCGTCGGGCGCGTGGCCCACCCTGGAGATCCGGCTGATCGAGGCGGATCTCGTCGGCGCGCAGGCCCATGTCGGCACGGCCAGGCGCTGGGCGCTCGATTCCGGCGCCGATTGGCTCGCGGATGACGGCGTTCCGGACGGTATCCTGCTCACCACCGACGCGGATGCCCGCCTGCCGGCCGACTGGATTGCCGCGAACCTGCGGGCGCTCGAACAGGCGGACGTCGTCGGCGGCCAGCTCGTCATCGACGCCGACGGCGATGCGGATCCGAAGCTCGCGGAGCTCCACGCCCGGATCGAGCGCTACTGGGCCGGCGTCCGGCGCCTGGAGGACCTGCTCGACCCGCCGCCCGACGACCCCGCCCCGCGCCACGGCGACCATACCGGCGCGAGCCTCGCGGTCCCGGCCGGCCTCTATCGCGCGGTCGGCGGGCTGCCGCCTCTGCCCTGCGGCGAGGACAACGCCCTGGTCGGCCTGCTGCGCGCCCACGGCGCCCGGCTGCGCCACTGCCCGGACGTGCGGGTGATGGTCTCGGCCCGACACCAGGGGCGGGTCTCGGGCGGGATGGCCACCGAGATGGCCCGCCGCGCCCGCGTCCTCGACGGGGAAGCCTATCTCCTCCCCGAGGCGGCCCATTGGCAGGCGCTGATCCTGCGCCGGGCGGCCCTGGGCCGGGCCTTCGCCCTGCCGCCGCCGGCCCGCGCCGCCGCCTGCGCACGACTCGGGCTCGGCGCGGACGACCTTGCGGCGATCGGTGACTGCCCCAACGCCATCGCCTTCGTCGAGCGGGCCGACCGGATCCTCGAATCACGGGCGGCGCCCGCGCGGGAATGCCCCCTCGACCGGGCGCTCGCCGACCTCGACGCCCTCGCCCAGTCCCTGCGGGACGCGGCGTGACCCGGGGGATCGGCTGGTACGTCCACCATCAGGGCGCCGGCCATCTCGAACGGGCCCGGGCGGTGGCCGCCGCCCTGCCCCGCCCCTGCACGATCCTCGGCACCCTCGCCGGCCTCGACACCGCGGGGCTCGATCGCCTCGACCTGCCCGACGACCGCCCGCTGGGCGATGCCGCCTTCGACGGCCGGGACGGCGAAGGCGACCGGCCGGAGGCGCTGCATTACGCGCCCCTGAACCATCCCGGCATCCGCGCCCGGATGGCGCGCATCGCCGAATGGGCGGCGCGGACCGAGCCGGCCCTTCTCGTCGTCGATGTCTCGGTGGAGGTCGCGCTGCTGGCGCGCCTCCTGTCCGTGCCGACGCTGGTGGTGCGGCTCGCCGGCACGCGGACCGACCGGCCGCATCTCGAAGCCTTCCGCGGCGCGGCGCGGCTGCTCGCACCGTTCCCCGAGGCGCTGGAGGCCGCGGGCGTGCCGGACTGGATCCGGGCCAAGACGTTCTATGCGGGTTTTCTCGGCGCGCCGGCGCAGGTTGCGACCGAGACGAGCCGCGACATCGTGGTGGTGTTCGGCCGGGGCGGTGCGGGGGGCGACCGTGCGGCGCTCGCCGCGGCGGCCCGGACCGTCCCCGATCGCGCCTGGCATGTCCTCGGTCCGGTCTCGGGTTCAGGCGCGACGCCGGACAACCTGCATGTGCATGGCTGGGTCCCCGACGTTGCGGCTCGGGTGGCGGGGGCGGCCCTGATGGTCGGCGGCGGCGGCGACGGGGTCGTGGCGCTCGCCGCATCGCAGGCCAAGCGCTTCCTCTGCCTGCCGGAGGCGCGGGCCTACGGCGAGCAGACCGAGAAAGCCGCGGCCCTCGCCAGGCTCGGCGCCGCCATCGTGCACGCGGGCTGGCCCCCCGCTTCCGTTTGGCCGGAGCTCGTCCGGGCGGGGCTCGCCCTCGATCCGTCGGTGCTCGGCGCCTTGCACCGGCCGGACGCGGTCGATGCCACCGCGGCCGCGATCGAGAGGCTCGCCCGATCGTTCGAGCGGGCATGACATCGGCGTCTGACGGAGAAAACGGGCTCCGGCACACCGTCGATTGGTCTTCCTGGCGTCCGGGCGAGGAACCCTCCCAACAAAACGGCACCGTGCGCCGGTTGGCGCTTCAGTGCCGCGTTCGAAAGGGCCCGCAGCGCCGCCGCAATCAGACACCTGAAAGTGGGCGATCGGGCGTTGGCGGGGAGCCTCAAGTCTCCTGCCAGATCCGGATCCGGGCCTTGAACGCGGCGCGGATATGCGCCCGGGCTGCGGCCTCGGCGCCGTCCCCGTCATGGGCGCGGATCGCCGCCACGATGGCGGCGTGCTCGGCGAGGGACTCCGTGGCGCGGTCGGGGGCCGCCAGGGTGGTGGCGCCGGGCAGCAGCACCAGCGACAGGCGCATCGTCTCCAGCGTGCTCTGGAGGAAGCGGTTGCGCGCCGCCCCGTGGATCTGCCGGTGGAACAGGCGGTTGGTCCGCGCGAGCGCCGGCGCGTCGCCGATCAGCGACCGGTCCCGGGCGACCATCTCCTCCAGGATCTCGGTCTCGACCGCGCTGGCATGGATCGCGGCGAGGCGGGCCGCCGTCCCCTCGAGCACCTCGCGCAGGTCGTAGAGTTCGCTGACCTGCCCGTAATCGAGCTGCGCCACGCTGGCACCCCGGTGCGGCTCGTGGGCGACGAGGCCCTGTGCCTCGAGCCGACCCAAGGCCTCCCGCACCGGCGTGCGGCTGATCTGGAACCGCTCGGCGAGCTCGGCCTCGCGCAGCCGGCTGCCGGGCACGAGTTCACCCTCCTCGATCGCCCGCAGCAGGCGCTCGTAGGCGCCGGCGCCGCTGGAGCGTTCTGCTTCGCTGGCTTTCATCCGGCTCTCCTCGCCTGGGCCTTAGCGTCAAACCGCACGGTGCGGAACGCTTGCCGGAGATTGCATGCAGGCGTATACAATTCAGTGACGAAATGTGAGGGTGGGGAGACGGCGATGCAGCGTCCGGATGATGGGCCGTGGGATGTCGTGGTGGTCGGGTCCGGCAACGCCGCCATGAGCGCAGGCCTGGCCGCCCTGGAGCGCGGCGCCTCGGTGCTGATGGTCGAGAAGGCCGAGCGGGATCTGGCCGGCGGCAACACCGCCTACACGGCCGGGGCCATGCGCTTCGTCTACGCGGGCAACGACGACCTGATCCCGCTGCTGGCCGATCCGCAGGATCCGCGCCTGCCCCGGACCGATTTCGGCGCCTATACGGCTGAAAAGTTCGAGGACGACCTGCTCGGCTTCAACGACGGCCGGCCACTGTCGCGGGAGCAGCGTATCCTGATCGACGAGAGCGGCGCGGCCCTGCGCTGGCTCGCCACGCAGGGGGTGAAGTTCGAGCCGATCTATTCCCGCCAGTCCTTCGAGAAGGATGGGCGCTTCGTCTTTTGGGGCGGCCTGACGCTCGCCACCCACGACGAGGGGTTCGGCCTCGCCCGGGCGGAGCTCGAGGCCTTCACCGAGGCCGGCGGGGAGATCCGCTACGGCTGCCCGGCCACGGGGCTGGTCGTCGCGGACGGGCGCGTCGTCGGCGTGGAGACTCCGCAGGGGGCGCTCCGGGCCAAGGCCGTGGTCCTGGCCTGTGGCGGCTTCGAGTCGAACGCCGCGTTGCGGACGCGTTTCATCGGCGAAGGCTGGGACAAGGCCCGGGTCCGCGGCACGCCGCACAATCAGGGCGACGGGCTGGAGATGGCGCTGGCGCTCGGCGCCAAGGCGCACGGCTTCTACGGCGGCTGTCACGCCACGCCGATGGACCTGCACACCCCCGATTACGGCAATCTCGACCTGCCCCACGGCGAGCGCAAGCACTACCGGAAGATCTGCTATTTTCTGGGCCTCATGCTGAACGCGAAGGGCGAGCGCTTCGTCGACGAGGGCAAGAATTTTCGCAATTACACCTATGCCCAGTTCGGCCGCTCGATCATGGAACAGCCCGGTCACGTCGCCTGGCAGATCTTCGACGCCAAGGTCGATCACCTGCTCTACAGCGAGTATCGGTTCCACGACGCGCATTTCGTCGAGGCCGATACCCTGGATGGGCTCCTCGACCGGCTCGACGGCATCGACCGGGACGCGGCCCAGCGTACCATCGCAGAGTTCAACGCCGCCGTGGACGAGACCGTGCCGTTCGACCCGACCGTGAAGGACGGTCGCGGCACCAAGGGGCTCGCCCTGCCGAAGTCGAACTGGGCGCAGGCGATCGCGACCGGGCCGTTCAAGGCCTACCCGGTCACCGGCGGGATCACGTTCACCTACGGCGGCGTCGAGGTCGGCGACGACGGCGCGGTAAAGCGGGAGGACGGCAGCGCCATCCCCGGGCTCTACGCCTGTGGCGAGATGGTGGGCGGCGTGTTCTTCAACGGCTATCCGGGCGGGTCCGGCCTGACCTCCGGCGTCGTGTTCGGCCGGCGCGCGGGCTACGGCGCCGCGGCGGCGCGGGGGGCGTAGGCCCCCCCTCTCGAGCCGCGGCTCAGGACGACACCGCCGGTGCGGGGTCGGGAAATCCGGGCCCTCGCCCCGATTGCTCGATCCTTCCGCGCCGAGCCGTCGTTGCGGGCGGTGGCTGGCGCGCCTGACCCCATCCGGGGGTCTTGCGATGCCTCGCGCCCGCAAGCCTTGGATCCTCACGCACCCCTGTCCCGGTCGCGCGCGCCGGCGTAGAAGCGTCCATGCCCGCCCGACAGGCCGTCTTCACCATCACCCGCGGCGTCCCGTTCCTGGCGACGCTCGCCGATGCGCTGATCTCCGGCCGGCTCGTCGGGCCGGTGGCGGACGACCCGCTGGCGCTCGCCGCCGTCACCATCTACGTGCCGACCCGCCGCGCCGCCCGGGCGCTCGCGGCGATCCTGGCCGAGAGGCTCGGCCAGGACGCGCCCGGACGGGCCACGCTGCTGCCCCGGATGATCCCCCTCGGTGAGGCCGACGAGGCGGAACTCGATCTCGCCGCCGAGCCCCTGCTGGAGGCGAATGCCGACCCGCTGGGCGCGCCGATGCCCCCCCTGGAGCGCCGGCTGATCCTCGCCCGCCTCGTCCAGGCCTGGGCCAGGACCGTGGACCGCACCCTGCTGCCGCTGGACGCCGAGGTGCCGTTCCTGGTCCCGTCCTCCCCAGCCGACGCGGTCGGTCTCGCGGGCGACCTCGAACGGCTGATGGACGCGCTGACCGTCGAGGGTCTGCCCTGGTCGGAGATCGGCGCCGCCGTGGAGGCGGAGTATTCCCGCTATTTCGGCCTGACCCTCGACTTCGTGAAGATCGCAGCCGAGAACTGGCCAAGGCTCCTCGCCGAACGCGGGCTGGCCGATCCCGTCGCCCGCGCCCGCGGCCTGGTGCTCGCCGAAGAGCAGCGCCTGTCACGCGGCGCCATCCCGGACCCGGTGATCGTCGCCGGCTCGCTCGGCTCCGTCCCCGCCACCGCCCGGCTCATCGCCGCCGTGGCGCGCCTGCCGCGGGGCGCCGTGGTGCTGCCGGGGCTCGACCTCGATCTCGACGCGGCGGGTTGGGACGGCATCGACACCGGCGAGGGCTTTTCGCGGGTGATCGCGCATGGCCACCCGCAGGCGGTGCTGCACCGACTCCTCGGGCCGGAAAACCTGAATCTCGGCCGCGCGGAGATCGCCGCCCTGGGCGAGCCCGATGCCGGACAGGTGGCCCGGGCAGCGCTGCTCTCGCAGGCTCTCCGCCCGGCCGACACCACCGACGCCTGGGCCACCCTCGACCCGGCCGAGCGCGACGGATTCGCCCGACGCGGTCTCGACGGGCTGGCGCTGGCGGAGGCCGCCGACGAGCGGGAGGAGGCCCTGGTGGCCGCTTTGGCGCTGCGCGAGGCGCTGAAGAGCCCCGGCGCCACCACGGCCCTGGTCACGCCCGACCGGGGGCTCGCCGGCCGGGTCGCGGTGGAACTGCTGCGCTGGGGCATCGTCGCCGAGGACTCGGCCGGGGCGGCCCTGGCCGGAAGCCCCGCGGGGCGGCTCGCCCGGCTCACGGCGGAGCTGGCCGCCGACCTCGCCCGCGATCAGGCCGATGCGATCCCGGCCCGGCTGATCGCCCTGCTCTCGCACCCGATGGTCCGCCTCGGCCTGCCGCGCCCGGATGTGGTCCGGGGCGCGGCGGCGCTGGAGATCGGGCTCCTGCGCGGGCCCGTCCCGGCCCCGGGTTTTCTCGGCTTGCGCAACGCCCTCGCGGCCGAGCGCGCCGGCCCGCCCGAGCACCGGCCCCGGGCCAAGCGGCGCCTCAAAGACATCGACTGGGAACTGGCCGCGGACCTGCTCGACCGGCTGGATCTGGTCTTCCGGGATTTTCCGGGGCCGGACGGGGGCGGGGATTGCGACCTCGTCGCCACGGCCACGCGCCACCGGGAGGCCTGCGACCAGCTGATCGGCGGGCCGGAGGACGCGCCCGCGGAGGAGACGGACGGCTCCCTGTCCACCCTCGACGCGCTGTTCGACGACTTGGACATGGCCGAGCCCGGCCTGATGCCCGGGCGGTTCGACGATTACGCGACCTTCTTCACGGCGCTTACCCGGGAGCGCGTGGTCGCCTGTACCGGCGCGCCGCCGCATCCACGGCTGCGGATCCTCGGCCTTCTGGAGTCGCGGCTGCTCTCGGTGGACCGGATGGTGCTCGGCGGCCTCGACGAGGGCGTCTGGCCGGTGCGGACGCTGACCGATTCCTTCCTCAACCGGCCGATGCGCGAGCGGGTCGGCCTCAACCCGCCCGAGCGGCGCATCGGCCAGATGGCGCACGATTTCGTGCAGGCCCTGGGCTGCCGGGACGTGCTGATCACCCGGGCGCTCAAGCGCGACGGCGCACCGACCGTGCCGTCGCGGCTGATCCAGCGCCTGCGCGCGCTCTCGGGGGATGCCCGCTGGGATGCG
This sequence comes from uncultured Methylobacterium sp., assembly GCA_964242725.1. Classification (GTDB taxonomy): domain Bacteria; phylum Pseudomonadota; class Alphaproteobacteria; order Rhizobiales; family Beijerinckiaceae; genus Methylobacterium. The sequence continues at coordinate 16,115 of CAXTCV010000059.1, forward strand.
GTCGTGGAGGCGGGGCGCCGTTTCACCGGCCTCGCGGCCCGGCTCGATGCCGCCCCGCCGGAGCCGCGGCTGAAACGCCCCGCGCCGAAGCCGGATCCGGCCCTGTTCCCGCGCTCGCTCAGCGTCACCGAGATCGAGACGCTGGTCCGCGATCCCTACAGCATCTTCGCGCGCCACGTGCTCGGGCTCGATCCCCTCGATCCGCTGGCGGCGGCCCCGGGCGTCGCCACCCGGGGCTCCCTGGTCCACGACGTGTTCGCGGCCTTCGCCGAGCGCCATCCGCGGGCGCTGCCCCCGGATGCGGCGGAGCGGCTGCTCAACTTCGCGGTGAACGCCTTCGCCGACATCGAGGCGGAGTATCCGAACCTCTACGCCGAATGGTGGCCACGCTACGAGCGCATGGCCGCCGCCTATCTCGACTGGGAGGCGCAGCGCCGTCCCGGCCTGACCCGGGTCCATCCGGAGGTCTCCGGACGCTGGGTAATCCCGATGGGCGCCGAGAGCTTCACCCTGCGCGCCCGGGCCGACCGGATCGAGCTGCGCCCGGACGGCTCCGCCTGCATCGTCGACTACAAGACCGGCGCGCCGCCCTCGGCGAAGACGATCTTCTCTGGGTTCTCGCCCCAGCTCACCCTGGAGGCGGCCATGCTGATGCACGGCGCCTTCAAGGATCTGCCGGCGGTGCGGACGACGCCGGACCTGCTCTACGTCCACGCCTCGGGCGGCCGGAAACCGTTCGTGCCGATCCCCGTGAAGACGCCCCGGGGCGAGGAGCGCGACGTCGCGGCGATCGTCGCCGAGCACGCCGCGCGGCTCCGGGGTCTGGTCGCCCGGTTCATGACCGGCGAGGCCGCCTACACGGCGCGGCCCTACCCGCAATTCGCCAGCCGGTACGGGTCCTATGACCACCTCGCCCGGGTGCTGGAATGGTCGCTCGGGGGCGAGGAGGGCGGGGAAGGCTGACGGGTTCGCCGTGCCTGCGCGATCGCATGTGAATCGCGCTAAGGTCGCTCCTGGGAGCGGTTGGCGAAGGCCCGGCAGCCGCGTTCCGTATCGGGAGGGCCGAATGGCCGGCACGGAATCTCTGGCTGATCCCGCCGCCAGGGCACGATCGTCGGGTTCGGGCGGCGCACCGCAGGGTGGGTTCGCCGCGCTCGTTCCGGAACTGGGAGTGACGGATCTGGAGGCCAGCCTTCGCTTCTGGTGCGGATTGCTCGGCTTCGGGATCGCCTACGACCGGCCGGCCGCGCGCTTCGCCTACCTGACGCGTGGTTCGGCGCAGATCATGCTGTGCCAGCGCAACGGGTCCTGGGAGACGGGCGCGCTGCACCGCCCGTTCGGCCGGGGGATCAACCTCCAGACCCAGGTCGAGCCGCTGGATCCGGTCCTGGCCGCGCTCGACGCGGCGGGCTGGCCGATCTTCGCAGGGCCCGGCGAGGCTTGGTACCGTGTCGGGGATGCCGAGCATGGCCAGCGGGAATGCCTCGTGCAGGATCCCGACGGGTACCTCGTCCGCCTCGTGGAGAGCCTGGGGGTCCGGGCACCCGCGGGTGGCTGAGTTCGGCGAGCCTCGGGCGGACCTGCGTCTCTACATCCTCCGCAGAACTCGCGGATTCACGCTTCGCGTTTGAGATCGACGTCCGGTCGACGCGTTGGCAGTCCAGAACGACCACGCGCCCGCCCTCCCCCCCTGCGGGGGAGGGAGACACGTCTGGCGCCGTCCGTTGCCCGCTCCGGCAGCCGTGTCGAACATCGCAGCCTGCTTGCGGAGGGAGGACGCGGGGGCCTCGGAGTTCGATGGGTGAATGCGTCGCCGCCGCGTGACAGGCGGCGCGCCGATACCCCCTAAAAAAACGCCTGCAGCCCCGTCTGCGCCCGGCCCAGAATCAGGGCGTGGACGTCGTGCGTGCCCTCGTAGGTGTTGACCGTCTCGAGGTTCTGGGCATGGCGCATCACGTGGTACTCGCCCATGATGCCGTTGCCGCCGTGCATGTCCCGGGCGGTGCGGGCGATGTCGAGCGCCTTCCCGCAATTGTTGCGCTTGATCAGCGAGATCATCTCGGGCGCCATCCGGCCCTCATCCATCAGCCGCCCGACACGCAGCGAGGCCTGGAGGCCGAGCGCGATCTCGGTCTGCATGTCGGCGAGTTTTTTCTGGACCAATTGGGTCTGCGCCAGGGGTCGGCCGAACTGCTTGCGCTCCAGGGTGTAGCTGCGCGCCCGGTGCCAGCAATCCT
>CAXTCV010000060.1:0-18075 GCA_964242725.1 uncultured Methylobacterium sp.
TCTCCTCGGCCTCCTCGATGTAGTGGGTGGTGAGGATGACGGTGACGCCCTGCTGGCGCAGGTCGCGGACAAGGCCCCACATGTCCTGGCGCAGCTCGACATCGACGCCCGCGGTGGGCTCGTCGAGGAACAGGATCCGCGGCTCGTGCGACAGGGCCTTGGCGATCAGCACCCGGCGCTTCATCCCGCCGGACAGGGTCATCAGGCGGCTGTCGCGCTTGTCCCACAGGGACAGGGCCCGCAGGATCCGCTCGATATGGCCCGGGTCGGGCCGCATCCCGAACAGTCCGCGGGAAAAGCTCACCGTGTTCAGCACCGTCTCGAACGCGTCGGTGGTCAGTTCCTGCGGGACGAGCCCGATCGCCCGGCGCGCGGCCCGGTAGTCGCCCGCGATGTCGTGGCCATCGACGCGCACTGAGCCGGAACTCGGTGTCACGATGCCGCAGACGATATTGATCAGGGTCGATTTACCGGCGCCATTCGGCCCGAGCAGCGCGAAGATCTCCCCTCGCTCGATGGCGAGGTCAATGTCCCGCAGGGCCGTGAACCCCGACGTGTAGGTCTTCGACAGCTTTGAGATGGAGATGATCGGCATCAGGGCCTGAATGGAGCGGGGGGCAGTCCAGCGCCGACGGCCTTCGCCGAGGCTTCGAGCCGCTGAAGGCCAGCTCTGAGACGCTCCGCCCCATAGCACGCCGCGTCCCCGTCCCGGAGCGTTGCCGTGTGCGCCGGCGCACGACCAAGTGCGCGGGACGTCAGCGCGCGCTGAAATTCTCGACCATCGAAAGGCACCTCGCGCGCCGTTCGGGGTCGTCGATTCGCGCGAAGGCTGCCAGCAGCGCTGCGCATTCCGCGGCGGCCGGTCCATTGCACGGCGCATCGCCGGCGCTTCTGAGGCGAAAGGTCGAGACGGGGATCTTCAAGGCCTCGGCGATCTGGGCGAGCAGCCTTGCCCGCTCGTCAGTGGACGAAGCAGCGCCCATCTGATCGAATCCCCCTGCTTCCGTCATGATCGCTCTGACATTCACCCTCGACTGGACGCTCGCGCCGACGCCCGGCGCGACCATTCACAAAATCCCGGCCGGTGCAACCTACCGTTATGTTTCTGCCCAGACGCGAACTGCGGATTTGTCGTAGAACGGTGTCGTCGGGCAGACCCATCGACTGTATTGGTAGTAGTATACGAAAGTACTAGCATGCAACACTCCTGCAAGGAATCGCCCATCCTCGATGCGGCTGGATGAAGACGTGTCTAAGCTGATCGCCGAAGCGTGATGACCGCCAGGAGGCCGACGAGGGTCGCGGCCCCGAGGAACCGGCGCCAAGGATTCACGCCGCGCAGGAGCTCGTCGAGCGCCCACCACGCCAGGGCGAGATCCGCTCCGAGGGACAGCCACGGTGTAAGCGACGGATTCGCCTGGGCCGACCACGCTCCCAACGCGAATCCGCCGAACAGCCACAGCGGCAGGTTCGGCCATTGCGCGATGGTGATCACACCGGTGCTGCGGCTCCTGAACACCCAGCCGACCGTCCTCGCGAGGGCGCCGCTCCGTCGCTCGTCCATGATCGCGGCCTTTCTGAGTGCGTGCGCCGGTGCTCTGCCACACCGCCACGCCGCCCCTGCGGCCGTAAACAGAGCGCGCCGAAGAGCCGTGCATCTTAACGAAGAAATAACCTTACCGAATGGAAAGCGCCCGTAAATCCCTAACAGAAGCTGAAAGGACTCGCGGAAATTCCGTTAATCGGTTGGTAATGCGGTGGCCGGGCGGCGATGCAGCCGCCGGTCAGAGAGGACCGACGATGAGCGCCCGTCTCGAAGATCTGAAGTTCATGCTGACGCTCAGCGCGGTCGTGCTGTTCGGCAGCGGCCTCGACATCATCCTGCGCTGACCGGCACGGGAAGGTCGGTGTGGAGTTGCCGGATCGCCCGCCCGAGGGCCGAACGGGCCGCCGTCTCGGGGGCCGGAGCGCCGGCAGCGCGCTTCGACGTGTAGGGGATGGCAATGACGCGCGTCTCGGAGGCGGCCTTGCGGCTCGAGCCGACCGTATCGAAGGCCGGCGACACGCTCTGACCCGACCGCAGGAAACTCCGTAATTCGGCGGCCTTCGCCCGCCGTTCCGCCCGCATTGTGACGAGGGCGATCGCGAGTCCGATCAGCCCCGCCGCCTCCAACACGGCCGCGATCACGTAGCCCGAAGCCATTCGATTTCACCGCGCGTGGGGACGAGACCGCTCCCGTGGCGGCACGTTCAGGTCTGCGCCGCTATGGTTAGTGGGGGCTTAACGGCTACGTAGATCGCCGCATTTCGCGGCCGGTTCCTACCGGCCGAGCGGCACGGCTTCGCGATGTGGTCCGTCGCGCGGTCGCGGTATCGTCCATGCGCTCAGGGTCCACGCGCCCGGATGTCCGTCAGGAGATTGCCGTGGCGGAGCCTGCGATGCGGCGCACGACGCCGGACGAATTCTTCGCGTGGCCGCTCGGGCAGGAAGGCCTGCATGCGCTCGTGGACGGCCTGCCGGTGCCGCGCGTGAACATGATGACGGGCGGAAGCGCTCGGCACGACCGCGTGACGGTGGCCATCATCGTCAGCCTCGGCAACCAGCTCAAGGGTACCCGCTGCCGCCCGACGACGGGCGACATCGCCCAACGCACAAGCATCGCGATGCTGCCGTTCGGAATAAGGCGATGCGCTCGGGCGGCCCTACCACATGTCGAGGGCGACGCGGGCCTCGTCCGACATGCGGCTCTGATCCCACGGCGGGTCGAACACCATGGTGACCGCGCAGGACTGGACGCCCGGCACGGCGCTCACGGCGTTCTCGACCCACCCGGGCATCTCGCCCGCCACCGGGCAGCCGGGCGCGGTGAGCGTCATGTCGATGGCGACCTTCCGGTCGTCGCCGATATCGACCTTGTAGATCAGGCCCAGCTCATAGATGTCCGCCGGGATCTCGGGATCGTAGACGCTCTTCAGCGCGGCCACGATGTCGTCGGTCAGGCGGTCCATCTCCGCCGGCGGGATCGCGGCATCGCCCGCGACGTCCGGGGCGTTCATGCCGCCCGTGATGGTGGCATCGGTGCTCATCGTTTCACTCTCCCCGGGCCCGCACGGTGGCGACCCGCCTTATCGCAGATCGTCAGGTGAACAGCATTTCTGCTTTGCCGAGCGCCTCGACAAGGGTGTCGATCTCGGCGGTGGTGTTGTAGAGGCCGAACGAGGCGCGGCAGGTCGAGGTCACGCCGAAGCGCGTCAGCAGCGGCATCGCGCAATGCGTCCCGGCCCGCACCGCCACGCCCTGACGGTCGATCACCGTGGCGATATCGTGGGCGTGCGCGCCCTTCATCTCGAAGGCGATCACGCCGCCCTTGCCGGGGGCGGTACCGATCAGGCGCACCGAGTTCATCGCGCCGAGCCGCTCCTGCGCGTAGGCGGTGAGCTTGGCCTCGTGCGCCGCGATGGCGTCACGCCCGACGGTCATCATGTATTCCAGCGCCGCCCCGAGGCCGACCGCCTCGATGATCGCCGGGGTCCCGGCTTCGAACTTGTGCGGCGGGTCGTTGTAGGTGACCGCATCAACGCTCACCGTGCGGATCATCTCGCCGCCGCCCTGGTAGGGCGTCAGGCGCTCCAGCCACTCCGTCTTGCCGTAGAGCACGCCGATCCCGGTCGGGCCGTAGACCTTGTGACCGGTGAAGACGAAGAAGTCACAGTCGAGCGCCTGGACATCGACCGGCTGGTGGACCGCGCTCTGCGCGCCGTCGAGGAGTACCGGCACGCCGTGGGCATGGGCGATGCGCACGATCTCGGCGGCCGGCGTCACGGTGCCGAGGACATTCGACATGTGCGTGATCGCCACCATCTTGGTGCGCGGCGAAAACAGCTTCTCGTATTCCTCGACCAGGAAGGTGCCGTCATCGTCCACCGGCGCCCACTTGATCACGGCGCCGCGGCGCTCGCGCAGGAAGTGCCAGGGGACGATGTTGGAGTGGTGCTCCATGATCGAGAGGATGATCTCATCCCCCTCCCCGATCAGTCCGCCCCAGCCCATGGACGAGGCCACGAGGTTGTAGGCCTCGGTGGCGTTGCGGGTGAAGATGATCTCGTCCGTGGACGCCGCGTTGAGGAACTGCCGCGTGGTCTCGCGGGCGCCCTCGAACCCTTCGGTGGCGGCGTTGGCCATGTAGTGCAGGCCGCGATGCACGTTGGCGTAGCCCGTCTCCATGCAGGAGACCATCGCGTCGATCACGGCCTTCGGCTTCTGCGCCGAAGCGGCATTGTCGAGATAGACCAGCGGTTTGCCGTAGACCTGCTGCGCCAGGATCGGGAAATCCTTGCGGATCGCCGCGACATCGTAGGCAGGGGCAAGGACGGGTGCGTTCATGGTCGCGACCTTCCGTTGACTTCGCCGATCCCGGAACCAGCCTCAACCTGAGGCGCCGGAGCGAAGCGGAGGCCTCGAAGGAGCCCTCCAGCTGGCGTTGCGAGCTCTGGAGCCCTGCTTCGAGGCGGCGCTCGGCGCACCTCGGGAGAAGGGTCAGGTTCGTATGATCGGCCGGTCCCACGTGGTCCCGGCCGGGATAGTCAGCCTCGTGCCTCGAGCCAGGCCTCGATCGCGCCGATCAGGGCCGCGCGGGCGCCCTCGTGCGTGACCACCTCCACCGCCTCGCCCACGAAGGCCTGGACTAGCAGGCTCTCGGCGATGGGGCGTGGCAGGCCGCGGGCCATCAGATAGAACAGCAGATCGTCGTCCGGCGTGCCGCAGGTGGCGCCATGGCCGCAGGCGACGTCGTCGGCGAAGATCTCCAGCTCCGGCTTGTTCATCATCTGCCCCTCGTCGGTGAGGAGGAGGCAGTCGGATTTCATCTTGCCGTCGGTCTTCTGAGCGACCTGCCGGACGATGATCTTGCCCTGGAAGACGCCGGTGGCATCGCCGTCGATCACCGTCTTGAACTGTTCGCGGCCGACACCGCCGACGGCGGCGTGGTCGGCCAGCAGCGTCGAATCGGCGAGCTGACCCTTGCGCAGCATGGCGGCGCCGTTGACCACGACGTTCGTATCCGCGCCCGCGACGAGAACGTAGATCTGGTGTCGCGACAGGACCGCCCCGGTCACGAGGTTCACCGTCTCGACCCGTCCCTCGGCCTCGACCTTGAGCGACAGGGTCGAGAGCGCGACGGTGGCATCCCCCTCGATGTTCAGGCGGGTGTGCCGGAACGCGGCCTTGGGACCGACGACCACGTCGAGGGCGTCGTTCGGCTGGCAGGTGAGGCCGTCCGGACCCTCATGGCTCTCCAGAAGGCTGAACTCGGCGCCCTCTCCGAGATTCACGAGCACGCGGGTCGCGGTCGAGAACGGGCGATCGCCGGTTCCCACGAAGCGGAGGTGGATCGGCCGCGCCGGCTTCGCGCCGGGGGCGACCGTGATCAGCGCCCCGTCCGCCAGGAAGGCGGTGTTGAGCTGGTAGATCGGATTCTCCCGGGCCTGGGTCACCGGACCGAGCAGCTTGAGAGCGGCGTCGCCCGTGGTCATGGCTTCGGTGAGCGGAACGACCGTCACGCCCTCGGGAACCCGGTCGAGATCGGACAGCTCGCGGACGAGGTGACCGTTGACGAAGGTCAGGCGCGCGGCCTCGATCCCGGCGAAGCCTGTGGCACGCGCGACGGCCGCCCTGGCGTCGTCGAGGCGCGGCGCCTCGGCGGGCGGCGCGGCCTCGGAGATCGCGGCGCGCAGGTCGGTGTACTTGAACGCCTCGACCCGGCGGCTCGGCAGGCCGGTCGCCTCGAAGAAGCGGAACGCCTCCTCGCGGCTGATCGCCGCCTCGCTGGCGAAGCTCTGCCGGGCCGTCTCGAACAGCTTCGACAGGCCGGCCTCGGCGGGGGAGCGGAGCTTGGTGACGTCGGCCATGGCTCAGGCGGCCTCGCTGGTGCTGTACTCGGCGTATCCGGAGGCCTCGAGCTCGAGGGCGAGGTCCTTGCCGCCGGTCTTCACGATCCGGCCCTTCGACATGACGTGCACCACGTCCGGCACGATGTGGTTCAGGAGCCGCTGGTAGTGGGTGATGACCAAGAACGACCGGCCCTGGCCGCGCAATGCGTTCACACCCTCGGAGACGATACGCAGGGCGTCGATGTCGAGGCCGGAATCGGTCTCGTCGAGGACGCAGAACTTCGGCTGCAGGAGCGCCATCTGGAGGATCTCCATGCGCTTCTTCTCGCCGCCGGAGAAGCCGACGTTGAGGGCGCGCTTGAGCATGTCCTTGTTGATCTCCAGCCGGTCGGCGGCGGCGTTCACCGCGCGGATGAAGTCCGGAGTCGAGATCTCGCCCTCGCCGCGGGCCCGGCGCTGGGCGTTCAGGCAGGCCTTGAGGAAGGTCATGGTGCCGACGCCGGGGATTTCCAGCGGATACTGGAAGGCCAGGAACACGCCAGCCGCGGCGCGCTCGTCGGCCCCCATCTCCAGAAGGTTGTGGCCGTCGAGCAGGATCTCCCCGTCGAGGACCTCGTAGTCCTCCTTGCCGGCGATGACGTAGGAGAGCGTCGACTTGCCCGAACCGTTCGGCCCCATGATGGCGGCGACTTCGCCGTCCTTCACAGTCAGGTTCAGGCCGTTGAGGATCCGGTTGTCCTCGATCTGCACGACGAGGTTCTTGATTTCCAGCATTGGTCGGTAGTCCTGTTAGAATTTGCTGATTGTCGACGGCCCCGGGGGCCTCGACGCTCATGCGCCTTGGCGTGATGGACGGAACGCGCGCGCCTCCCCCTTGCGGGACGGAGCCGGAGGTAGGGGTGGAGCGGAAGGCAACGCCGCACTATATCCGGCAACCAGCTCGCACCCCCTCCCCTCCTTGCAAGGGGGAGGGGATGTGCACATCCGTTGCGGGTCTTCAGCCCACAGAGCCTTCGAGGCTGATCGAGATCAGCTTCTGGGCCTCGACGGCGAACTCCATCGGCAGCTGCTGAAGCACATCCCGGACGAAGCCGTTCACGATCAGCGCGGTTGCCTCCTCACTGGATAAGCCGCGCTGCTGACAGTAGAACATCTGATCCTCGGAGATCTTCGAGGTCGTCGCCTCGTGCTCGAACACCGCCGAGGCGTTCTTCGACTCGATGTAGGGGACGGTGTGTGCGCCGCACTGATCGCCGATCAGGAGCGAATCGCAGTTCGTGAAGTTCCGTGCGCCCTTGGCCTTCTTGTGGGCCGAGACAAGACCCCGATAGGTGTTCTGCGAGCGCCCGGCGGAGATACCCTTCGAGATGATCCGGCTGGTCGTGTTCTTGCCGAGATGGATCATCTTGGTGCCGGAATCGACCTGCTGCATGCCGTTCGACACCGCGATCGAGTAGAACTCGCCGCGGGACTCGTCGCCGCGCAGGATGCAGGACGGGTACTTCCAGGTGATCGCCGAGCCGGTCTCGACCTGAGTCCAGGAGATCTTCGAACGGTCGCCGCGGCAGTCGCCGCGCTTGGTCACGAAGTTGTAGATCCCGCCCTTACCGTCATTATCGCCCGGATACCAATTCTGAACCGTCGAGTACTTGATCTCGGCGTCATCGAGAGCGACCAGCTCGACCACGGCGGCGTGGAGCTGATTGTCGTCGCGCTTCGGGGCTGTGCAGCCCTCAAGATACGACACGTAGGAACCCTTGTCGGCAATGATCAGCGTTCGCTCGAACTGGCCGGTGTCGCGCTCGTTGATGCGGAAGTAGGTCGACAGCTCCATCGGGCAGCGGACGCCCGGCGGGATGTAGACGAACGAGCCGTCGGAGAAGACCGCCGAGTTCAGTGTCGCGAAGAAATTGTCGGTCGAGGGCACCACCGTGCCCAGGTACTTCTTCACCAGGTCCGGATATTCCTGAACCGCCTCAGAGATCGGCATGAAGATCACGCCGGCCTTCGAGAGCTCCTTCTTGAAGGTCGTGGCCACCGACACCGAGTCGAACACGGCATCGACCGCGACCCGGCGCTCCGGGGCGATGCCCTCCAGCACCTCGACCTCGCGCAGGGGGATGCCGAGCTTCTCGTAGGTTTTGAGGATCTCGGGATCGATCTCGTCGAGCGACATCGCGGCCGGGCGCTTGGGCGCCGCGTAGTAGTAGATGTCGTTATAATCGACCTTGTCGTAGGAGACGCGCGCCCACTCCGGCTCCTTCATGGTGAGCCAGCGCCGGTAGGCGTCGAGCCGCCATTCCAGCAGCCATGCCGGCTCGTTCTTCTTGGCCGAGATGAAGCGCACGACATCCTCGGAGATGCCCTTCTCGGACTTCTCCATCTCGATGGTGGTCTCGAACCCGTACTTGTACTGGTCGAGGTCGATCGAGCGGACCCGGTCGATGGTTTCCTGCACGGCAGGCATCAGCGTCTCCTGGGCATCTCCGGCGTCAAGGGCCGGGAAGCGTGTGTCGGAAAGCGGGGGGAGCGGCGCTTAGGCCGCCTGTCCTCGCCGTCTATATAGGGGCTGCAACACCCGTTCGAAGGCGTCGAGGAAGCATGTCACATCCTCGTCCACCGTGTTCCAGCCGAGGCTGACGCGCAGCGCCCCCCCGGCGAGGTCGGGACCGACACCCATCGCGGCCAGCGTCGCCGAGCGCGCGACCTTGCCCGAGGAGCAGGCCGAGCCCGACGACACCGCCACGCCGGCGAGGTCGAAGGCGATCAGGGCCGACGGCGCGTCGAGCCCCGGCACCGCGACACTGAGGGTGTTGGGCAAGCGCGGGGCCCCGGCGGCGAACACCACGGCGTCGGGCGCGAGGGCCACCACGCCCGCCTCGATCCGGTCGCGCAGCCCCGAGAGGCGCCCGGACTCCAGGTCGAGCGCCGCGCGGGCGATCCGCGCGGCCTCGCCCATGCCGACGATGGCCGGCAGACACTCGGTGCCGCAGCGCTGCCGGCGCTCCTGACCGCCTCCGCGCAGGAAGGCGCTCTCGAGGGTGACGCCATCGGCCAGCACCAGAGCGCCGACGCCCTTCGGCGCCGCGAACTTGTGGCCCGACAGGGTGAGCGCGTCGAGGCCCAACGCCGCCATGTCGAGGGCGACCTTGCCGGCGGCCTGCACCGCGTCGCTGTGGACCAGCGTCCGGCCATGCGCCCGCGCGAGGGCCGCCACGTCGGCCAGCGGCTGCACGGCGCCGGTCTCGTTGTTGGCCGCATGGACCGAGAGCAGCACGCTCTCGTCCGACAGGGCCGCCAGACGCGCCTCCAGCACGGCGAGGTCGATCACGCCGTCGCCGGTGACCGGCACCTGCTCCACCGCCGCCTCCGGGAAGCGATGCCCCGCGGCCACGCAGGGATGCTCCGTCGCCGTGTGCAGGAGGCGGCTCGGGGCCGGCAGGCCGCGGCCGCGCAGGGCCCCCGACAGGACCGCGTTGGCCGCTTCGGTCCCGCCACTGGTGAAGATCACCTGCTCGGGCCGCGCGTTCACCAGGACTGCGACCTCGCCGCGGGCGGCCTCCAGGGCAGCGCGGGCCGCACGGCCCTCCGCGTGAATCGACGAGGGATTGCCCGGGAGCATCAAGGCACGCGCCACCGCCTCCGCGACGGCCGGGCGGACCGGGGCGGTGGCGTTGTAGTCGAGATAGGCGCGTCCCCGGCTCATCCGCGTTCCGTTTTGCCCATCGCCGCCGCGCGTCACAATTCCTTGCCCGCACAACGGCTCGGCGTGCTAAGGCGCGCCGACAGAAAGAGATCCCGCCGACCAGATCAGGTCGGTGCGGCAGCCGATGCGAACCACCGAACGGCCTTTTTAGAACAGTTCCAATCGACTAGAACCGTTCTAAGAGTGCTTTTATGGTGCGCACGCGACGAGTCAAGGCTGCCGCGCCGACCGCCGGGCGTGCGATCTCGAAAGTGAGAGACGAGCGATGCCCGAAGTCATCTTCACCGGCCCGGCCGGCCGCCTGGAAGGCCGTTACCAAGCCCCCAAGAAGCGCGGCGCGCCGATCGCCATCATCCTGCACCCGCACCCCCAGTTCGGGGGTACGATGAACAATCAGATTGTGTACAACCTTTTTTACACCTTCGCCAATCGCGGCTTCGCAGCCCTGCGCTTCAATTTCCGCGGGGTCGGCCGGAGCCAGGGCGCGTTCGACCACGGTTCGGGCGAGCTGTCGGACGCTGCGGCGGCCCTCGACTGGGTGCAGTCGGTCAATCCCGAGGCGAAGTCCTGCTGGATCGCCGGCGTGTCCTTCGGCTCGTGGATCGGCATGCAGCTGCTGATGCGCCGGCCCGAGATCGAAGGCTTCATCTCGATCGCCGCCATGGCGAACCGCTACGACTTTACCTTCCTGGCCCCATGCCCGTCCTCCGGCCTCTTCGTGCACGGCTCGGAGGACCGGGTCGCCCCCGCCCGGGAGGTCATGCCGGTGATCGAGAAGGTGAAGACCCAGAAGGGCGTCATCATCGAGCACCAGATGGTCGAGGGTGCCAACCATTTCTTCGACGGCAAGGTCGAGGAACTCACCCAGACCGTGGATACCTACCTCGACAAGCGCCTGGGCAAACGCGAGGAGGCAGCCTGACGCAGCGGAGCCCCGCGCCTTGACGGGGTGAGCCTCGGAGGAATACGGCGCGGGCTTCGGAATTCACGGCACACCTCCGCAGGCCTGATGTCAGAAAGCCCGTCCGACCAACCCGTGGTGCTCCTCGTGGAGGATGACGGACTGCTGCTGATGGAGGCCGCGGACACCCTGGCGGATGCCGGCTTCACCGTGGTGGAGGCGAGCCACGCCGACACGGCGCTCAAGGTCCTCGAGAACCGCGACGATGTCGGCGTCCTGATGACGGATGTCGACATGCCGCAGGGCTCGATGGACGGCTTCGCCCTCGCCCGCTTGGTGGCGCATCGCTGGCCGTCGATCCCCGTGCTGGTGGTCTCGGGCATGGGCACACCCGGCCCGAACGACATGCCGGAGGGCGCGCGGTTCATCCCGAAACCCTACGAGCCGACGACCCTGGTCCGCACCCTGCGCGCCTTCATCCAGCACGCGGCCTGACGCCCGATCCGCTCGGGCTCAGCGAGAACCCGGGCGCCCCCCCAGCGAGAGCCTTCACGGACACCTGCCGACAGCCCCGTTCCGCCTCCTCGCTCCCCTTCTGACCAGGGTCTTCGGGACCCCCCTGTTTCGCAGCGGGGTTCGGCTCCGGCCCTTGCCAAGATCCGGCAGCGATCTGAGGAGTGCGCAGCCCGGTCGCGGGGGCGGAGGGCGCCTGTCAGCGCCGCCGTTCCAGGATGGACACGTAGTTGGCCACCGCCGCGCCACCCATGTTGAAGACCCCGGCGAGTTCGGCTCCTTGCACCTGCATCTCGCCGGCCTCGCCCATGAGCTGAAGGCAGGCCATCACGTGCATCGACACGCCGGTGGCGCCCACCGGATGGCCCTTGGCCTTGAGACCGCCGGACGGGTTGATCGGCAAGCGGCCGCCCGCCTCGGCCAGCCCCTCGCGCACCACGCGGTACCCTTCCCCCGGCGCGGCGAGGCCCATCGCCTCGTACTCGATCAGCTCGGCGATGGTGAAGCAGTCGTGGGTCTCCACGAAGGACAGGTCGTCGTTGCCGATCCCGGCTTGGGCCCGCGCCTTCTCCCAGGCGAGCCGCGCGCCCTTGAATTCCGTCGCGTCGCGGCGTGACAGGGGCAGGATGTCGTTCACGTGTGCCCGGGCCCGGAAGCCGATCGCCCGCTCCAGCCGCTCGGCGGTCTCGACATCCGCCACAACCAGGGCGGCGGCGCCGTCGGAGATCAGCGAGCAGTCGGTGCGCCGGAGCGGCGCCGCCACGTAGGGGTTCTTCTCCGAGACCCGGTTGCAGAACTCGAAGCCGAGATCCTTGCGCAGCTGCGCGTAGGGGTTGCCGACGCCGTTGCGGTGGTTCTTGGCGGCGATCCGGGCCAGCTCCGCGCTGCGGTCGCCGTAGCGCTGGAAGTATCCCGCCGCGATCCGCCCGAACACGCCGGCGAAGCCGCCCTCGATCTCGGCCTCCTCCTTCCGGTAGGAGGCGCCGAGCAGGATGTCGCCGGTCTCGGCCACGGTCTTGGCGGTCATCTTCTCCGCGCCGATCACCAGGGCGACCCGGCCGCGACCGCTGTCGACGAAGTCGAGGGCCGCGTAGAGCGCCGCCGACCCGGTGGCGCAGGCGTTCTCCAGATGGGTTGCCGGCGCGTGGGCGAGGCCCGGCCGGTTCACCGCCACCAGCGACCCCTCGAAACCCTGCTTCGAGAAGCCGGTGTTCATCGAGCCGACGTAGATCCCGTCGACCTGCGCATCGTCGATCCCGGCATGGGCCAAGGCCTCGCCCGAGACCCGGGCGATCAGCCCTTCGACATCCGGCTCCTCGAGCTTGCCGAAGGGGGTATGGGCCCAGCCCACGATGCAGGCGCGCGTCATCCGGTTCCCTCCCGAAATTTCGCCCGGACGATGGCCCCGGCGCGCCCGGCGATCAAGCCAGGTGCTTCAGCCCTCGCGCGCCTCGCCCATCAGGAAGTCGAAGTCGCAGCCCTCGGGGGCCTGGGTGACGGTGCGCCGGTAGAGCGCCTTGTAGCCCCGGGCCGGGGCCGGCGGCGGCTTGTGGCCGGCGAGCCGCTCCGCGATCTCATCGGGTTCCACCAGCAGATCGATCCGCTTCTCCCGGATCGACAGCCGGATCCGGTCGCCGTCGCGCACCGCGGCCAGAGGGCCGCCGATGGCCGATTCGGGGGCGATGTGCAGCACGATCGACCCGAAGGCCGTGCCGGACATCCGCGCGTCGGAGATGCGCACCATGTCCTTCACCCCCGCCCGGGCGAGCTTTTTCGGGATCGGCAGGTATCCCGCCTCCGGCATGCCGGAGGCGTGCGGGCCGGCATTCTGAAGCACCAGCATGTCGTTCGGGCCGACGTCGAGGTCCGGATCGTCGATCCGCCGGCTGAGGTCCTCCAGGCCGGTGAACACCACCGCCCGCCCCTCCGATTCGAACAGCGCCGGAGTCGCGGCGGCGCGCTTGAAGATCGCCCCCTCGGGGGCGAGGTTGCCGGCGAGCGCGACCAGCCCGCCCACCGGCGAGACCGGGTTGTCGAAGGGGCGGATCACCGTGCGGTCGACCCAGCCGGCGGGCTCGTCCAGGCGCTCGGCCAGCGTCCGGCCCTCCACGTCCACGGTGTCGAGGTGCAAGAGCGGGCGCAGCTCACGCAGCAGGGCGCCCATGCCGCCGGCCGCGTGGAAATCCTCCATGTAACCCTCGCCCACCGGCTTCAGGTCGACCAGCACCGGCGTTGCGTCGGAGATTTCGTTGAAGCGCGCGTAGGGGATGCGGATGCCGAGCCGCCCCGCGATCGCCGTGAGATGGACGATGGCGTTCGTCGAGCCGGAGACCGCCATCAGCACCCGGATGGCGTTCTCCACCGACTTGCGGGTGATGACCTGCGCGGGCGCGATCTTCGACTGGATCAGCCGCACGGCGGCGCGGCCGGTCTCCTCGGCGGCCACCAGCCGGTCGGAATGGACGGCCGGGATCGCCGCCGTGCCGGGCAGCGACATGCCGAGCGCCTCGGCGATGCACGCCATCGTCGAAGCCGTCCCCATCACCGCGCAGGTGCCGGCGGTGACGGAGAGCCGGCCCTCGACCTCGGCGATCTCCTGGGCGTCGACGGTGCCGGCCCGGTACTTGGCCCAGAAGCCCCGGCAATCCGTGCAGGCGCCGAGCCGCTGACCGCGATGGCGGCCCGTCGACATCGGTCCGGTGACCAGCTGGATCGCCGGAAGGCCCGCCGAGGCCGCGCCCATGAGCTGGGCCGGCACGGTCTTGTCGCAGCCGCCGATCAGCACGACCGCGTCCATCGGCTGGGCCTGGATCATCTCCTCCGTGTCCATGGCCATGAGGTTGCGGTACATCATGCTGGTCGGGCTGAGGAAGACCTCGCCGAGCGACACGGTCGGGAACGGCCGCGGCAGGGCGCCGGCGGCCAGCACCCCGCGGGAGACCGCCTCCACGAGCTCGGGCATGCCGCGGTGGCAGTTGTTGAAGCCCGACGGCGTCATGGCGATGCCCACCACCGGCTTGTCCAGCAGGCCCGGCGAGATGCCCATCGAGCGCGCGAAGGAGCGGCGCAGGTAGCGGGCGAAATCGCGGTCGCCGTAATTGGTCAGTCCGCGGTCGAGCCCGTGCGGTTCGGCGGGTCCGGCGTCATCGCTCATGCCAATGCTCCCCTGGAACGTGATTCTCGCCGGCCCTCAGCGCAGATGGACGGCGATCCACCCGACCCCGGCGAGCACGAGCGCGGTCAGCAACCCCCGGGCGAGTACGCGATAGCGGATTCTCACGCGCGGAACAGCTCCGGATGGCGCGCGCGCAGCGCCAGAACCAGGGTGAGCGTCTTGAGGTCGGTGATTTCGGCTCGGTCGGCCAGGCCGGCGAGTTCGGCGAGCTTCATCTCGACGACCCGGATGTTCTCGTGCTCGCCCGCGGCGCCGCCCCCCGCCTCGGCCCGGTCCGACCGGCCGTAGGGGGCGAGGTAGAGGTGGATCTTCTCGGTGGTCAGGCTGGCGCAGGAATAGGTCGCGCCGATGAATTCGAGCTCGGTCAAGCGCAGGCCGACCTCCTCCAGGGCCTCCCGGCGGACGTTCTCCTCCGGGCTGCCGTCGTCGATCAGGCCGGCCGGGGCCTCCAGCTGGACCTGCTCGCCGGCGGCGAACAGCGGCGGTACCCGCAGCTCGCGCACCAGGGTCGCGACCCGGCGCTCGGGATCGTAGGGGAGCACGCCGACCGAGTTGCCGTGATCCTCGAACTCCCGCTCGACCACGGTGCCGTCGGCGAGGCGCACCTGCGCGATGCCGAACCGGCTCCAGCCCTCGTGCACGAAGCGGATGGTGAGGATCTCGGCGTTCATCGCATCTTCCTGTGCCTGCCCGTACCCTCGATCACCGATTGACCACCCACCCCCGCGTCTTGAGGCGCTGCGCCGCAGTCTCGAGGGAGCGCTCCGGCAGGCGCAGCAACCACTGGAGGGCTCCTTCGAGGCCTCCGCTGCGCTGCGGCGCCTCAGCGATGAGGGCGTGGGTGGGGGACGACGCATTTCGGGTTCTCACAGGCCCTACACGGAACCGTGTCGTCGGGTTCCGGGAACGCTGGCGCCCGCGGCCACGTTTGGTCGGGCAGCGCATGGCCACGCTTCCGCGGGACGTGCCCCGGGCGGGATCGATGCGGGCAGGACCGATCAGCAGCGTCAAGGACCGGTCGACGCGCGACGCGGTGGCGATCTGGATCGCCCTCGCCCTGGCCTACCTGGTCTTCGCCGGGTCCCTGAGCGTGAACGAGGGCCTCGCAACATTGGTCTGCGCCACCCTCGGCACGGCCTGGTGGTGGGTCGCGGGACGACGCGGCGGCGTGCGGTTCCGCTTCGACGGGGCGGTGCTTCGGCCGCTCGGACCGGCCCTCCTCGGCATGCCCCGGCAGACCGCGCGGGCCGGGCGGCATCTGATAAAGGCCCTGCTCGGCCGCGCCGCGGGTGGCGCGACCCGAGACCGCAGCGCTGCCGAGATTCCGTGGGCGACGCCGCACGGCGATACGGCTCCGGCCGTGCGCGCCGTCGGCCTGTTCGCCGCGTCCCTCGCCCCGGACAGCTACGTCCTGACCCTCGACCGCGAGCACGGGACCGTGGCGACGCACGCCCTGGAGGACCCGGCGTCATGAGCATCTGGACGGCCGCCATTCTGGGGCTGCTGCCGCCGTTGGTCCTCGCGGCGGCCCTGGCGTGGCGCGGCCGGCCCGGCCAGCGCTTCGCCGCCTATCAGCTTGCCGGCAGCGTCACGGTGCTGATCCTGACGCTGATGGCCTTCGCCACCGACCAAGCCTCGATCACCGACCTCGCCCTCACCCTGGTCCTGCTCAACCTGCCCGGCACGCTGCTGCTCGCGGTCTTCCTGGAGCGCTGGATATGAGCGTCGCCATCGGCGGACTGCTCGGCCTTGCGGTGGCGGCGACGTGGCTGTCCGCCCTGGCCCTGTGGCGCCTGCCCCGGGCCCTCGACCGGTTCCACGCCCTCGCCTTCCTGAACGTCACGGCCTCCGGTCTCGTCACGGGGGCGGCCTTCCTGGCCGACGGCATCTCCGGGCGCTCGCTGAAGATCCTGCTGATGATGGTCGTGTTCCTGTCCTGGGCGGCGGTGCTCTCGCACGTGTCCGGCCGGGCCGTGCTGATGCGCGAGGGCCGCTCGGCATGACGGTGATCCTGCCGCTCCTGTTCCTGCTGACGGCAATCTCCGGGACGGCCGTGGTGCTGGTGCGCGACCCCATCCGGCAGGTCTTCGCCATCGCGGTCAACGGCCTCGTCCTGGCGATCCTGTTCGACGCCCTCCAGGCCCCCGACGTCGCCCTGTCGGAACTGACGGTGGGCGCGGCGGCGGTCCCGCTCCTCTTCCTCGTGGCGCTCATGGCGGTGCGGACCCAGCCCCCCGAGGAAAAGCCGTGAGTCCGCGGAGCCGCGTCGCGCTGCTGGCCCTCTCGGGCCTGATCCTGCTGCCGTGCGCGGCCACGGTGATCGCCGGGCTGCCGCCCTTCGGCGCGACGATCGCGCAGTATGGCGAGCGCATCAACGCGATCACCCCGGAGGCGCGGCACGTCGCCAACATGGTGAGCGCCATCAACTTCGACCTGCGCGGCCTCGACACCCTCGGCGAGGAGTTCATGCTGCTCGCCGCCATCACCGGCACGGTGGTGCTGCTGCGCGGCCGCCGCGGTGAGGGCAACACCGAGCACGCGATGCGCCGGCCCGGCCGCGCCGTGATCCCGCGCTCCGAGGCCGTCGTGCTCGCCTGCCGGATCGCGGGGCCGCTGACCGCCCTGTTCGGGCTCTACGTGGTGGTCCACGCGACTGTGACGCCGGGCGGCGGCTTCCAGGGCGGCGTGATCCTCGCCTCCGCGACGCTGCTGATCTACCTCGGCGAGGGCTATGCAGGCTGGCGCGACGCGATCCGCAGCCACTGGCTCGACGCCATGGAGGGGGGCGGCGCATTGCTCTTCGCCCTGTGCGGACTGGCGCCGATGCTGACCGGCGCCGCCTTCATGCAGAATGTCCTGCCGCTCGGCACCTTCCGCGACCTGTTCTCCGGCGGGCTGATGCTGGTCGAGAATCTCGGCGTCGCCCTGGCGGTCACGGGCGGCTTCACGCAGCTCTTCCTGGAATTCATGGAGGAGACGCGCGCGGCGGACGAGCCCGACGAGCCAGGAGAGGAATCGGCGTGACGATGTTGCCCTACGCGGTCGCCGCGTGGCTGTTCGGGATCGGCCTCTACGGCATCGCCACCAGCCGGAACTTCATCCATCTCGTGGGCTGCCTCGGCGTCTGCCAATCGGCGACCTACGTGCTGCTGCTCGGCCTCGGCTACCGCTGGGGCAGCATCGCGCCGATCTTCTACGACCACCCGCCCGGCACCCCCGCGGTCGATCCGGTGATGCAGGCGCTGGTGCTGACCGACATCGTGGTCGGGGCGACGCTCACCGCCCTTCTGCTCGTCCTGACGATCCAGGCCTACAAGCGCGGCGGCAGCCTGGACCCGGAGAAGCTTCGGCCGATGCACGCCGGCGTCGGATCCGGGCACGGCCCGGCGCCGAGCGGCGCGGACGACGGCGCGGGGAAAACCGCGTGACCGCCTTTCCCGCGGCGCTCCTGCCCCTGCCGGTCGCCCTCCCCCTCGTGGTCTGCGCGGCGCTGCTCGCCACCGCGCATCTGCTGCCGGGCCGCCTCCCCGACATCCTGGCGACGCTGGCCGCCCTCGGCGTCGCGATCCTCTGCGGCACGATCGCCCTGCAGGCCGCCGACGGGCCCCTGGTCTACTGGTTCGGCGGCTGGGAGCCGCGCGACGGCGTCCATCTCGGGATCGGGTTCTCGGTGGACGAGGCGAGCGGCTGGGTCGCCGCCTTCATCGGGCTGCTCTACGCGCTGACCTTCGTGTTCGCCTGGGGCTTCTTCGACCGCACCCACGGCCATTTCCAGATCCTGATGCTGCTGTTCCTGGCCGCCATGGTCGGGTTCTGCTTCACCCGCGACATGTTCAACCTGTTCGTGTGGTTCGAGGTGATGAGCGTCGCCGCCTTCGCGCTCACGGCCTA
>CAXTCV010000061.1:0-17867 GCA_964242725.1 uncultured Methylobacterium sp.
TGGTCCACATGCAGGTCAACATTCCCGACACCCTGCCGAAGGCGGAGGCCGATCGCCTGAAGGCGGACGAGAAGGCCTACGCTCAGACGCTGCAGCAGGCGGGGACGTGGCGGCACCTGTGGCGCGTCGCCGGCCAGTACGCCAACTACAGCGTCTTCGACGTCGCCGGCAACGACGCGCTCCACGAAACCCTGACGGCGCTGCCGCTCTACCCGTACATGTCGATCCAGGTCACGCCGCTGGCGCAGCATCCCTCCGCCATCGCCGCCAACTGAGAGGTCGCGGACCATGCCCTACATCATCGAGACCTTCGACAAGGCCGGGAGCCCGGAGGTCCGCAAGGCGCATCGCGCCGAGCACCTCGCCTATCTCGACCGGATCAAGGACCGTCTCCTGGCCTGCGGCGCGAAGCTGAACGACGACGGCAGCGACGCGGGCGGCGGCCTGTACGTCGTCGATGTCGAGACCCGCGCCGAGGCCGAGGCGCTCATCCAGGCGGATCCCTTCCATGCGGTCGGCCTGTTCGCGCGCGTCGAGATCCGGCGCTGGCGCAAGGCCTATCTCGACGGCCGAAGCTATCTCTGAAGGGGAGGGTGCGCAGATGGCTTTCGCTGACCTCGACGGCGTCCGGTTGCATTACCGGACCGACGGCGACCCCGCCAAACCCGCCCTGCTGCTGTCCAACTCGCTGGGCGCGGCGCTGGACATGTGGGCACCGCAGGTCGAACCCTTCGCGGACCGGTTCCACCTGATCCGCTACGACACGCGCGGTCACGGGGCCTCGGATGTCCCGCCGGGACCCTACACGATCGCCGAGCTCGGCCGGGACGCCCTCGGCCTCCTGGATCACCTCGGCATCGGCACTGCCGATTTCGCCGGCGTATCCATGGGCGGTCTGACCGGGCAGTGGATCGCCCTGAACCATCCGGAGCGGTTGCGGCGCCTCGCCCTGTGCAACACGGCCGCCTATATCGGCCCCCCGGAGACCTGGACCGGGCGCGTGGAGAAGGTCCGGGCGGAGGGCGTCGGCAGCATCGCCGAGACCGTGGTGTCGCGCTGGCTCACGCCGGATTACGCGGCGGCCCGACCCGAGCTGGCGGCGGCCCTGCGCAGGACGCTCGCGTCCACGGCCGCGGAGGGCTACGCGGCCGCCTGCCTGGCGGTGCGCGATGCCGATTTCCGCGGGCAGCTCCCGCAGATCCGCGTGCCGACGCTGGTGATCGCCGGCACGCACGACGCGTCGACGCCCCCGGCGGAGGGCCGCTTCCTGGCGGACCGCATCGTCGGCGCGCAGTACCTCGAATTGAGCGGCGCGCATCTGACGAACCTCGAAGATGTGCAGCGCTTCAACGGAGCGCTGCTCGCGTTCTTCGGCGCCGAGGCCGGGCGCGCGCCGTAGCCGCCGGCGACGCGCGGCATCGCGATTTAACAAGACGATCAACACACAGGGGAGGATCTCTATGGCCGATGGGACCTGGGCGCGGTCGCCGCGGAGGCCGGCCCGGCACCGGGGCGCGCGTCGGGGCAGGGGCATGGCCCTGGCGGCCGCCGCGTTCGGCGCGGCCGTCCTCGCGGTCACGCCGGCCGCCGCGCAATATGCCGACGGCGGCATCAAGATCGGCGTCCTGACCGACATGTCGGGCGGCTATTCGGACCTCGCCGGCCGGGGATCGGTGACGGCGGCGCAGCTCGCCGTGGAGGATTTCGGCCGGCCGATCAACGGCCGCGCGGTCGAGCTGATCTTCGCCGACCACCAGAACAAGGCGGATATCGCCTCCTCGATCGCGCGCCGGTGGTTCGACACCGAGGGGGTCGACGCGATCTTCGACACCAACTCCTCGGTCGCGGGGCTCGCCGTGCGCGAGGTCGCGCGCGCCAAGGGCAAGATCGACATCAATTCCGGCGCCGGCTCCATGGCGCTGACCAACGCCGCCTGCTCGCCGACCGGTGCCCACTGGACCTGGGACACCTATTCCCTCGCGGCCGGCACCGCCACGGCGCTGGCGGACGATCCCAAGAACACGTGGTTCTTCATCACCGCCGACTACACCTTCGGGCACGATCTGGAGGCTCAGGTCACACGGGTCGTGAAGGCGAAGGGCGGCCGGGTGCTCGGCTCGGTCAAGCATCCGTTCCCCAACGCCGATTTCTCCTCCTACCTGCTGCAGGCCCAGGGGTCGGGCGCGAAGATCATCGGCATGGCCAATGCCGGGGCCGACACGATCAACACCATCAAGCAGGCGAGCGAGTTCGGGATCCCGCAGGGCGGCCAGACGCTCGGGGGCCTCAACATCTTCCTGACCGACATCCATTCCGTCGGTCTCCAGGCCGCCCAGGGCATGATCCTGACGACGGGCTTCTACTGGGACATGGACGACCAGACGCGGGCCTTCGCCCGGCGCTTCGCTGCGCGGATGGACGGACGGATGCCGACCATGGTGCAGGCCGGCGACTACTCGGCCGTGCTCCACTTCCTCAAGGCGGCCGAGGCCGCCGGGACGGATGACGGCCTGCGGGTCATGGCCAAGATGCGCGCATTGCCGATCCAGGACTTCTTCGCGCGCAACGCCACGCTGCGCCCGGACGGCCGCATGGTCCACGACATGTACCTCGCGCAGGTGAAAGCGCCCGCGGATTCGCGCGGACCGTGGGATTTCTACACGATCCTGAAGACCATCCCGGGCGCGCAGGCGTTCCAGCCCCTGTCGGAGAGCACGTGCAAGCTGGTGAAACAGTGACGCCGCCCGCGAGCGAAGGCCGCGGGCTTTCGGGACCGAGGGTCTAGGGCTCTTCGGAGGTCGCCCCGGCCACGCCGCCGCGGGCGTGCGCCCAGTCCCGGTCGCGCTCGGCTTGGCGGACGCGCTGCTCCGCCGCGTAGACGTCCTGCTCCGCGCGCGCCTGGCGCCGTCGGCGCTCGGCGGCGGTGGAGGCCCGCCGGCGCCAGGCCTCGGTCTCCGCCTTCTGCCGCAGCAACTCCTCGACGGTGATCGGCCTCACCGGCTCCCGGGGCCGGGCCCAGGAATAGGGGCGCCGGGGCGGCGGCGACCCGGTGGGCCGGGCCGCCTCCGGACGCGGCGCCGCGCGGGTCGCCTCGGCCAGCGTCAGGCCAGCACCGGCGGCGATGCGCGCCGCCGCCGCCCGGGCCGCAGCGCGCTCACCGTCCGTGGCGCCCTGCGCGGCGAGCGCCAGGCACTTCTCGAACCGGTCGCGGTCGGCGGGTGTCATGGAGGCCGTCATGACCGGTGTCATACCGTCAAGTCGGGCCGCCTGTCCCGCCGATCCGCCGCCGGGTCCGGTCAATCCGGCTTGGCGCTCGCCACCGTGTCGGTGAGGGTGTAGCTGCCGCGCTTCTCGCCGATGCTCTGCGTGGCGCCGTCGGTGAGGGAGTTCAGCCGCCGGGAGCGGATAATCATCGTGCCGGACAGGCCCGCGAACTTACCGGTGCCGCCGATCCATTCGCCGGTGCCTTCGCTCACGGCCGCCATGGCCTGCACCGGATAGTCCCATTTCTCGTAGACGTGGTCCCCGTCGGCATCGACGTAGTCGCAGTAGCCGTGATTCTCGAAGGTCTTGGCGCCATTGTCGACCAGCGGGCTCGCGGAGCAGCGCCCGGCCATGTTGTGCAGGAGCCCGCCACCCGCCTCGTTGACGGCGGTCATCGTGAGGATCATCGCTGAGGCCGATTTGCTGTTGCCGATCGAAACAGGTTTCGGCACGGCTGGGTTGATCGCCGTATAGGTGATCCGGAACTCGCCCTGGCGCGGCAGGTCGTCGGCCCGCGCCGTGGCTGAGCCGAGTAAAACGAGACCGAGTGTTGCGGCCGCGAATCGTGTCGAGGGTACGATCTGAACCCGTCCAAGCGTCATGGTAGCCTCCCAGTTTGGCGCGTTCAAGACTGTCAGTCGGCGATATCGTTGCCGATTTCGCGTCGGCCGAATCAGAGACGCCGATCGATTATTGATACTGTCGCAAGATATATTCAACATAAATTGATATGTGCTGCCGAAACGTGCGCAGACGTCCGGATCGGTGGCGGATGGATTTGCGTGAGGTGGCGAAACGCTCGGTGACGTTGCGCTTCTACATCCGTGCGGAGTTGCGATGCGTGCCGTTCTGGTCGGCCGCGACCATCAGACGGGGGGGGACACGCCCCGGGGCCGCGCGTCTAGCCCCGCCGGATCTCCCGTCGTGCCTAGGACCGAAAGCCAGCCCGTCGCGCGGCCATCCGCTCCAGGGCGCGGAAGGCCGCGTCGGTCAGGATTGCCAGCGCCGAGACGACGAGGCCGCCCTGCAGGACGTAGGCGGTGTTGCCGGTGAGCAGGCCCGAGACGATGACCTCGCCCAGGGTGCTGGCCGCCACCGTGGAGCCGATGGTCGCCGTGGCGAGGCCGATGACGGCGGCCAGCCGGATCCCGGAGAGAATCATCGGCAGGGCCAGCGGCAGCTCCACCTGCACGAGCCGCTGGCGGTCGGTCAGCCCCATGCCCCGGGCGGCCTCCATCAGCGCCGGGTCGAGCCCGGCGAGGCCGGTGAGCGCCGTCTCGAAGATCGGCAGCAGCCCGTACAGGACGAGGGCGATCAGGGTCGGGACCGTGCCGAAGCCGAAGACCGGCACCGCCAGCGCCAGGACCGCCACGGGCGGGAAGGTCTGGCCGAGGTTGGCCACCGCGCGGGCGAAGGGCAGGACCTCGCGCCCGGCCGGGCGGGTCGCCAGCGCGGCGCAGCTCACGGCCACCACGCTCGCCGCCAGGGTCGCACCGGCGACCAGCAGCAGGTGGTCGACGGCGAGCGTCAGGAGCGGGGTCTGCGTATAGATCGGCGCCGTGTCACCGGGTGCGAATGGCCGGAACAGCCCCGCGAAGCGCTCCGGCATCACCAGGAACGCGCCCAGCACGGCGAGGAGCGCGAGCTTCGCCAAAACGGAGGCCCGGTTCACGGGCTGCCGCCCTGCGCTTCGAGGACGGTTCGCGTCACGCGGCCCAGGAGCACGCCGTCGCGGCTGACCGGGAGGGCCGGGCGCCGCGACCAGAGGCTCTCGGCCAGGGCCGCGCGCACCGAGGTCCCGGCCGGGATCGGTTCGCCGGGCGCCGGGCCCGGCTCGACGAGGTCGTCCACGACGCACAGCGCCATGAGCTGGAAGGCCCGGTCGCCGCCGCCGAGGAGGCTGCGCACGAAATCCGACGCCGGCGTGCCGATCAGGGCCGCCGGGGCATCCTCCTGCACGAGCCGGCCCCGGTCCATCACGGCGATCCGGTCTGCGAGGCGCAGGGCCTCGTCCATGTCGTGGGTCACCAGCACGATGGTGGTGCCGTAGCGCTTCTGGATCGCCAGCAGATCCGCCTGGGCCCGGCCCCGGATGATCGGATCGAGGGCGCCGAAGGGTTCATCCATCAGCAGGATCGGCGGCTCGGCGGCCAAAGCCCGGGCGACCCCGATCCGCTGCTGCTCGCCGCCCGACAGGGCCGCCGGCAGCCGGTTCCGGTAGGCGGCCGGGTCGAGGTCGAACAGGCTCAGCAGCGCGTCGACCCGGGCGGCGATCCGGCGGCGGTCCCAGCCGAGGAGCCGCGGCACGACCCCGATATTCTCCGCCACGGTCCGGTGGGGGAACAGCCCGTGTCCCTGGATGGCGTAACCGATGCCGCGGCGCAGGACATGCGGCGGGGCGTCCCGGATGTCCCGGCCGGCGATCCGGATCGTGCCGGCGCTCGGCTCGATCAGCCGGTTGATCATCCGCAGAAGGGTCGTCTTGCCGGACCCCGACGTGCCCACCACCGCCAGGATGGTGCCCGCCTCGACCCGCAGGCTGACCTCCGCCACGACTGCGCGCCCGCCGTAGACGCGGCCGACCCCGGCGAGCGCGATCATCGGATCCGGCCTCACGGCGTCCGCTCCGCCTCGGCCCCGGGCCCGCGGCTGAGTTCGATGACGGCGTCGAGCAGCACGGCGGCGGCGCTCGCCAGGGCGACGGTCGGCAGCGCCCCGAGCAGGACGAGGTCGCCCGCGGTCTGGCTGATGCCCTGGAAGACGAAGACCCCGAGGCCGCCGCCGCCGACGAGGCCGGCGATCACCGCCAGCCCGATATTCTGGACGAGGACGATGCGGATCCCGGTGAGGATCGCCGGCAGCGCCAGGGGCAGCTCCACCTGCGCGAGGCGCTGCCGCCCGGTCATGCCGACACCCCGTGCGGCGTCGCGCACCGGCCCGGGCACGGCGTCCAGCCCCGCGACGGTCGCCGCCGCCACCGGCAGGAGCGCGTAGGCGAACAGGGCCAGGAAGGCCGGCGCGGCGCCGATGCCCGCGATCCCGAGGCCGGCCGCCCCGGGGATCGTCCGGCCGATCCAGGCAAGCGGCGCGATCAGCATCCCGAACAGCGCCATGGACGGGATGGTCTGCACGACGTTGAGGACTGCGAGCAGCGCCCCGCGCAGGGCCGGGATCGGGCGCGCCAGGAGGGCGGCCGGGATCCCCAGGGCGGCGGCGGCCGCCACCGACGACAGGGCGAGGCCGAGATGGGTCCGGACCTCCCGGCCGAAGGTGTCGGCGCGGCCGGCATATTCCCGCAGGAGCGAGAGGTTGTCCCAGAACCCGGAGCGCAGGGCGAGCCCCCCCAGGCCGAGGATCGCCGCGAGCGCCGCGACCCGCGTCGCGGGGCCCGGCCGCAGGCGCGCCAGCCCGTCGCCGGTGGCGAGGCCGGCGGCCGCGAAGGCCAGCCACCAGCCCGCATCCGGCGAGACCCGGCTGTAGCGATCGCCGGGCGGCGTCAGGTGATCGGCCGCCCAGCCGGCCGCCAGCGCGAGGAGCAGGAGCGCCGCCGCCGCCACCGCCAGCCGCAGGCCCGGCGGGATCCGCAGGGCCAGCAGCGGCACCGCGAGCCCGAGCACCACCATTAGGGCGAGCGCCGCGCCGGCCGGCAGGGCCGACCAGGCCATGAGGGACGTGCCCGCGGCGATCCTGTTCGGCCGCGCGATCATCAGGGGCAACGCGAGGAGGCTCGGCCCCAGCAGGAGGGCGAGGATCGCGCCCAGCGGGTCGAGGCCGGGACGGATCGGGCCGCGGCGCGTCCAGGTCGCAGTGGAGTCAGCCATCCCGATGCCCCGCCCGCGGCCGCAGGATCGGGGCCGCGCGTGGCACGGACTTAGCGCCCGTCACGGAAGAGGCGAACCGGACCGCGACGGAGCGCGAGTTCAGAACCGCACCTGCCGGCGGGCGCGACGGTCCTCGCTCCTGCATGGGTTGCCGGATGCACACATCTTCGACGAAAGTGGGCAGCGGCCGGACACAATCGCGTCTTCCCCCCTCTGCGGGCCTGCGGATTCACATTTCTCAGGCCGACGCCAACATATGAAAAACGAGGCGCTTTTCCCCGCCCCCTTGCGGGGAGGAGCGAGCGTCTCGGCCCGCGATGTCTGAACAGCGTAGCCTTTGCGGGGGAGAGAGGGCACTCCCGGATGCGAGCGCGCCTCCATAAGCCCGGCTCGAAACCGGCTTTGCGGGGGCGCCGGTCGGAGAACGGAACCGCCCGGCGCCCGATTTCATTTGCCCGCCGGGCCGGTATCGCTATGGTCCGCCGCGCCCGGCGGGGCCCGTCCCGCCGGATCCCCCGCCGAGACCTGCGACCCGCTACCGACATGTCCCAACGCGTGTGCATCTCGCTCGACGCCATGGGCGGCGACCACGGGCCCTCCACGGTCGTGCCGGGCGCCGCCCTGGCCCGCGAGCGCCATCCCGACACCACCTTCCTGCTGTTCGGCGACGAGGCGGTGATCGCCCCGCTGGTCGCCAAGGAGCCGCGGCTGAAGGATTGTGTGGAGATCCGCCACACGACCGTGGCGGTGGCCATGGACGACAAGCCCAGCCAGGCGGTGCGCCAGGGCCGCGGCAAGTCCTCGATGTGGCAGGCGATCCAGGCGGTGCGCGACGGGCAGGCCGATGCCTGCGTGTCCGCCGGCAACACCGGCGCCCTGATGGCGATGTCCAAGATCTGCCTGAAGACCATGTCGGGCATCGAGCGGCCGGCCATCGCCTGCCTGTGGCCGACCGTGCGCGGCGAGAGCGTCGTGCTCGACGTCGGCGCCACCATCGGCACCGATGCCGAGCACCTCGTGGAGATGGCCGTGATGGGCTCGGCCATGGCCCGCATCGTGTTCGACCTCGACCGGCCGACCGTCGGCCTGCTCAACGTCGGGACCGAGGAGATGAAGGGCAACGAGGCGGTGAAGGAGGCCGCCCGGCTGCTGCGCGAGATGGAGAACCCCGGGCTCGCCTATCACGGCTTCGTCGAGGGTACGGATCTCGGGCGCGGCACCGTCGACGTGGTCGTGACCGAAGGTTTCACGGGAAACATCGCCCTCAAGACCGCCGAGGGCACCGCCAAGCAGATCGGCACCTATCTCCGCGCCGCCATGACCCGGACGCTCGCGGCCAAGATCGGCGCCCTGTTCGCCCGGCAGGCCTTCCGGGCGCTCCGGGACAAGATGAACCCGAGCCGCGCCAATGGCGGCGTCTTCCTCGGCCTGGAGGGCATCGTCATCAAGAGCCACGGCTCGGAGAACGCGCAGGGTTTTGCCGCGGCGGTCGACCTGGCGCACGACATGGCCCGCCACGACATGATCCGCACGATCCGCGAGATGCTCGACCAGACGGCGGCCCTGGCTCCGGCCTGACCGTCCGTGGAAGACCGGGATGACACCGGGCCCCGATGGGCACACCGGATCGGGCCTCCATTCGAAGGATACGCAATGCCGGAATAAGGTTTCGGTGGGGCGATCGGATTGAAAACCGGACGGACACCTCTGCGGACCCGCCATCCGGTCTACGGCGTTCGAACCGGCACGGGACGCCGCGCGCTTCTCCCTCCGTCAGGGGGTGGCGATTCAAACAACATGGTCAAGGTGTTGACAGTCGGTGGGGATGTCCAGGGTCCCCGCCGCCCGGGAAGGAAAGCGATGTCAGCCCTCCGCATAGAGTCTCCGCAGGCGCTGCGTTCGGTGGTGGTCGGGACCGGATCGAGCCTGCCCGCGCAGGTGGTGACCAACGCGGCCCTGTCCGAGCGGGTCGACACGTCGGACGACTGGATCGTCCAGCGCACGGGCATCCGCCAGCGCCACATCGCCGATGCGAGCGAGACCACGTCGGTGCTCGGTGCGCGGGCGGCCGCGGCTGCCCTCGCCGATGCCGGCTTGACGGCGGAGGACATCGACCTCGTGATCTGCGCGACCTCGACGCCGGATCACACCTTCCCGGCCACCGCCACCCAGATCCAGGCGGCGCTCGGCATCCACCAGGGCGCGGCCTTCGATCTGCAGGCGGTGTGCGCCGGCTTCGTGTTCGCGGTCGCCACCGCCGACAAGTTCCTGGCCACCGGGGCGGCCCGCCGGGCGCTGGTGATCGGCGCCGAGACGTTCTCGCGGATCCTCGACTGGGAGGACCGCACCACCTGCGTGCTGTTCGGCGACGGCGCCGGGGCGGTGGTGCTGGAGGCGCGGGCGGACGCGGAGGGCCGCGGCGTCCTCAGCGCCAGCCTGCGCTCGGACGGGCGGCATCGCGAAAAACTCTACGTCGACGGCGGCCCGGGCTCGACCGGCACAACCGGCCACCTGCGGATGGCCGGTCGGGACGTGTTCCGGTTCGCCGTCGGGCAGGTCACCGACGTGATCGTCGAGGCCTTCGCCCAGGCCGGCCTGACGGCGGCCGATCTCGACTGGTTCGTGCCCCACCAGGCCAACCGCCGGATCATCGAGGCCTCGGCCGACAAGCTCGGGATCGCCCGGGAGAAGATCGTGCTGACGGTGGACCGCCACGGCAACACCTCGGCCGCCTCGATCCCGCTCGCCCTCGACGTGGCCCGGCGGGACGGCCGCATCCGCGCGGGCGATCTGGTGATGATCGAAGCGATCGGCGGCGGCTTCAGTTGGGGGGCGGCTCTGATCCGTTGGTGACACGCCTGAAACAAATCGGCGTCCCCGCGCGGTTGACCGGGGGCGGAGCGCCGATTAGCGTGCCGGATCATAGAGATACGCCTTCACTGTTCGGCGCGGCATCGATCGCCGCGCCCGACGCCATGGGGCGAGCGATGCGGGCGAGGGGACAAGTATGGCAGGCAAGACGGTGACGCGCGCCGACTTGAGCGAGGCCGTCTACCATCAGGTGGGCCTGTCACGGACCGAGTCGTCTGCCCTGGTCGAGACCGTGCTGTCGGAGATCTGCGCCTGTCTGGCGAGCGGCGAGACGGTGAAGCTGTCCTCGTTCGGTTCGTTCGTGGTGCGCAGCAAGGGCAAGCGCGTCGGCCGCAATCCGAAGACCGGCGTCGAGGTCGCGATCGAGCCGCGCCAGGTGATGGTGTTCAAGCCCTCGAACGTGCTGAAGGCCAAGATCAACGGCCTCAACGGCGCGAACGGCCACGACGACGACGACGAGTGAGCCGGCCCCCGCGGCTCGATGTCGGGTCGTTTCAACGGTGACCCGCGGCTTTTCCGCTCCCCGCGCGCGGGGCTACAATCTTCACACCTCGCTTCCGGATGACGGCAATGGCCGGACACCCGCTCGCGTTTCCCTCCCCCGCAGAGGGGGAGGGCGGGCGCGTGGCAGCACGGGAGTGAGCTTTCTTGCGAGTCGAGGACGGTTTGTCCCCGATGTCCCAATCCGCCAACCGCCGTGTGGGGAGGACGGGCGCCGATCGCGCCGGGACCGCGAACAATAATCCCGTCCGCCCCCCGGTGAGGCTTGAGCCCGGCCCCGCGGACCGGCAAGATCGACGCCCGCGCCGCATCAGACCGCCATGCCCTCAGCCCTCGCCGCCGAACAGACCGCCGAGACCGGCGAGAAGAGCGCCCACGCGTTCCGCACGATCAGCGAGGTCGCGGAGGAACTCGACGTGCCCCAGCACGTCCTGCGCTTCTGGGAAACCCGCTTCGGTCAGATCCGCCCCGTGAAGCGGGCGGGGGGCCGGCGCTATTACCGGCCCCAGGATATCGAGCTCGTCGCCGGCATCCGCCAGCTCCTGTATGTGCAGCGCTACACGATCGCGGGGGCGCAGCGCGTGCTCAAGGAGAACGGCGTCCGCTTCGTCCAGGCCGTCGGCCGCGGCGAGGCGGTGGCGGCCGAGCCCCTGATCCAGGAGGCCGAGGCGGCGGCCCCCGACGGCACCCTCGCGGCGTCGGACCGCGCGGCGCTGGCGGAGGCGCTCCGGGAGCTGCGCGCCTGCCGTGCCCTGCTCGACGACCTGCGCGCCCTGCCCGACGCGGAGGCGTAAAACCCCCGGCCCGGCGGCGCGGCAGCGCTCTTGCAACTGCGCGGCGAACTTTCCGGCACGAACTCGCGTTGTCGCCCGCATGTCCGCGCCCAAATCCAAGCTGTCGCCCAGCCAAGAACTGATGGCCCGCATCATGCGGATCGTCCGAACCTGTCCGGAGGCGGCCTCCGAAGTCCTGGAACTGATGTTCCTGGTCAGCCAGATCGAGGCGGCCACCACGGTCGACCGGGAGTACCGGGACGCGCGGCGGGTGATCAGCCGCCTGCGCAACCCGCTCTGGGAGATGGGGCCCAGCGACCGGGAGAAGCTGCTCTCGGCCGCCGAGACGATCCGCCGGGTCTGCCGCCTCGCCGAGCACCAGATCCCCCCGACACCCATCGCCGAGGCCGGGGAGCGCGCCCGTGTGGAGCAGCGGCTCGCCGCCGCCCTGGCGGGGGAGTTCGACGCCGCGCAGATCGCCCGCGTCACCGGTGTCGTGGCGGCGGTGCTTCAGGATTAGGGGGCGCGCCGACGAACCGGACACCGGGTTCAGCGTGACGACGTTGAGGGCGTGACGCCGTTCGCGATCGCCGCGCGATCGCGAAAGGCTCGCCAGCAGCGCGGTTGCCCTCGACGCCCGTCGCGGGCGTCCCCACATGGTCTCTGACCGAGGGACGGGGCACCCGGAGATGGGTCCGGAGATCGCGCCCGCTTCGGCACCGGAGAGACGCTGTCATGATCGCCCTTCGTCCGCTCGCCGTGCTGCTCGCCGGGAGCCTCGCTGTCGCCGGGCCGGCACTGGCCCAGTCCCCGGCGAGCCGATCCAAGACCGTGGCCCCCGGCAAGACGGTACGCCTGGAGATCGCCCCCAACCTCAAGAAGGACTGTTCCCCTGGACCGATGCCCGAGTTCAAGGTCTCCGGGCCGCCGAAGAACGGTTCGGTGATCACCAGGGTCGGCAAGCTCAAGACGCCGGCGAGCTATCGCTGCCCCAACAAGGAGGCCGCCGTCCAGGCGCTGTTCTACCAGCCCAACACCGGTTTCACCGGGTCCGACGAGGTGACTTTCGAAGTGAAGGGCGCCGACGGGCAAGTCCAGACGCAGACCGTCAAAATCACGGTCGGCGCAGCGGGGGCCAAATCGGGCGACGATGCCAAGAAAGAGGGCACCGATCTGTGAGCCGCGGCGCAGATCCGCGCCGCCTGCGCAGTTTTGCAGCCCTCGACAGCCGTCCTGAGACGGCACAGAGTCTCGGCTCTGCGGCCTTCAGGTGCCGGAGGTGTTGCAAGCAATCGACATGCCGGGCGCCTTGCTCGCCGCACTGCGACAAAAGCGGGCCTGTCGGTTGCATCCGAGCCGATACAGGATGAAGCTGTCACGGTCTGAGAGGGTTATCGAATGCCGATGCATGCGACGAACGACCTTTTCCAGAGCTTCGCCCGAGGGTACGAGGCCCGCCGCGACACGGAGATGACGCTCTCCGAGTACCTCGAAGCCTGTCGCGACGAACCGCTGATGTATGCCTCGGCCGCCGAGCGCATCCTGGCGGCGATCGGCGAGCCCGAATTCGTGGACACCTCCAAGGATTCGCGCCTCGGCCGGATCTTCATGAACCGGACGATCCGGACCTACCCGGCCTTCCGCGAGTTTTACGGGATGGAGGAGACGATCGAGCGGATCGTCTCGTTCTTCCGACACGCCGCGCAGGGGCTGGAGGAGCGCAAGCAGATCCTCTACCTGCTCGGCCCCGTCGGCGGCGGGAAGTCGTCGCTCGCCGAGCGTCTCAAGCTGCTGATGGAGGTCCATCCGGTCTACGTCCTCAAGGCCGGGGACGAGGTCTCGCCGGTCTTCGAGAGCCCCCTGGGGCTGTTCGACCCCGAGACCATGGGCGAGGAGATCCAGCGGCGCTACGGCGTCCCGCGGCGGCGGCTCACCGGCCTGATGAGCCCCTGGGCGCTCAAGCGCCTCGACGAGTTCAACGGCGACATTTCCCGGTTCAAGGTGATCAAGGTCCGGCCCTCGCGCCTGCGCCAGATCGCCATCGCCAAGACCGAGCCGGGGGACGAGAACAACCAGGACATCTCCTCGCTGGTCGGCAAGGTCGATATCCGCCGCCTGGAGACCCTGTCGCAGGCCGATCCCGACGCCTACTCGTATTCGGGCGGCCTGAACCGGGCGAACCAGGGCGTCCTCGAATTCGTCGAGATGTTCAAGGCGCCGATCAAGATGCTGCACCCCCTGCTGACCGCGACGCAGGAGGGCAACTATGTCGGGACCGAGAATATCGGCGCGATCCCGTTCACCGGCGTGATCCTGGCCCACTCGAATGAGTCCGAGTGGCAGACCTTCAAGACCAATAAGAACAACGAGGCCTTCATCGACCGGATCTACGTGATCAAGGTCCCGTATTGCCTCCGGGTCACGGAGGAGCAGCACATCTACGAGAAGCTGATTTCCAGCTCGGAACTGTCCGACGCGTCCTGCGCGCCGGGCACGCTGGAGATGCTGGCGCGCTTCTCCGTGCTGTCGCGCCTGCGCGAGCACGCCAATTCCAACGCCTTCTCGAAGATGCGGGTCTATGACGGCGAATCGCTCCGCGAGGTCGATCCCCGCGCCCGCTCGATGCAGGAATACAAGGACACCGCCGGCGTCGACGAGGGCATGGACGGGATCTCCACCCGCTTCGCCTTCAAGGTGCTGGCGGCGACCTTCAACCACGACACCACCGAGGTCTCGGCCGATCCGGTCCACCTGATGTACGTGCTGGAGCAGTCGCTCAAGCGCGAGCAGCTCCCGCCCGAGACCGAGAAGAAGTATCTGGAATTCATCAAGACCGAGCTGGCCCCGCGCTACGCGGAGTTCATCGGTCACGAGATCCAGAAGGCCTATCTCGAATCGTACCACGATTACGGTCAGAACCTGTTCGACCGGTACATCGACTACGCCGACGCCTGGATCGAGGATCAGGACTTCAAGGACGCGGAGACCGGTCAGCTCATGAACCGGGAGCTCCTGAACCAGGAGCTGACGAAGATCGAGAAGCCCGCCGGGATCGCCAACCCGAAGGACTTCCGCAACGAGGTCGTGAAGTTCGCCCTGCGTTCCCGGGCCCAGCACGGCGGCCGCAACCCGAGCTGGACGAGCTACGAGAAGCTGCGCGAGGTGATCGAGCGGCGGATGTTCTCCCAGGTGGAGGAGCTGCTGCCGGTGATCTCCTTCGTTTTTAATGATACGGCGACCACCGAGAAGAAGCACGGCGAGTTCGTCGAGCGCATGGTCGCGCGCGGCTACACCGAGCGGCAGGTCCGCCGCCTGGTGGAATGGTACATGCGGGTGAAGCAGGCCGGCTGAGGGACGAAGACTCCGCCCGGGGCCAGCCCGGGCGGCCAAGTTTCGGACCCTCCGCCGCCATAGTTTCGGACGACCGGCCGGCGAGGCTCGCAAGCATGGTGTGGGAAAAGGGAAAACCGCTTTTCCGAACACATCATGCGGGAGCGGCGCGTTAGACCAGACTGTGCGAAAGAGGGAAGACTCTTTCGGACGGCAGCATGGTATAACGGGAGGCTAGAACCGGCCGGAGCACGCGGGACGAGGGTTTTCGCAGCGTATGCACATCGTCGACCGACGCCTGAACCCGGGGGGCAAGAGCCTCCCCAACCGGCAGCGCTTCCTGCGGCGCGTGAAGGATGTCGCCCAGCGTGCGGTGCGGGAATCCGCCCGCGAGAAGGACATCAAGGATCTCGGCAAGGACGGCCGCGTGACCGTGCCCGCGGATGGCGTGCGCGAGCCGCGCTTCTCCCGCCAGCCGGGCACCGGCCTGCAGGATCACATCCTGCCGGGCAACAAGACCTACGTGGAGGGCGACACGATCGAGCGGCCGCCGGGCGGCGGCGGTGGGCGCGGCTCCGGCGAGGGCGGGGAGGGCGGCGAGAACAGCGAGGACGCGTTCCGGTTCGTGCTGACCCGCGAGGAGTTCCTGGAACTCTTCCTGGAGGATCTGGAGCTTCCGGATCTGGCCAAGCGCCGCCTCGCGGTGGTGGACACGGAGGGGATGCGCCGGGCCGGCTACACGGTGACCGGATCCCCCGCCAACCTCGCGCTCACCCGCACCCTGCGCAACTCGATGTCGCGGCGCATCGCCCTCAAGCGGCCGAAGCCCGACGAGGTCGCGGCTCTGGTGGCGCGGCTCGACGCCCTGCCGGAGGGCGATCCGGAGCGGCCGGGCGTGGAGGAGGCGCTGCTGAAGCTGCGCGAGCGATCGAAGCGCATCCCCTACGTCGACCCGATCGACCTGCGCTTCCGCCGGTTCGAGCCCTATCCGCGGCCGATCGCGCAGGCCGTGATGTTCTGCCTGATGGACGTGTCCGGCTCGATGACCGAGCACATGAAGGACCTCGCCAAGCGGTTCTACATCCTGCTGCACATCTTCCTGACGCGCCGCTACCGCCACGTGGAGATCGTGTTCATCCGCCACACCGACCGGGCCACCGAGGTCGACGAGGAGACCTTCTTCGGCTCCCGCGAGACCGGCGGTACGCTGGTCTCCTCGGCGCTGGTGGAGATGAAGCGCATCATCGCCGAGCGCTACGACCCCAACGACTGGAACATCTATGCCGCCCAGGCCTCGGACGGCGACAACGTCTCCTCCGATGCGCCGACCTCGACGGATCTCCTGCGGGCGCACATCCTGCCGGCCTGCCAGCACTTCGCCTATCTGGAGGTCGGCGACGAGAACGGCCCCCGGGCCGGGTTCGTGGAGCATCGCACCACCCTGTGGCGGACCTACGAGGCGATTGCCAAGGCCGGCGGCCCGATCGCCATGCGCAAGGTCAATCACCGGCGGGAGATTTACCCGGTGTTCCGCGAGCTGTTCGGCCGCAAGGACGCGAAGGCCGAGGCGGAGGCATGACGGCCCGCGACGGCTTTCCCTCCCCCCTCTGCGGGGGAGGGGGGCCCCTGGAGGGGGGCGGGCCGGGACGAAGTCCCGCAAGGGGGGCCGCGCGACGCTGTGGGTTTCGGCTCTCGGCACGTCCTTTTCGGAAGCGTTGCTCCCCTCTCCCGACCCTCGCCGCCGCGCGGCCCACCCTCCCCCGCAGAGGGGGGAGGGAGCACCCGTCCCGCGCGTGCACGGGACACGCTCCGAAGCATCGGGAGGTCGCATGACACGCGTCAAGGCACGGACGCCCCAGACCATTTCCGGCGGCACAAAGCCCCTGTTCACCGGCAACGACTGGGATTTCGACACGATCCGGCGGATCCATGACGCCTGCGAGGCGGTGGCCGGACCCCAGCTCGGCCTGTCCTGGTATCCGAACCAGATCGAGATCATCACGGCCGAGCAGATGCTCGACGCCTACGCGTCGATCGGCATGCCGCTGTTCTACAAGCACTGGTCGTTCGGCAAGCACTTCGCCCAGCACGAGGCCGGCTATCGCCGCGGGCTGATGGGGCTCGCCTACGAGATCGTCATCAACTCCGATCCGTGCATCTCCTACGTGATGGAGGAGAACACGGCGACCATGCAGACGCTGGTCATCGCCCACGCAGCCTTCGGCCACAATCACTTCTTCAAGAACAATTACCTGTTCCGGCAGTGGACGGATGCCGAAGGAATCTTGGATTACCTGGATTTCGCCAAGGGCTTCATCACCCGCTGCGAGGAGCGCTACGGCCATCAGGCGGTCGAGCAGATGCTCGACGCCGCCCACGCGCTGATGAGCCAGGGCGTCCACCGCTATCCGCGCAAGAAGCGGCCGGACCTCGCCTCCGAGCAGCGGCGGGAGCGCGAGCGGATCGAGCACGGCGAGCAGATCTACAACGACCTGTGGCGGACCCTGCCGCAGAAGATCGGCGCGGTGCGGCCGGACCTGGTCGCCGAGCGGCGCAAGGCCCTGCTCGAACTGCCGCAGGAGAATATCCTCTACTTCCTGGAGAAGGTCGCCCCCCGCCTGCGCCCGTGGCAGCGCGAGATCCTGCGGATTGTCCGCCTGGTCGCGCAGTATTTCTATCCGCAGCGCCAGACCAAGGTGATGAACGAGGGCTGCGCCACGTACGTCCATTACCGGATCATGAACGCGCTCTCGGCGCAGGGGCAGATCGGCGAGGCCGCCTATCTGGAGTTTCTCCAGTCGCACACGAACGTCATCCGGCAGCCGAACTACGACGACCGCTCCTATGGCGGCCACAACCCCTACGCGATCGGCTTCGCGATGATGCAGGACATCGCCCGCATCGTGGAGCAGCCCACCGCCGAGGACCGGGACTGGTTCCCCGAGATCGCCGGCACCGGCGATCCCATGGCGGTGCTGCGCGACTGCTGGGAGAATTACCGCGACGAGAGCTTCATCCAGCAGTTCCTGTCGCCCAAGCTGATGCGCGATCTGCGCCTGTTCCACGTGGTCGACGACCCGGAGGAGCCGGAGCTGCGGGTGGAGGCGATCCATGACGAGCGCGGCTACCGCAAGATGCGCCGCTCCTTCGCCCGCCAATACGACGTCGCGTGGCTCGATCCCGACATCGAGGTGGTGGACGTGGATCTCGAAGGCGACCGGCGCCTGATCCTGCACCACAAGGCGATCAACAAGATCACCCTGCAGAAGGACGACGCCAAGCGCGTGCTCCAGCACCTCGCCGACCT
>CAXTCV010000062.1:0-17697 GCA_964242725.1 uncultured Methylobacterium sp.
CGGCACCATCAGGATCGCGTCGCCGGCAAAGCGCAGGCGCAGGGCCTCGGAGGGCGCGCCGCCCGGCGTGGAGACGGGCTCGAGCCCCTCGAACACGCACAGGCCGCGGTCGCGGTCGACGGCGACGTCGCCCGGGCGCAGGTCGACCTCGCCCATCGGCAGGATCGCCCGGGCGCCCCCGGCCACCGCGGCCTCCGGTCCGAACAGGTCCGCGGCGGCGATCACGGTGGCGCCCTGGCCGGGCACCCGGAACCCGGCCGCCAGCGGCGCCTCCAGGGCCAGGACGTCGCCCGGGGCCGCCGCGGCGACGTCGGACCAGGCGTCGATCAGGCGGATCGGGCGCTCGGCGGTCCGGCCGGCCTGGCGCACGAGGCGCCGCAGCGGCTGGCGGGTGCCCGCCAGGACGACGATATCGCCGGCCTTGAGACGCGCGCGCAGCACCTTGGCGAAGGCCGTCCCCGGGCGCCGCTCCCGGGCGAAGGACGGGAGCGTCAGCGGCTCGCCGGCGGCCTCCGTGGCGGCGAGCCGGCCCCGTTCGGCCACGATGTCCCGCCACGCTCCGGGGGTGAGGTAGAGGCCCGCCCCCGCCGTGCCCCGCCCGTCGCGGGCCTTCAACCGTCCCCGCGCCTCCTCCATCTGCTCGAAGAAGGCGTCGATCCGGGCCTCCGTACCGTCCTCGACCACGAGGCGCGGCGCGGGCAGGTAATCGAGGAGCGTGACGAGGCGCGGATAGTAGCGCTCCAGCCGGTGCTCCTGGCCGGTGAACGGCGCGAAGCCCTGTCCGGAGTCGGGTTCCAGGACGACCTCGGTGGCGGGATCGATCACCAGCGTGCCCACCTCCGCCACCGAGCGCTGCGAGATCGGGTCGTAGGAGCGGATCGCGGCGACGCGCCCCTCCGCGTGCTCGATCCGGCAGGGGCGCGGCGCGGCGGCGGGGAACACCTCCACGGTCCGCCCGCGGACGGCGATCTCGCCGGGCTCGTCGACGCGCTCGTCGAGGATGTAGCCCAGGCGCTTGAGGTCGGCGGTCGCCCCGGCGACGTCGAGCGGATCGCCGACCCGCAGGGTGACCCGGGCGGCGGCCCAGGTCTCCGGCGGGGGCACGCGCTGGACCAGGGCCGGCGCCGTGGTCAGCACGAAGTCCGGCAGGGCGGCGCGGTCGGTCAGCCAGCGCATCACGGCGGCCCGGGCCCCCATCGTGGCCCGGGACGGCGAGGCGTGGTCGAAGGGCAGGCAGTCCCATTCCGGGAAGACCGCGACCCGGATCTCGGGGGCGAGGGCCCGGAGGGTCGCAGCGAGGTCCTCCAGGCGGCGGCCGTCCCGGGCGACGTGGACCACCGGGCCGGCGCCCGCGGCGAAGCCCAGGAGCGCCACCGCCAGCGCGCCCGTGGGCATCAGCGGCGCGTCCTCGACGCCCGGCTGCGCGCCCGGCTTCAACCTGCGATTGGCCATGCCCGTCCGAATCCGTGTCCTCAGCGCTGGCAAACGCGGCATGGGCCGCCCCGGCTCCCAGGCGCGGCGACCCAATCCACAGCCCCGATCGCCCCGCCGGCGCGGTCCCTCGCGGAACGGAGGGGAACACGAACTCGTGATCGAGTCCCCCGGCGGGGCAGGATCGGCCCGGGACGCCGCCGGCGGTGCGGATCTGAGCGTGCAATCTGCAATTGCAGATGGCCGTCCGCTGCGCGCGGGCGGACGCGGCATCGTGTCGGCCCCGGAATCCGGGCCCATCCCTCGAGAGCGGGCGGTCGCGCCGACCCTTCGTTGGTCCTGTCGGGGCGCGCCGTCGCATCGAACCCCTTGGGAGGGTCGAAGGCGTAGGCTATGACGCCCCGGTGTCGCGGAACCAGACAACGCCCCGCCGGTCGGGTTTCGAGCCAGGGCATCCCCGGCGGCTCGCCGCCCTGCACGCCTACGCCATCCTCGACACGCCCCCGGAGCGCGCCTTCGACGAGATCGCCGAGATGGCCGCCCAGGCCTGCGGCACGCCGATGGCGCATATCAACTTCATCGATGCCGACCGGCAATGGATCAAGGCCGCGGTGGGCCACACGGCGCGGGTGATGCCCCTCGATCTCGGGTTCTGCACCGAGGCCATGCGCGCGGACGGCGTCCTGATCCTGCCGGACCTGGCGGCGGAGCCGGACCGCGCCGCCAACGCCCTCGTCACCGGGCCGCCGCACCTGCGCTTCTACGCGGGCGTCGCCCTGGTGACGCCCGACGGCTGGGTCGTCGGGACCCTGTGCGTCCTCGACCACGCGCCGCGCACGCTGACCGACCAGCAGGTCTTCGTCCTCAAGGCGCTCGCCCGGGCGGTGATGACGCAGCTCGAGTCCCGGTGCACCGAGGCCGCCCTGCGCCGGAACGAGGAGCGCTCCCGCTCGCTGTTCGCGTTCATCGATGCCGGTTTCTGCCTCGGGGAGCCGATCTTCGCGGAGGGCGGGCGCGCGGTCGATTACCGCTTCTTGGAGGTCAACCCCGCCTTCGAGCGGCAGACCGGCCTGACGGAGGTGGTCGGACGGCGGATGCGCGAACTCGTGCCCGACCACGAGCAGCACTGGTTCGACCTCTACGGCCGGGTCGCGCTGACCGGGGAGCCGGTCCGGTTCGAGCAGCCGGCCGCGGGCCTCGGGCGCTGGTACGACGTGCACGCCTACCGGGTCGACGGGCCGATGCGGAACCGCGTCGCCATCCTGTTCAACGACATCACCGAGCGCCGCCGGAGCGAGATGGCGCTCCAGGCGCGGGAGGCCGAGCTGCGCCTCGTCGCGGACGCGATGCCGGTGCTGATCGCCTTCATCGACCGGAACCTCGTCTACCAGTTCGCCAACGCCGCCTACGAGACCTGGACGGGCCTCTCCGCCGCCGATGTCGTGGGGCGGACCGTGGCCGACCTCCTCGGTCCCGAGGCCTTCGAGGCCCGGCGCCACGCCATCGCGCGGACCCTGGCCGGGGAGGAGGCCCGGCACGAATGGACCTGGACCTTCCCCAACGGCGAGAGCCGGACCGCCGACACCCGCTACCTGCCCCGGCGCGGGCCGGACGGCGCGGTCGACGGGTTCTACGTCTTCGCGCACGACATCTCCGAGCGGAAGCGGATCGAGGAACTCCTCCGGTCGCGGGCGGAGCACCTGGAGGCGCAGGTCGCCGCGCAGACCCGGGACCGCGACCGGGTCTGGACGCTCTCGCCGGTGCTGAAGCTCGTCGCGGACCGGGACGGGCAGGTCCAGGCGGTGAACCCCTCCTGGAGCCGGGCGCTCGGCTGGTCCGAGGCGGAGACCCTGGGTCGGACCGGCCTGGATTTCGTGGCGGCCCCGGAGCGCGCGGCGGCGCAGGCCGCCCTCCGGCCGCTCTGCGAGGGCCGGCGTGTCGAGGATGTCGAGCTGTCCTGCGTGACCCGTGCCGGCGACCGGCGGCGCGTGCTCTGGACCGTCGTCCCGGAGGACGGGCTGTTCTACGGGTTCGGGCGCGACATCACCGAGCAGCGCCATGCCGAGGAGGCCCTGCGGCAGTCGCAGAAGCTCGAGGCGATCGGCCAGCTCACCGGCGGCGTGGCGCACGACTTCAACAACCTGCTGACCATCATCCGCTCCTCGGTCGAGTTCCTGCGCCGGCCCGAGCTCGCGGAGGAGCGCCGGCGGCGCTACCTCGACGCGGTCTCCGACACGGTCGACCGCGCGGCCAAGCTCACCGGGCAGCTCCTGGCCTTCGCCCGGCGCCAGGCGCTCAAGCCGCAGGTCTTCGACGTCTGCGCGCGGCTGCGCAGCATCGCCGACATGCTCGATTCGGTGACCGGCGCGCGGATCCACGTCGCCATCGACCTGCCGGACACGCCCCGGTTCGTGCGTGCGGACGAGAGCCAGTTCGAGACGGCGCTGATCAACATGGCGGTCAACGCCCGGGACGCGATGGACGGGGAAGGCGGCCTGACCCTGCGCCTCGAAGGCGACAGCCCGATGCCCGCGATCCGCGGGCATGCCGGCGCGCCGGGGCCGTTCGTGGCCGTGCACGTCTCCGA
The DNA here is from genome assembly GCA_964242725.1 of uncultured Methylobacterium sp. Lineage (GTDB taxonomy): Bacteria > Pseudomonadota > Alphaproteobacteria > Rhizobiales > Beijerinckiaceae > Methylobacterium. The sequence goes on from CAXTCV010000062.1 coordinate 4,019, forward strand.
CACGGGCGCCGGCATCGCGGCCGCGGATCTCGGGCGGATCTTCGAGCCGTTCTACACCACCAAGGAGGTCGGCAAGGGGACGGGCCTCGGCCTCAGCCAGGTGATCGGCTTCGCCAAGCAGTCGGGCGGCGACATCGACGTGGCGAGCGCGCTGGGCAGCGGCACCACCTTCACCCTCTACCTGCCGCAGGTCGCGGCCCCCGCCGCGGCGGCCGATGCCGGCCGCGCCGCGCAGCGGGCGCCGGAGCCGCCGCGGGGCCTGTGCATCCTGGTCGTGGAGGACAATCTCGGGGTCGGCCGCTTCTGCACGCAGATCCTGGAGGATCTGGGCCATGCCCCGATCTGGGCGAAGTCCGCCGAGGAGGCGCTGGCCGAACTCGACAGCACGCCGCACCGCTTCGACGTGGTCTTCTCGGACGTGGTCATGCCCGGCATGGGCGGCTTCGCCCTCGCGCGCCACTTGCAGGTCACCCGCCCCGACCTGCCGGTGGTGCTGACCTCCGGCTACAGCCACGTCCTGGCCACGGACGACGCGCACGGTTTCGCCCTGGTGCGCAAGCCCTACTCGGCCGAGCAGCTCGCCCAGGTGCTCTACGAGACGGCCAAGCGGCGCGGCCGGCCGGACTACGGTGCGGTCCTGGATTGACGCCCCGCGATCGGACCGCCGGCCTCCCGAGTCGGGCTGCTTTGGAAGGAATGCCCCCTCCAGCGAGGGCGCCTGGCCGGTCTGGACAGCCAGACCCGTCGGCCGGGCGAGGGATCGAAGCGCGATCTGTGAATCCGCAAGCCCGGACGCGCGCGGCGCCGCTCACCTTTGACGCCGATGGCATGGCCACGCCGCCGCTCCGCCGCGATCCCGGAACAAGGTCGACCTGCTCGGGTTGATGCGGTGCAGCATGGCGACGGCGTCGTCATGCGGCATGCCCCGCGTGGGCGTTTCCTCCCAAGACTTCGGACCGCTCCCTGAGGGCGGTCCTTTTTTTTGGCCTGTCCGGATCACCGCGCCCTGCGCCGACAAGTCTCGGACGACGCTCATCTGTCCTGGGACGCCGCTATCCGGCCCACCCGTCGAGGGCGAGCAGGGCGAAGGTCGCCAGCCAGTGCTCGCCCATGTAGTCGCCGGTGACGTGCGGGAGCCCGGCCGCGAGATGGACCTCCGCGGCCGCCACGAGGAGCGGCCGGCGGGTGTCGTCCGGACCGAGGGCGGCGGCGAGCGCCCGGAAGCACCAGGCGCGGCTGAGGTTCAGGCCGTCGAGATGGGCGATCTTGCCGTCGCTGCGATCGGCGACCGCGGCGGGGCGGAACAGGGTGGCGGGCCGGCCCGCGGCGAGATCGGGCAGGAACCGGTCGAACCAGGGCCGGAACCGCTGCGCCGGCAGGAGGCGGCGCATGCACTCGGCCTCGATCAGCGTGGAGGACAGGAAGTCGTCCCCGCCCGGCTCGCCCCAGGCGGGACAATCCGCATCCGCCTCGTACCAGCGCTCCGCCTTCTGCTGCAGCAGGGCCCGGAGCGCCGCATCCCCCGCCCCCTCGGCGTAATCGGCCGCGAGCCGCAGGGCGAAGGCGGTGTTGAAATGGGTCCCGACCCGCACGGGATAGGCGGCCAGCGGCAGGAAGTCCCGGAACCGCCGGACGACGATCCCGGCGAGCGGGGCCAGGGCCTCGGACCACCGGGGCTCCGGCAGGCGGGCGAGCTCGTCGGCGAGCTTCAGGAGCCATCCCCAGCCGTAGGGCCGCTCGAAGCCCCGGGCGGTGGGCTGCCGGAAATAGGCGCACTCCCCCGCGACCTTCCCGGCCGTCAGCTGCGCGTCGAACCGGGCGCGGATCGCCCCGGCCTCCGGGCCATCCGGGAACAGCCGCAGGATCCGGGCGAGCAGCCAATAGGCGTGGACGCAGGAATGCCAATCGTAGCTGCCGTGGAAGACCGGATGCAGCGCGACGGGGGTGCGGGCGTCCTCCGGCCCCGTCAGCACGTGCCCCGGCTTGTTCGGGTATGGGCGGGTGACGTGACCGAGGGCGACCGCCGCGAAGCGGGCGGCCATGTCGGGGGTGAGGGCGGGCGCCATCGCGGGGCTCCGGGTTCGCAAGGGGCCGGACCGATGCGAGCCTCGCGCATCGGTCCGGTTCCGAGATGGTGCCGAACGGGGGCCCGACCAGCCGTCCGGGCCGCCGGACGCTTTGCCGGGGCGGGGGGCGATCGGGTATCGCGAAGACCCGGGCCGCCGGCTCGACGGCCCGACCGGGAGCCTCCATGCGCCGCACGCTGCTCGCCGCCCTCCTCGTCGCCGTCGCGATGCCGGCCCCGACGGGCGCCTCGGCCGCGCCCGATCCCAGCCGCGACGTCCTGTGGGCGGCGCTGAAGACCTGCGTCCTGGCCAAGCGGCTCGCCAACCGGACCTTCCCGTGCCTGTCGGTCGATCTGGGCGACGGGGAGCGGCCCGGCTCGGCGGTCCTGCGCGCCCCGGGCGAGCCGACCCACAGCGTGGTCATGCCCACCGACACCGTGGCGGGCCTCGAGGCGCCGATCCTGCGCGGCCCGCGCGGGGCCGCCTACTGGCGGGCGGCGCTCGCGGCGCGGCCCCTCGTGTCGGAGGCGCTGAGGGGGACGCTGCCGCCCGAGGCGGTGGGCCTGGCGGTGAACTCGGCCCGGGGCCGCAGCCAGGACCAGCTCCACATCCATCTCGACTGCCTCAAGCCGCGCGTGCTCGCGGCCCTGCGGGCGCAGGGCCGCCAGGTCCGCAGGGCCTGGACCCGCTTCCCGCAGCCGCTCGCCGGCGACCGCTATTACGCCCTGCGCGTGCCGGAGGCGGAGGCCGCGCGGTTCAACCCGTTCGCCGCCCTGCACAGCCTGCCGGGCGCCCGGCCGGACCTGCACCGGACGAGCTTCGCCGCGGTGGCGACGCCGCCGGGCGATCCCGAGCCGGGCTTCATCCTGCTGGCCTACCGGGCGCCGAGCGCCAGCGCCGAGGACGTTCTCGACCACAGCTGCGCCGCCGCGTCGGGCCGGGGCCGGTGAGCGGCGATCCGTGAGCGGGTGTCGCGACCCTATCGGTCCGCCAGCGGCGGCGGCAGGGCATCGAGCAGCTGGCGCAGGAAGGCCCGCACCGCCCGGGGCAGGCGCCGGCCGCGCATGGCCTGGACCCGGATGCCGCGGGCGAGGCTCGCCCGGGAGCGGATCGGCAGGCTCACCAGCTCGTTCAGGCGCAGGGGCGTCGTCACCGACAGCGCCGACATCAGCGCCAGCCCGCGGGAGCGCCGCACGAAGGGCAGGAGCGCCGAGAGCGTGTTGGCGGTCAGCACCGGCTCGACCGCGATGCCCTCCTGCGCGCAGGCGGCATCGAACACGTGCCGCAGGGTCGTGTCCCGGGTCGGCAGGGCGACCGGGAAGGCGCGCAGGTCGGCGAGGGTCAGGGCCGGCGCCCGGGCCAGGGGATGGTCGGGGGCGGCGAGCGCCAGCATGTCCACCTCCCCGGCATACAAGGTCTCGACCTGCGTGGACGGCGTCAGCGCGAAGGTGATGCCGAGATCGACGTCCCCCACCGCCACCGTCTGGGTCACGAGGGCGGGGGGCAGCACCGTCACCTCGAAGCGGATCCCGGGATGATCCCCGTGGAAGGCCGCGATGGTGTTGGGGACGATGTCGAGGGCGAATCCCTCCGAACAGGCCACCCGGATCAGCCCCCGGGCCAGGCCTTCGAGCTCCCGGATCTCCGTCACCACCTGCTCGGAGCGGATCAGGACCTGATGGGCGTGCTGCGCCAGCAGCTCCCCGGCCGGGCTCGGCACCATGCCCCGGGGGCGCCGCTCGAACAGCACGCAGTCGAGCTCGGCCTCCAGGTTGGCGATCTGCCGGCTGATCGCCGAGGCCGCCACGTTGAGCTGGGCCGAGGCCGCCGCGATCGAGCCGGTGCGGGCCACGGCCAGGAAGTAGCGCAGGCTCGTGGTCTGCAATCTCGTGCCTCGGCCCGCTTCTCCTGCCGAAACCGTTGCCGGAACGGCAAGGCATCGCTCGCCAAATTCTACTTGTTGCGATCCCAGATGCACAACATCATCGCAGGGTGAAAAAGGCGGCAGTGGCGGATCGATTCGCCGGGCCTGTCCGCCGCGCCGTCGGAGCCTGCATGCCGCTACGGACCCTCACCTGCGCCGCCGCGTTCGCGACCCTGATCGCCGCGCACCCGGCGCTCGCCGGCAAGGCCGACGACACCCTGGTCTACGCGTCCGACAGCGAGCCGGAGAACGTCAGCCCGTATCACAACAGCGCCCGGGAGGGCGTGATCCTGGCCCGGAACTGCTGGGACACGCTGCTGTACCGCGACCCCAAGGACGGCAGCTACAAGCCGATGCTGGCCACCGCGTGGACCTGGGTCGACGACACGACCCTGGACCTGACGATCCGCGAGGGCGTGACCTTCCACAACGGCGATCCGCTCGGGCCCGAGGACGTGGCCTTCACCTTCAACTACGTGCTGACGCCGGAGGCCCGCACGGTCACCCGCCAGAACGTCGACTGGATGAAGTCGGTGGAGGTCACCGGCCCGCACGCGGTCCGCATCCACCTCAAGGCGCCGTTCCCGGCGGCGCTGGAATACCTCGCCGGCCCGACACCGATCTTCCCCGCCGCCTACTTCAAGAAGGTCGGCCTCGACGGCTTCGCCCGGGCGCCCGTGGGCAGCGGCCCCTACCGGATCACCAAGGTCGACAGCGGCCGCGGCGTCAGCATGGAGCGCTTCGCCGATTATTGGGCGGACAGCCCGCTGGGCCGCCCCAAGATCGGCAAGCTGCAATTCCGGGTCATTCCGGACGGCGAGAGCCGGATGGCCGAATTGATGACCGGCGGGGTCGACTGGATCTGGCGGGTGCCGAGCGACCAGGCCGAGCAGCTGCGCGCCGCGCCCACCATCACCGTCCTCAACTCCGAGACCATGCGGGTCGGCTTCCTGCAGTTCGACATCCTGGGCCGGGCGAAGGAGAATTCGCCGCTCAAGGACGTCCGGGTCCGACAGGCGATCGCCTACGCCATCGACCGCAAGGCGATGGTCGACAACCTCGTGCGCGGCGCCTCCCGGGTGATGAACGCCCTCTGCTTCGTCGACCAGTTCGGCTGCACCGACCAGGGGGTGACGCGCTACCCCTACGATCCGGCCAAGGCCAGGGCCCTGCTCAAGGAAGCCGGCTACGGAAACGGCTTCGAGATCGATCTCGGCGCCTATCGCGAGCGGGACTACGCCGAGGCGGTGATCGGCTATCTGGGCGCCGTCGGAATCAAGGTGCGGCTCAACTACCTGCGCTACGCGGCCTTCCGGGATTCCCTGCGGGCCGGAAAGATCTCGATCGGCTACCAGACCTGGGGCTCGTTCTCGGTCCTGGACGTCTCGGCCTTCGACGGGGTGTATTTCCGCGGCGGCGAGGAGGACCTGACCAGGGACCCGCAGGTGATCGCCGACCTCCAGGCGGGCGACGGCTCCACCGATCCGGAGACGCGCAAGGCCGCCTACGCCCGGGCGCTCCAGCGGATCGCGGCCCAGGCCTATGCCCTGCCGATGTTCTCGTACGCGACCAACTACGCCTTCACGGCGGACCTGAATTTCACCGCCCAGCCCGACGAGGTCGCGCGCTTCTACGCGGCGTCGTGGAAGTGAGGATGCCGGTGACGGCTCAATGCCCTTCCCCTCCCCCCTGCGGGGAGGGGTCAGGGGTGGGGGTGGTGCAGACGGCACCGCACCGCTCGATCCTGCACCACCCCCACCTCCGGCTCCTCCCCGCAAGCCCGAGCGATCCCGGGCAGGCCCGGGATCGCCAGACGCGGAGAGCGTGGCCCGTCCTGATCCGATGCGATCGACGAGATGCACCAGGAGCCGGGACCCCATGCTGACCTTCACCCTCCGGCGCGTCCTGGTCGCCCTGGCGGTGGCCTTCACGGTCGCGGTGGCGAGCTTCCTGCTCCTCCACCTCTCGGGCGACCTCGCCACCGCCATCGCCGGCCCCGAATCCACGGGCCCGCAGATCGCGGCGATCCGGAGGGAATACGGCCTGGACCAGCCCCTGCTCACCCAGTTCCTCACCTGGGGCTGGCGGGCGCTGCACCTCGATTTCGGCAAGTCCTTCTACTTCCGCGAGCGGGTGATCGACCTGCTGGCCGCCCGCCTGCCGATCACGCTGTATCTCGGCTTCATCGCGCTGGCCGTCGCGCTGTTCGTGGCGATCCCGCTCGGCGTCATCGCCGCCGTGAAGCGCGACACCTGGATCGACCGGCTGGCGCTCGCCGTCTCGGTGCTCGGCCAGGCGATGCCGAGCTTCTGGTTCGGCCTGACCCTGATCCTGATTTTTTCCGTCAACCTCCGCTGGCTGCCGGTCTCGGGCAACGCCACCTGGAAGAACTTCGTCCTGCCCGCGGTGGCGCTCGGCTACTACGCCATGCCCGCGGTGATGCGGCTCACCCGCAACGGCATGCTGGAGGTGCTGGCCTCCGACTACGTCCGCACCGCCCGGGCCAAGGGGCTGCCGCCCCGCAAGGTGCTGGTCCGGCACGCGCTGCGCAACGCCGTGATCCCGGTGATCGCCCTCTCGGCGGTGCAGTTCGGCTTCATGCTCGGCGGCTCGATCGTCATCGAGGCGGTGTTCTCGCTCCAGGGACTCGGCCAGCTCGCCTGGGAATCCATCGCCCGCAACGACTTCCCCGTCGTCCAGGCGATCGTGCTGGTGCTGGCGATGATCTATATCGGCCTGACGCTGGCGGCCGATCTGCTGAACGCCTTCCTCGATCCGCGCCTGCGCCAAGCCTGAGGTCGCGATGAGCCTGCCCCCCGACACGGCGGCGCTCGCCGCCCCCGCCCTCCCGCCGGAGGCGCCGATCGCCCTGGCGCCGGTCCCGTCCCCCACAGGGGTCGTCCTGCGGCGGGGCCTGCGCCACGGCGGATTCCTGATCGGCGCCGGGATCCTGGGCCTGATCGTGCTGGCGTCGCTCGCCGCGCCGCTGATCGCCCCGCACGACCCCTACGCGCAGGACGTCTCCCGCCGCCTGATCCCGCCGATCTGGCAGGCCAAGGGGACCTGGGACCATATCCTCGGCACCGACAAGCTCGGGCGCGACTATCTCAGCCGCCTCCTCTACGGCGGCCAGATCTCCCTGCTGATCGGGGTCTCGGCGGCGCTGATCTCCGGGCTGATCGGCACCGTTCTCGGATTGTGCGCCGGCTATTTCGGCGGCTGGGTCGACTCGGTGGTGAGCTACGTGGTGACGACGCGGCTCGCCATGCCGGTGGTGCTGGTGGCCCTCGCCATGGCGGCTCTCGTCGGGGGCTCCCTGACGGTGGTGGTGCTGGTCCTGGGCTTCCTGCTCTGGGACCGCTTCGCCGTGGTGACCCGGGCCGCCACCCAGCAGATCCGCGACCAGGATTTCGTCAGCGCGGCGCGGGCCGCCGGGCTCACCGACCTGCGCATCGTCCTGCAGGAGATCCTGCCCAACATCATGAACGCGCTGATCGTCGTGGCGACCCTGGAGATGGCCCACGCGATCCTGCTGGAGGCGGCCCTGTCGTTCCTGGGGCTCGGGGTGCAGCCGCCGCTGCCCTCCTGGGGCCTGATGATCGCCGAGGGCAAGCAGTACATGTTCTTCCAGCCCTGGGTGATCACCATCCCGGGGGTGGCGCTCCTCCTCCTCGTGCTGGCGATCAATCTCCTGGGCGATGGCCTGCGCGACATCACGGCGCCCGAAGCGCGCAACTGACGAGGCTGCCGAGCACGGGTCCGGCCCGCGCAGCACCGCAATGTTTCACGGGAAACACACCATGACGCGAGACGCCGCCATCGCGCGCGCCACAGAGGCCTTCGATTCGGGCGCGTTCCTCGCGCTCCTGCGGGCGGCGGTGGCGATGCCCACCGAGAGCCAGGCCCCCGGCCAGGAACCGGCGCTTCGCGCCTATCTCGACGCCTTCATCACCCCCGTGGTGGAACGCCTCGGCTTCGAGCCCCCGAAAACATTCGACAACCCGGACGGGGTGCACGGGCCGTTCCTGATCGCCGAGCGCCACGAGGGGCCGGACCTGCCGACCGTGCTGATCTACGGCCACGGCGACACGGTGCGGGGCTATCCCGAGCAGTGGCGCGCGGGGCTCGGCCCCTGGGAGATCGTGGTCGAGGGCGACCGCTGGTACGGCCGCGGCACCGCCGACAACAAGGGCCAGCACGTCCTCAACCTCGCCGCCCTGGAGCAGGTGATCGCGGCCCGGGACGGCCGCCTCGGCTTCAACGTGAAGCTCCTGATCGAGATGGGCGAGGAATCCGGCTCCCCGGGCCTGCGGCCGTTCTGCCGGGCGCAGGCCGAGGCTCTGCGCGCGGACGTGCTGATCGCCTCGGACGGGCCGCGGCTGAACGCCGAGCGCCCGACGCTGTTCCTGGGCTCCCGCGGCGCCTACAATTTCGAGCTGAGCCTGTCCTTGAGGGAAGGCCCGCACCATTCCGGCAATTGGGGCGGGCTGCTTCGCAACCCCGGCACGGTGCTGGCCTCGGCCATCGCCTCGATGGTCGATGCCCGCGGCTCCATCCGGGTCGAGGCCCTGCGGCCGCCGCCGATCCCCGAGGGCGTGCGCGCGGCGCTCGCCGACATCCGGGTCGGCGAGGATCCGACCGCGCCGACGATCGATGCGGATTGGGGCGAGCCGGGGCTCAGCCCGGCCGAGCGGGTCTTCGCCTGGAACACCCTCGAGGTGCTGGCCTTCAAGACCGGCGATCCGGACGGGCCGCTCAACGCCGTCCCGCCCCACGCCAAGGCGACCCTGCAGCTGCGCTTCGTGGTCGGCACCGACTGGCAGAATCTCATCCCGAACGTGCGCGCCCATCTCGACGCGCACGGCTTCCCGATGATCGCGGTCAAGCCGGCCCGCGCCGCGGAGGTGTTTCAGGCGACCCGGCTGCCCGTTGAGGATCCGTGGGTCGAGTGGGCCCTGGAGTCGATCGAGGCAAGTTCCGGAAAAAAGCCGGCGCTGCTGCCCAATCTCGGCGGCTCGCTGCCGAACGACGCCTTCTCGGAGATCCTGGGGCTGCCGACCCTCTGGGTGCCGCATTCCTACCCGGCCTGCCGCCAGCACGGGCCGGACGAGCACATGCTCGCCTCCAGCACCCGCGAGGGCCTGGCGATCATGGCCGGGCTGTTCTGGGATCTGGGCGAGGCCGGACCCGACATCCTCCGCCGCCGCACCGCGAAGGCCTGAACCATGAGCGAGCCGGTCGTCCGCATCCGCGATCTGACGATCGCGCTCCCCAAGGGGGCCGACCGGCCCCACGCGGTCGAGGGCCTCGACCTGGACCTGGACTCCGGAAAGATCCTCTGCGTGGTCGGGGAATCCGGCTCGGGCAAGTCGATGAGCGCCTACGCGCTCACCGGACTCCTGCCCCGGGCCCTGACGCCGACGGCCGGCACGATCCTGTTCGAGGGACGGGATCTCCTGACCCTCGACGAGCCCGCCTGGCGATCCTTGCGCGGCCGGCGCATCGCCATGGTGTTCCAGGAGCCGATGACGGCGCTGAACCCGGTGATGCGGATCGGCGACCAGATCGCCGAGATGTTCGAGGCGCACAACCTGCTCACCCGGGCCGAGCGCCGGGCCCGGGCGGTGGCGCTCGCCGCCGAGGTCGGGCTGCCGAACCCCGAGGAGGCGGTGCGGGCCTACCCGCACCAGCTCTCCGGCGGCCAGCGGCAGCGGGCGATGATCGCCATGGCGCTGGCCCTGGAGCCCTCCGTCCTCGTGGCCGACGAGCCGACCACGGCGCTCGACGTGACCACCCAGGCCCAGATCCTCCGGCTGATCCGCGATCTCCAGCGCAAGCGCGGGATGAGCGTCCTGTTCATCACCCACGATTTCGGCGTGGTCGCCGAGATCGCCGACCACGTGGCGGTGCTCCAGCGCGGCCGTCTGGTGGAATCGGGGCCCGCCGACGCGGTGCTGCGCGACCCGCAGGCGCCCTACACGCAGGCGCTGCTCGCGGCGGTCCCGAGCCTGACCCCGCCGCCGCGGCCGCCCCTGGGGGAGGCCCCAATCGCCCTGTCGGTGCGCGGCCTCGCCAAGACCTACGCCACGAAGGGCCGCCTGTTCGGCAAGCCGCGGGTCGTGGCGGCGGTCAAGGATGTCACCTTCGACGTGCGCCGGGGCGAGACCCTGGGGCTGGTGGGGGAATCGGGCTCGGGCAAGTCGACCACCGCGCGGCTGGCGATCCGCCTGATCGAGCCCGACGGCGGCACGGTCCGGCTGGGGGCGCTCGACTTCACGGCACTCGGAAAGGCCGCGCTGCGGGACAAGCGCAGCCGCATCCAGATGATCTTCCAGGACCCGTTCGCGTCCCTGAACCCCCGGCGCACCGTCGAGCAGATCATCATCGCGGGGCCGATCGCCCACGGGGTGCCGGCCGCGGAGGCCCGGGCGCGGGCCCGGAGCCTCCTCGACCTGGTCGGCCTCGACCCGAAGGCCGCCGCCCGTTACCCGAACGCCTTCTCGGGGGGGCAGCGCCAGCGCATCGGCATCGCCCGGGCGCTGGCCATGGAGCCGGACGTGCTGGTGGCCGACGAGGCGGTCTCGGCGCTCGACGTCTCGGTCCAGCGCCAGGTGCTGGACCTGTTGGAGGATCTCAAGCAGCGGCTGTCCCTGGCGATGCTGTTCATCACCCACGACCTGCGGGTGGCGGCCACGATCTGCGACCGGATCGCCGTGATGCACCGGGGTGCCGTCGTGGAGATGCGGGGCACCGCCGACCTGTTCGCCGCGCCGGAACACGCCTACACGCGCAGCCTGCTGGCGGCCGTGCCCGGCGCCGGCGTCGCCTGACGGCCGCCCGGGCCTGGATCGGGCGCATCTGGGACGCTGAGACAAGTTTTTTGGACGGACTTGCCCTGTCGCGCTCCGAACGTTTCGGTAGGATGCGCCGTGTCGAGGGTCGAGCGCCCCGGCGGATCCTCGGCTGAACCCGCTATCCGTCCTCGCTCGCACCTCGAACGCGGACGGGAATAGTGCAGCGTGTCGATCTCAGACCAGCCCGACGATATCCGGCGCAACGCCAAGCACGCCGTGCCGACGGTGGCGCCGGCGCCGCGCCGCGCGCCCGAGAAGCCGATCGCGCGCTGGATCGGCGCGGCCGGGCGCAAGCCGGGTCAGCCCGGCGCGGACGCGGCGTTCGGGGTCCCGGCGGGTGAGGTTCCGGCGGGGCAGGTGATCAAGCTCAGCTGGGCCGACACCTTCGGCCGGCCCGCACGCCCCGATCTCGGGCGCTCGCTCCGAACCGCGCCGGAGACCGCGCAGGTGCTGCCGTTCCAGGGCCCCGCGGACCGGACAGCGTCCGCGTCGCGCCGCGGCGGCGATCAGCCGTCCGTGCCGGTCCTGCGCTGATCGACCCGGCCGCCGGGGACGCCGAGACCGATCGCCTTGGCCAGCGCCGAGCGTTGCGCGGCATAGCCCGGGGCCGTCATCGGGTAATCCTCCGGCAGGCCGTAGCGCTCGCGATACTGATCCGGCGAGAGGCCGTGGGCGGTGAGGTGCCGCTTCAGGGTCTTGTAGGACCGGCCGTCGATGAAGCTGACGATGCCGTCCTGCTGGACCGACTTGCGGATCTGCGCCGGCGTCGGCTGCTCGACCGGCGGCGCGGCCTCGACCGGGGGCCTCCCGCCCAGATTGCTCAGCGCCGAATGGACGCCCGCCATCAGCTCCGGCAGCGCGGCCGGGGGGACGGAGTTGTTCGCGACGTAGGCAGCGACGATCTCGGCCGCCAGCTTGACGCGCTCGAGGGCGCGCTCTGGATTTTTCTCGGGCACTGGGCGAGTCCACTCAAAGCTTTCGAGGATGACGTCGTCGGTTCCAGAGCAAAAACCATGCGGGTGTCAAGGTGGTTTTCACGAAGCGCCGCGTCTGAAAAGCGCATTTTGATGCAGACCGGCCGAGGATCGGTTTCGGACAGGACCGTTCACCTGCATGCGGGCACCGGTTCGCCGGGGTTTACAGGGTTCGCAGGGTGCGGGGCGCGGTCAATACGGCGCCGCGGGATGCGCTGATCGCTGCCGGAAGCCCCGGGATTGCTGCTGGCGAGCGCCGGTCGCGGCGCTGCGGGCCGGTGAGTCGTGTCAACGGCCCGTCGGCGCGGAGGGCCACCGCGCGGGGCTGCGCGCCGTGTCGAACGGCTTCCCGGGCCCGCAGGATGCGGACGATCGCCGCCCGGCGCCGACGGATCGCCGCGTCGCCCGGCCGACGGTCTCAGGTCTGCATGCCCCAGCGCTGGATGGTGCGGCGCTCGATGGTCTGGAAGATGAGGTTCTCGACGACGAGGCCGATCAGGATGACGGTGAGCAGGCCCGCGAAGACGTTGGGGATGTCGAGCATGTTCTTGTTCTCGAAGATGAACCAGCCCAGGCCCCCTGAGCCCGACGACACCCCGAACACCAGCTCGGCCGCGATCAGGGTCCGCCACGCGAACGCCCAGCCGACCTTCAGACCGGTCAGGATCGCCGGGAAGGCGGCCGGGATCAGGATCTGCGCGATCAGGCGCGGGCCCGACAGGCCGTAGTTGCGCCCGACCATGGTCAGGGTGCGGCTCACCGACAGGAAGCCCGAATGGGTGTTGAGCGCGATCGCCCAGGTCACCGAGTGGACCAGCACGAACACGAGGCTGCCGTTGCCCAGGCCGAACCAGATCAGCGACAGCGGCAGGAGCGCGATCGCCGGCAGCGGGTTGAACATCGCGGTCAGCGTCTCGAGCACGTCCGTGCCCACCCGCGAGGCGATGGCCACGCCGGTGAGCAGGCTCGCCAGCGCGACCCCGGCGGCGTAGCCCATCAGCAGCACCTTCAGCGAGGCCCAGGCCCGGGCCGGCAGCGTGCCGTCGGCGATCCCGCGGGCGAAGGCCGCCACGGTGGCCGAGAAGGTCGGGAACAGCAGGTCGTTGTCGAGGTAGCGCCCGTAGGCCTCCCAGAGCCCGGCCAGCACCAGCAGGATCACGAGCTTGCGCAGCCAGGCCTGGTTGTACAGCCGCTCGGCCACCGACAGCGGCTTCTCCACCACCGGGGCGGCCGCCGCATCCCGGGCCCGGCCGGTGTCGCGCACGATCTCCGGGCGGCCCGGCGGGGCGCCCGCACGCGAGGCGCCGACCGGCGGGTGGCCGCGTGGGGGCTTGTCGGTCAGGGCTGGGGCGCTAGACATTCTCGGCCTCCCGGATCTCTTCCGCGAACAGCATCTGCTGGATGCGGCTTTCCAGGCGCAGCGCCGCCTCCGGCGTGGCGGCGCTGTCGAGTTCGGCCTTGACCTCCCCCGGATGGGGCGAGAGCAGCAGGATGCGCGTGCCGACCTTGATCGCCTCGGGGATCGAGTGGGTGACGAACAGGACCGTGAAGCGCGTCTCCTCCCAGAGCATCAGCAGCTCGTCCTGCATGCGCCGGCGCGTCAGCGCGTCGAGCGCCGCGAACGGCTCGTCCATCAGCAGGATGTCGGGCTCCATGGCCATGCCGCGGGCGATGGCCACGCGCTGCTTCATGCCCCCCGAGAGCGTGTGCGGGTAGCTGTCGGCGAACCGCGTCAGGTTGACCTTGTCGATGTACAGATCCGCCCGCTCGCGCGCGGCCCGGCCCTTGAGCCGGCCCGAGGCCTCCAGGGCGAAGACCACGTTCTGGCGGACCGTCTTCCACGGCAGGAGCTGGTCGAATT
>CAXTCV010000063.1:0-17656 GCA_964242725.1 uncultured Methylobacterium sp.
GGCCGCTCACCGTGCAGCAGTTCCGCGGCGGCCAGTCGAACCCGACCTACCGGCTCGACACGCCGGGCCAGGCCTATGTCCTGCGCCGCAAGCCGTTCGGGCCGCTCCTGCCCTCGGCCCACGCGGTGGAGCGGGAGTTCCGGGTGATCGGTGCCCTCTACGGCGAGGGGTTTCCCGTACCCCGCCCCTTCGCGCTGTGTGAAGATTCCGACGTGATCGGCGCGGCCTTCTACGTGATGGAGGCGGTGGCGGGTGCGGTGCACTGGGACGGTGCCCTGCCGGGCCTCGATCCGCATGCCCGCCACCGGCACTACGCCGGCATGATCGCGACGCTCGCCCGCCTCCACGCCATCGACCCGGAGGCGGCGGGGCTCGCCGATTACGGCCGGCCCGGCAACTACTTCGCCCGGCAGGTCGACCGCTGGACCCGCCAGTATCGCGCCGCCGAGGACCGGCGCCTGGAGGACGTGGAGCGCCTGATCGCGTGGCTGCCCCGCACCGTGCCGGAGCAGCACGGCGCCGCCATCGTCCACGGCGATTACCGTCTCGACAACCTGATCTTCTCCGCGGATGGCGGCGTCAGCGCGGTGCTCGACTGGGAATTGTCGACGCTCGGCGATCCGCTCGCCGATTTCAGCTACCTGCTGATGCAATGGGAACTGCCCGCCGACGGGCGCAGCGGGCTCGGCGGCCTCGATCTCCCGGCGCTGGGCATTCCCACCCGCGACGAGGCCGTCGCGCTCTACTGCCGGGCGGCAGGTCGGAACAACCTCCCCGACCTCGACTGGTACTTTGCCTACAACCTGTTCCGGCTGGTGGGCATCCTGCAGGGGGTGGCCGCCCGGGCCAAGGCGGGCAATGCCGCGAGCGAGCACGCCGCCGCCATGGCGGCCCGGGTGCCGACGCTTGCCGCTGCGGCCTGGGCCTTCGCCGCGCGCGCGGGGGCGTGAGCATGGATCTCGCCGGCCGCGTCGTCGCCGTCACCGGGGCCGCCCGGGGCATCGGCCGGGCGCTCGCCGAGGCCGCCCGGGCACGGGGTGCCACCGTGGCGATCCTCGACCGCGACGGGGCCGGCGCGGCGGCGGTGGCGGCCCGGCTCGGCGGAAGCGGCTACGCCCTCGACGTGGCCGATCCCGGTGCGGTCGCCGACACCATCGCCCGGGTCGAGGCCGAACTCGGGCCGATCGCCCTGTACGGCTCCAATGCCGGCATCCTGGAGCGCGATCCCGATCCGGCCGTGGCCACCTCGGCCGATCTCGACAGCTGGGCGCGGTCCTGGTCGGTCAACGTGATGGGCCATGTCCACGCCGCCCGCGTGCTCGTCCCGCTCTGGCGCGCCCGGGGCGGCGGCGCGTTCCTGGGCACCGTCTCGGCGGCGGGTCTGCTCAGCCAGATCGGCAGCGCCACCTATTCGGCGACCAAGCACGCGGCGCTCGCCGTCCTGGAACACCTCGCCATCGCGCATGCCGATGATGGCATTCGGGTCGCGGCCCTGTGCCCGCAGGGGGTCGACACCGCCATGCTGGGGGCCGCCAGCGCGGCTTCCCGCGACGGCGTGCTGTCGCCGGAGGCGGTGGCCGAGGCCGCCCTCGACGGCTTGGCGGCCGGGCGCTTCCTGATCCTGCCGCACCCGCAGGTGGCGGCGTATGCCCGCCGCCGGGCCGAGGATCCCGAGCGCTGGCTCGCCGGCATGGCGCGTCTGCGCCGGTCGATGCTGGCGGAATCGGAGGTGTGAGGATGCCCGGGCATCAGACAAATCCGGATGCCGGCCGGACCCCCGCTTCCCCCGCCCCCCTCTGCGGGCTAGCGGAATCACCCATCGCGTTCGCCAGCAAGCGGTCGAAACGCCGCGCTTTTTCCCCTCCCCCCCGCGGTGAGGGGGCAGGGGTGGGGGTGGTGCAGAGGGCGCCGCTGCGCGCCGTCCGGGACCACCCCCACCTCCAACTCCGCCCCGCAAGGGGGAGGAGCGCGCGTCGCGCCGCGCAGCTGGCGAGGTGTGGACGTCATAGCCTCTGCGGGGGGAGGGAGCGCGCCTCTCACGCCTGCCAGCGCAAGATACAGCCATGTCCCTGTTCGATCTGACCGGCAAGGTCGCCCTCGTCACCGGCTCGTCCCGGGGCATCGGCCGGGCGATCGCCCTGCGGATGGCCGAGCACGGCGCCCGGGTGGTGATCTCCTCCCGCAAGCGCGAGGCCTGCGACGCCGTGGTGGCCGAGATCGAGGCCGCCCACGGCCCGGGCCGCGCGGTGGCGATCCCGGCGAGCATCTCGGTCAAGGGAGAGCTCCAGGCCCTGGTCGAAGAGACCGAGAGCCGGCTCGGCCCCGTTGACGTGCTGGTCTGCAACGCCGCCAGCAACCCCTATTACGGGCCGCTGGCCGACATCTCCGACGCGCAGTTCCGCAAGATCCTCGACAACAACGTCCTGTCGAACCACTGGCTGATCCAGCGGGTCGCCCCCGGCATGGTCGCGCGGCGGGACGGGGCGATCCTCATCGTCTCCTCCATCGGGGCCCTGAAGGGCTCGCCGGTGATCGGCGCCTACAACGTCTCGAAGGCCGCCGACCTCCAGCTCGCCCGCAACTACGCGGTGGAATACGGCCCCGCCAACGTGCGGGTGAACTGCCTCTGCCCGGGTCTGATCCGCACCGATTTCGCCCGGGCCCTGTGGGAGGATCCCGAGATGCTGGCGTCCACGACCGCCGCGGCGCCGCTGCGCCGGATCGGCGAGCCCGACGAGATCGCGGGCGCCGCCGTGTTCCTGGCCTCCCCGGCCGGCCGGTTCGTCACCGGCCAGGCGCTGGTCATCGACGGCGGGGTGACGATCGCCCGATGAGCCCCGATCCCCGCCTCCAAGCCGGCTGGCCGGCCCTGCCCTTCCGCGACGCCGAGGCGCGGCTCACCGCCCCGGGCGCGCCCTTCGCGATCGCCACGGTGCCGATCCGGGGCGTGCCCACGCGCATCTGGGTGAAAGCCCCGCCGACCCTGCGCGACCTGTTCCGGATCGCGAGCGGGCACGGCGACCGGACCTTCGTGGTCTACCGCGACGAGCGCGTGACCTTCACGGGCTTTTCCCGCGCGGCGACCAATCTGGCGCGGGCCCTCGCGGAGGCCGGCGTGCGCAAGGGCGACCGGGTCGCCCTTGCCCTGCGCAACCTGCCCGAATGGCCGGTCTGCTACTACGGCGCCCTGCTGGCCGGGGCCATCGCAACGCCGCTCAACGCGTGGTGGACCGGGCCCGAACTCGCCTACGGGCTCCGGCATTCCGGGGCGCGGGTGCTGATCGCCGACGGCGAGCGCTTCGCCCGGATCGCTCCGCATCGGCCCGAATGCCCGGCCCTGGAGCGCGTCTACACGACCCGGATGGAGCCCGACTCCCGGGCGACGCCGTTGACCGACGTGATCGGCCCCGTGGCGGGCTGGGCCGCCCTCCCCGACCTGGCCCTGCCGGACGTCGCCCTCGACCCGGAGGACGACGCGACCCTGTTCTACACCTCGGGCACCACGGGCAAGCCCAAGGGCGCGGTCGGCACCCACCGGGCGGCCGCCACCACGGTGATCGCCTATCCCTACTCGGCGGCGCGCAGCTGTCTGCGCCGGGGCGAGACGCCTCCGAGGCCCGACCCGGCGGCGCCGCAGCGGGTGGCGCTGCTGGTGATCCCGCTGTTCCACGTCACCGGCTGCCATGCGAGCCTCGGGGCGGCCCTCTACGGCGGCCACCGCCTCGTGATGATGCATCGCTGGGACGCGCACGAGGCCCTCGACCTGATCGACGGCGAGGGCTGCACAAGCGCGGGCGGCGTCCCGACCATCGCGTGGCAGCTCGCCACGGCGGCCCGGGAGGCGGGCCGGAGGCTGCCGACCCTCGACGCCGTGACCTATGGCGGCGCCCCCGCGGCCGGCGACCTCGTGCGCACCCTGGGCGAGGCCCTGCCGCAGGCGGTCCCCGGCACCGGCTGGGGCATGACCGAGACCTCGGCGACCTTCACCCACCATCAGGCCGAGGATTATCGGGCGCATCCCGATTCCTGCGGCCCGCCCCTGCCGGTCTGCGAGGTGCGGATCGTCGATCCCCTCGGGCAGGACCTGCCGCCGGGGAGCGTCGGCGAACTCTGGGTGAGGGGCCCGAACGTCGTCCGCGGCTACTGGGACGACCCGAAGGCCACCGCCGAGACGTTCTCCGAAGGCTGGCTGCGCACGGGCGACCTCGCCCGCGCCGACGCCGAGGGTTTTTTGACGATCGTCGACCGGATCAAGGACATGCTGATCCGCGGCGGCGAGAACATCTACTGCTGCGAGGTCGAGAACGTCCTGTACGAACACCCGGACGTGGTCGACGCCGTGGTGCTGCCGGTGCCCCACCCGACGCTCGGCGAGGAGCCCGGCGCCATCGTGGCGCTGGCGGAGGGCGCGAGCGCCGGCCCGGAGGAGATCCGCGCCTTCGCGGCCACCCGGCTCGCGGCCTTCAAGGTGCCGGTGCGGGTGGTGGTCTGGGACGGCCTCCTCCCCCGCAACCCGGCCGGGAAGGTGCTGCGGGCGCCGTTGCGGAAAGTCTTCGCCGAGCCGCCGGATCAGTACGGCTCGCCCGCGTCGTCGGGATGGTAGACGCGGAGCGACCGCCCGTCCGGGAACTGCACGGTCCGGCGGCGCACCACGAGGTAGCCGGCGGCCTCCGCGCTCCGCAGGCGCTCCAGGCGATCATCCGCGTAGCCCGGGCCGTAAGCGTAGCCCGGCGCATCCCCGTAGGCCCGGTAGCGGGCGTAGCGCTCCGCAGGCGGCGGGGGTGGCGCCACGGCGACGAAGCGTGGATCGCGGGCCGCCCAGATGTGGGTCGCGGCGATCCGGGCACGGCGCGGCGCGGCGGCGACTCGCTTGGGCGACGGAGCGGTGGCGTGCGCGACCTTGCGCTCCGGCGCGCGGCGGGCCGCGATCGCCTTCCGCTCGGCCGGAGCCGATCGGGCCTCCTGCGCCGCCGCCGGGGTCGAGGCGGCTGGAACGGCGGCGACCGGTGCCGCGGCCGTCCGATCCGCGTTCGGCGGCGTCTCGGTGCCCGACTTGCGGGCCGGCGGGTCGGTCCAGGTCGAGCCGGCCGCGGGTTCGGCGGACGCGCCGCCGAGGCCGGCGAGCAGGAACAGGGCGACGAGGCTGGTTCGCGCACCGTGCGGCATGGTGCCCTCCTGGGATCGCTGCGCGCCGGACAGGCCCGCGGGGCGGCGCGACAATAGATCGAACCGCGATCCAGGGAAATCGCGCCGTTCCATTTCTGCGGGGATCCGCGAGACGATGTCGCGACCCTCGATCCGTCGTCTCCGAGGACGAGCCGGCGGGCCCGAAGGCCTGCGGCCGCGCAGTCGCACCGGGGGGCGGAACCCCGGGCTCCGCGCGCGGTTGCCCCGCCATGTCCGCCCCCGCCGATGCGCCACCCGGCTCCCCACCCGGCCTACGGGTGAGCGTCGATCTCAACCTCTGCCAGGCCTATGCCCAGTGCTGCTACGCGGCGCCGCGGCATTTCCGCATCGAGGGATACGAGGCCCTGTACTACGACCCCGCCCCCGCCGCGCAGGACCGGGATGACATCGAGCGGGCGCGCGTCGCCTGCCCGGTCCAGGCGATCCGCGTCGAGGATCCGGAGCGGCGCGGCTGATGGCACGCACCTCAGAGCGGGCGGTGATCGTCGGCGCCGGGCTCGCGGCCCTGCGCGGTGCCGAGGCGATGCGGGCGGCCGGGTTTTCGGGTCCGCTGGCGATGATCGGCGCCGAGCCGCATTATCCCTACGACCGGCCGCCGCTGTCGAAGCACGTGCTCGCCGGCGCGATCCCGGCGGACGCCACGACCCTGCCGGGCATCCACGGCCTGGACGCCGACTGGCATCTCGGCAACCCGGCGGTCGGCCTCGACCGCGGGCGTCGCGCCGTGCGCCTCGCCGACGGGCGCGACCTCCCCTACGATCGCCTGCTGATCGCCACCGGCACCCGCGCCCGCCCGTGGCCGAACCCCCATGAGGGGCGCCTGGCCGGGGTCTTCACCCTCCGCGGCCGCGACGATGCCGCGGCCCTGCGCCGGGCCCTGGCGGCGGGGCCGCGCCGGGTGCTGGTGATCGGCGGCGGCTTCATCGGCTGCGAGGTCGCCAGCCTGTGCCGCAAGCTCGGCCTGCCCGTGACCCTGGTCGAGCCCGGCCCGACGCCGCTCGCCCGCGTCCTCGGCAGCACCGTCGGGGCGTTCATCGGGGCGATCCATGCGGGCCACGGCGTCGAGATCCGGTGCGGTGCCGAGGTCGAGTGGCTGGAGGACGCCGACGGCCGGCTGGTGCGCGCGCATCTCGTGGACGGTACCCGCATCGACGCGGATGTCGCCGTCATCGCGCTGGGCGCCGTCCGCAACACCGAGTGGCTCGAGGGGTCCGGGCTGTCGGCCGATCCCGGCGGGGTCGATTGCGACGCCTCCGGGCACGTCCACGACACGGACGGGCAGACCGACCCGCGCATCGCCGCCGCCGGCGACGTGGCGCGCTTCTCACATCCGCTCTACGCGGGCCGGCGCGTCGCGCTGGAGCATTGGAGCCACGCCGCCGCGCAGGCCGTTCATGCCGGCCGCCTGCTCGCTGGCACGCCCCCCGGGGAGCCCTACGGCGCCCTGCCGACCTTCTGGTCGACGCAAGGGAACCTCGTGGTCAAGTCCGTCGGCCTGACCGAGGGCGCGGACGCGGTGGCGATCACCCAGGGCGACCCGGCCGCGGGCCGATTCATCGCCCTCTACGGCCGCGCCGGGCGCTGCATCGCGGCCCTGTCGGTGGATTCGGCCCGGTGGCTGCCGGCCCATGCCGAGATGGTGGCGGCCGGCGCGCCGTTCCCGCCCCGGGGCGCCGCGGCCGACCGTCCGAAGACGATCGAGATCCTCGAGCCGGGCTTTTCCTGAGACACCGCATGCCCGACGCCAGCCTCCTCGGTCAGGTCAAGGAGTTCGCCAATCGAGCGAACCCCTACCCCGTCTACGCGAAGCTCCGGGAGGCTCCCGTCTCGCGCCAGGACGACGGCACCGACGACGGGACCTGGGTGGCGGCAACCCACGACACCGTCGCGCGCCTGCTCCAAGACCCGCGGGTCAGCTCCAACACCCTCCCCCCGGCCGACCGGCCGCGCACCGGCAACCCGCTCACCGACCTCATCGTCAAGCCGCTCAAGGACTGGATGATGGACCGGCACCGGGTCTTCATCTTCCGCGATCCGCCGGCCCACGATGCCCTGCGCTCGGCGGTGATGCACCAGTTCTCCCGGGACCGCGTCCAGGCGATGCGCGCCCGCTCGGACCGGCTGGTGGCCGACCTGCTCGACGCGAAGAGCGGCGCCCGCGAGATCGACGCCGTCGACGACCTCGCCTACCCGCTGCCCGTCACGGTGATCTGCGAATTGTTCGGCGTGCCCCGGGAGGACGAGCCGAAGTTTCACGGCTGGGCGACGCAGCTCGCCACCGCGCTGGAGCCCGACAGCCTGTCCGATACCGAGATCCGTGCCAAGAACAGCCGGACCTTCGACGCCATCGGCGGCTACATGGCCGACCTGATCAAGGACAAGCGCAAGCACCCGCAGGACGACATGCTCTCGGGCCTCGCCAACCACGCCACGCCCGAGGGCGTGAAGATGGGCGATTACGACTTGGTCGCCACCTCGATCCTGATGCTGGTGGCCGGCCACGAGACCACCGTGAACCTGATCACCAACGGCCTGCTCACCCTGCTGCGGCATCCGGACGAGCTGGAGCGCCTGCGGCAGGATCCGCTGCGGGCCCCGCGGGTGATCGAGGAGCTGATGCGCTACGAGCCGCCGGTCCAGTTCCGGACCCGCCGGACGCTGTCGGCCATCGACATCGCGGGGGTCACGATCCCCGAGGGCGCCGACCTCGTGCTGCTGCTCGCCTCCGGCAACCGCGACGCGGCCGTGTTCCCGGATCCCGACCGGTTCGATCCGGACCGCACCGGAACGCGCCATCTCGGCTTCGGCGGCAGCCTGCATTACTGCGTCGGCGCGCCGCTCGCCCGGTTCGAGGCCGAGGCGGCCCTCACCGCCCTCGCCGCCCGGCTCAAGGCGCCGCGCCTGATCGAGGATCCGCCGCCCTACCGGTCGGGCGCTGCGCTGCGCGGGCCGGAGCATCTGCGCGTGGCGATCGACGGGATCGCGTGAGGGGCGTCGGGCCGGCGCCACGGCCGGGTCTCCGCCCGCTCCGTCGTCCCGCATGCGGGACATCACCCCGACGCCCGCGTCTGAGACGCGGGCGGGCGCGGCATGGATCGGTGCCCTCGGACGGTGTTCTCCACCGGCGTCGCGTCCGGCATGGCGCCACGCGGCATCCCCCTTCCGCACGCCGTTCGGCCAACGCGTCCACGGCCGCGCCCGGCGAGTTGGCCACATGCGCCCCGCCAACATGCTCCGGACGCGGCCCGTCCGCGATCCAGGGTCCGGTCATCAACGCGATCTGCGCGCCCGGTCCGGGGAGCGCCACGGATCCAGACCTGAATCCCGGCCGGCGCCGGCTGTGATACGGGACGCCGACCTCCGCCCCGAAATAGTCCCGCCCGAACGCGACGGCCGCGTCGCGGTCCCGCGTTCACAGAGCCACATGGGCGAAGCGCATCGATCGATCTCGCGCGCGGGCGGGCCCTGCCGTCCGCCCCCCGGGATTGATTGATTGATCCGACACGTCCCCGGTCGGGAACGTACGGGCCACCCCCCCGGGTTGCGGTGCCGACCCACCAGTTCGCGAAGGGGCCCTCAGGCGGCCTTGACCGCGGCGAGGAAGGTGGACACCTCCTGCCCGAGGCTCGCGGAGTAGCGCGCCAATTCCTGCGCGGCGCTCAGGACCTGCCCCGAGGCCCGCCCCGTCTCGTCCGCCGCCCTGCGGACGTCGGCGATATCCGCGCTCACCGCCTGCGTGCCCTGCGCCGCCTGGGAGACGTTCCGGACGATCTCGCTGGTCGCCGCCCCCTGCTCCTCCATGGCGGCGGCCACGCTGAGCGCGACCGTGCGCATCGTGTCGATCGTGCCGCCGATCGTCCGCATGGACTCGACCGCATGCCGGGTTTCCCCCTGGATCGCCGCGATCTGGCCGGCGATCGTCTCGGTGGCCTTGGCGGTCTGCGACGCCAAAGCCTTCACCTCGCCCGCCACCACGGCGAAGCCCTTGCCGGCCTCCCCGGCGCGGGCGGCCTCGATGGTCGCGTTGAGGGCCAGAAGGTTGGTCTGCCCGGCGATCCCGGCGATCAGGCCCATCACCTCGCTGATCTGTTCCGTCCCCCGGGACAGGACCTGCATCAGCGCGTTCGTGCGGGCCACATCCGTGCTGGCGCGGTCGGCCATCGTGGAGGACTGGGCGACGCGGGCCGCGATCTCCTGGATCGAGGCGGACATCTCCTCGCTGGCGGCCGCCACCGTCTGGACATTGCTCGACGTCTGCTCGGAGGTCGCGCTCACGCGCGCGGATTGCTCGGTGGTGCGCGCGGCGGTGCGGGTCATTTCCCGGGCGGTGGCCTCCATCTCCACGGCGGCCGCGGTCAGACCCTGCGTCAGGGCGCTCACCTGCGCGTCGAACCGGATTGTGACCTCGTCCAGCACCTGCGCCCGGCGCATCTTCGCGGCATTCTCCGCCTCGGTCGCCGCGTCGGCGGCGCGCTTGGCGATCAGCGCGTCCTTGAACACCTGCACGGCCCGGGCCATCGCGCCGACCTCGTCGCCGCGCTGCTGATCCCCGACCGCGACCGCGAGATCCCCGTCCGCGAGACCGCGCATCGCCGCGGTGAGCCGGCCGATCGGGCGCGACAGGCTGTTGCCGATGAGCAGGAGCAGCGCCAGGACCGGGACCGCGAGGCCCGCCGACCAGAGCGCGATCGTGAGCGCGCGGCCGCGCACCGCCTCCTGCACGTCGTCGCGATAGAGGCCGGTGGCGACGACCCAGCCCCAGGGCTTGAACAACTGCACGCTGGCGACCTTCTCGACCGGCACGGTCCCGCCCGCCCGCGGCTTCAGGTAGTCCACGAAGCCCGATCCGTCGCGCCGGGCGGTCTCGATCATCTCGGCGAAGTAGCGCTTGCCGCCGGGGATGTCGGTCTGATCCAGCACCTGCTTGCCGACATTCTTGGCGTTGAAGGCGTTGGCGATCAGCCGTCCGTCGGAGGCGAGGACGAAGAAATAGTCGTCGTTGCCGAATCGCAGGGCGCTGATCGCCGCCAAGGCCGCCTGCTGCGCGGCGTCGAGGGGCATCCGGCCCGAGGTCGCCAGCGTCTCGTAATGGGCGAGCAGGCTGTGCGCCACGTCGGTGAGCCGGCGCGTCATGAGCGCCCGATCCTCCAGCGCCGACGTCCTCGTGTCGACGAAGCTCAGGGCGCTCAGGGCGCCCATGGCCAGGACCACCAGGGCCATCACCGCCGCCAGCTTGTGGCGCAGTTCGAGCGTCGCGAGGATCCGCCCCGGCGCGATGCGATCGGCCGGTGGTCTGTCTGTCTGGGTCGAGGTCATCCGAGCACCGAACGGGACGGCGAGGGCCGTCGGAATGCCTGCCGCGCGCCGGACCGGAGGATGACGCACTGCACCATGCTAAGGTCGTCCGATAAAGTTAGTAAATGGCAAACATCGCCGGGCAACCTCAGCGATTTTGGTCTGAGGATCGTCCTGTTTGTCTAGGGCGCCGATGTGCGCAGGCTCTTCCACGATCCGCGCGCATGACAGCGGTCGAAGATCGAGGCTCTATCCGGGCTCGGCGACCGCCCCGCGGGCGGAGTCTACGGAGTGGTTTCAGCCCTCCACCCGGTAGTGGATCGGCTTGAAGCTGCCGTTGTTCGATTGCAGGGCCGAGCAGGCGGTCAAGCCGATGATCAGGTCGGTCTCGGCGACGAACATGATCCTGTCACCGGCCCGGCTCAGGGGCGGCGCGACGGTGAGCGCTCCGGTGATGCCGTCGATCGGCACGTTCATGAAGCAGTTGAAGGCGACCGGGATCGCGTCCGGTGCGATGCCGTAAGGCGCGAGCGCCGCCGCCAGATTCCCGAAGCAGCCGCGATGGGGGTCGGTGTCGCCGTAGATGATCCGGAACGTGTCGGCCGAGCACGGCGTCAGCAGGAAATCGTGGCGCCCGACCGTGTCCTCGACGATGCGCAGGAGCACGTTCGAGCGGTTGGAGTAGAGCGGGTCGCCGGTGGTGAGGTAGATCCGGCTGGCATAGTCGAGGGTCCGCCCGGAGGAGATCACCTCGCCCGTGTCGTGGCGGTTGTAGGCGACGAGGTCGGCCACCTGCTCGCCGCGGGGGTCGATCACCGTCAGGCGCTGCCCCCGGTCGAGGGTGAAGGCGACGCCGGAGCGCGGCTCGATCTGCTGAACGTCCGCCCGGTCCATGATGCCTCCGCGCCCGCCATGCGTCTGCCGGCAACGCCGAAGGCGCCGCCGCGATCCGATGCCTCAGCCGCCGGTCGCCGGGAAGAGGCCATCGAGCGACAGGGCCGGTGGATGCCACTCGTCCGTGGCGGAAGCGGCGGGTGCGGCCGGTCGGCCCTGCATCGGGCAGCGCCAGTCGGCCCCGACCACGCGGCCGCTATACTGGCGGGCCTCCGAGGTTTCGCCGTGGCGCGCCAGCATCGGGTTGAGGCTGCCGGCCAGGGCCGCGTCGCGCTCCAGGATCGAGGCGCGCAGCTTCTCGTAGCGGCCCTCGGCGCGCAGCCGCTCGAACTGCCCGTGCAGGTTGAAGACCAGCACGGGCGAGGAGAAGCGCCGCGCCGGACGGCTCGCGTTGGGGTGAAGGCCGACCACGAAGAACCCCTCGCCGCCGAAGCTCAGGGAGAAATGCGGGTTGTCGGGATCGTCCGCCACCCGGGAATCGTGCGGCTGGCCGAGCCAGGCATCCTTGTCGGTGAGGGATTGGGCGCGCGCCCAGAGGTTGCGCTCGAAGCCCTCCTCCGAGAGGTCGCCCGGGCCCTCGAAGACAACCGCGAAGCTCTGGAACAGGTCCGGCTGCAGGCGGTAGCGCGCCACGAAGGCGAGCAGCGCCGGGTAGATCCGCATATCGTCCCAACCGGAGGTGATGTCCCGGGCCACCACGATGGTCATCCGGCCGCGCGACAGCGCCGACTTGGCGCCGACGCAGGGGAAGGGCGGGTTCCGGATGAAAGCGCGGAAGGCCTCGGCACGGGGGTGCTCGCGGTCGTCGCGGGGAAACTGCATGCGGTCGGTGCTCATGTTCTGCGCAAGGCTGCCAGGGGAGACGGCAGACCATGTGCGGGACTCCGGCAACCCCACCCCCGTGCAGTCGTTCCGACCTGCGACAGGTCGTCCGGGGATACGGTGAATCGATCCACAGGCCGGAAAGGATTTCCCGGGGTGACGCAAGATCACAACGAGATCTGCGGCGAGCGATAAACATAGATCAAGTGACGGAAGACCCGCTCATCCGGCTGCGCGGCGGCGTTTCTCTGTCGCGTGCCGGGTCGAGATCGGGATCCCCGCAGACGGATTCGGGGTCAGCGCCGTCCCGCCGCGCGCGCGCGGCGATGCGCCTGCGCCGCATTCCCGAAGGCCTCGAACAGCGCCCGGTTGATCGGGTTCGTCGCCGGATCGTGCTCGGCATGCCACTGCACCCCGAGGGCGAACCCCGCCGCGTCGCGGATCCGGATCGCTTCCACGGTCTCGTCCTCGGCGACGCCCTCGATCACAACCCGCGCCCCCGGCTCCAGGATGCCCTGGCCGTGCAGGGAATTCACCCGGATCGTCTCCCGCCCGATCAACCGCGCGAAGGTGCCGCCGGGCGTCAGGCGGACGGCGTGGCGGTCGGCGAAGATCAACTCCAGATCCGGGTGGATCTCGCCATTCTCCAGGCGCGGCATCCGATGGTTGAGGCGCCCGGGGAGTTCGCGGATCTCCGGATGCAGGCTGCCGCCGAAGGCGACGTTCATCTCCTGGAAGCCGCGGCAGATGCCGAACAGCGGCACGCCGCGGGCCACGCAGGCCTCGATCAGCGGCAGCGCCACGGCGTCGCGGGCCTCGTCGTAGGGCTCGTGGGCCGCGCAGGGCTCGGCTCCGAACCGGGTCGGGTGGACGTTGGCGCGGCCGCCGGTGAGCAGGACGCCGTCCACCGTGTCGAGGAGGTCGCCGAGGTCGGTGATCGTTGGGGCGGCGGCGAACATCAGCGGCAGGACGCCGGCCACCGCGGCCAGCGCGCGCATGTTGTTCTCGCCGACGATCTGCGCCGGGAACCGGTTGTCGAGCAGGCGCGCGTTGCCGATGACGCCGATCACGGGTCTCGCCATCGTTCCGGCTGCTCCTTCCCGCCCTCGCCGCGGGTCCTGTCCCGTGCGGCTGGCTCTACGACCCTGGCAAGGCCGGCGCCAGTCCCCGCGTTCAGAGCAGGCCGACGGCCTTCGCCTCCGCGCGCAGCGCCTCGGCGACCAGCGCGGGTGCCTCCTCGTGCGCCAGGTGACCCAGGCCCCGGATCAGCGCCACGCGGGCGTCGGGCAGGCGGTCGCGTACCGCGAAGGCGGTGTCCGGCCGGATCGCCCGGTCGTCGCCGCCGACGATCAGCAGGGTGCGGGTCGCGAGCCCCGGCAGCGCCCGGTGCAGGCCCGCGAGGTCCCAGTTCGCCATCATGCCCAGCGCCCCCCGGACATGGCCGGCCCGGGCGAAGAGCCGCCGGTACAGATCGACGCCCTGCGGGTCGAGGCGCGAGCCGGTCCCCTCGATCAGCCGCTTGGCCGCCGACCGGTCCGCCGTCCACGCGAAGATTTTCGGGGTGAACGGGTTGAGGAACAGGAGCCGCGCCATGCTGGGAAACAGCAGGCTGGCCGCCCCCGGCAGCGGCGCCAGGGCGCCGTTGAAGGCCGCGAGCAGCCGGGGCGCGATGGCGCCGTCGAGGCACATCCGCGCCAGCACCGCCGCACCCGCCGAGTGGCCCGCCGCCACGGCCGGCGGGCGCCCGAGCGCCGCCACGAGGCCCGCCACCGCCCGGGCCATGCCGGGCAGCGACAGGTCGGCATCCGGCAGCGGATCGGTGAAACCGTGGCCCGGCAGGTCCGGAGCGGTCACGAAGAAGTCTTCGGCCAAGAGCGGCGCGAGCCCGCGCCAGGAATGGGTCGCCGCCCCGGTCCCGTGCAGCAGCAGCAGGGCCGGTGCCTCGGGTCGGCCGAATTCCTGGACGTGCCAGCGCAGGCCCGCCGCCTCGACGAAGCGGCTCGCCGCCCGGTGCGGCCAGTCCCGCCCATCCACCGCCCAGTCCGGACGGTCCGCTTCGAGGAGATTCAGCACCGGCCGCCATCCTGCATCGCACCAAAGCCAGCCGGGGATCGAAGGCCTGCGCTATCGTGCTGGGTTGGAAGTATTTCGTAACATACTGGAAACGCATGCAGAAACCGCATGCCACCGCTGCCGGAGGCCGGATTGCTGCGTCGCAGCAAAGACGGCATCACAGCGGCGAGCACCGACCCAGCACGTCGCGCACCAAGGGAACCGGCCATGATCGTCTTCACCTCCGCCACCGAGCACTTCGCCGCCTCGACCCCGGGCCGCTGGACCTTCCGCGGCCTGTTCCGCGAGATGTTGAACGCCTGGATGTCCCACAACCAGCGCGTGGCCGATATCGGCGTCGGCATCCATCTCTGATTCAAGCCCGCATATCGGATCCGAGCCCGACGCCGCGCGTTGAACCCGGCCATCGCGACGCTCAGAGCGCGGCCCGCACGGCCGCGCTGAGCCGCCCGGCATCGGCGCGCGGCAAGATCAGGTAACGGGCGGCCATGGCCTCAGCGACCGCGCGCGCGCCGTCGCCCCGGGCACCGGTATCGATCACCAGAGCCGGCAGCCCGGCCGCACGGAGCGCGGCGGCCGCCTGGAGGGCCTCCGCCCCGGCGCGAGCCCGTCCGCCCTCCCCCGACCGCGCGACGTTGGCGCGCCCGTCCGTCAGCAGCACGATCACCGGCCGGCTGCCGGTCCGGCGCACCCCGAGCGCCACGCCGAGCGCCGCGTCGATCCCCGCCGCGAGCGGCGTCCCGCCCCCGCCCGGCAGTCCCGAGAGCCCGCGCTTCGCCCGGGTCAGGGAGCGTGTCGGCGGCAAAACCAGTTCCGCGCCGGTCCCGCGGAACGCCACCAGCGCCACCCGGTCGCGCCGGACATAGGCCTCGGCCAGCAGAAGCTCGACCGCGCCCTTGGCCTCGGCCAGCCGCTCCAGGGCGGCCGAGCCGGAGGCGTCGACGCAGAACACCGTCGTGGTCTCGGTCCGCTGCCGCAGGATCCGGATCCGGAGGTCGTCCCGCCGCACCACGAGGCGGCGCGTCTCCTCGCCCCCGCGCCGCAGGGCCTGCCAGGGCGCAGCCGCCCGCAGCGTCGCGAGCAGGTCGAGGCGCCCGCGCCGCGGGTCGCCCCGGCGGCTGCCGATCGGGCGCCCGGTCCGCGCCGCCGCCAATTGACCCGCCCGGCCGGCCTTCGCGGCCGAGAGACGCGCCCCCCCCGCCATCAGCTGATCGAGCAGCCCCGCCGGGATCGCGGCGCGGACCGCTTCGAGCACGCGCGCGTCGGCCGTTTCGGCCGGGGCGGGGTCGGCCGCATCCGGCGCGTCCCGGTCCTCCGCGGGGGGTGGGGGCGGCGCCTCCGCCGCCTCCTCGGGGATGGGCAGGCGCGTGGCGCGCGGGGCCAGGACCAGGCGGGCCGCCGCGGTGATCTCCGCCGTGCCGACCGGGCGATCCGCCGCGAGGCTTCGCGCCACGCGGGCTGCCATAATCGGCCCGCGCAGGGAGGCGACACCGAGCGCCTCCGCCAGCCGGCACAGGGTGGCGAGCGGGTCGGGCTCCGCGGCCGCGTCGCGCTCGGCGTCGATGGGGGCGGCGTCGCAATCGGCGATCCCGACGCCGCCGAGGTCGATCCGGAAGGCGAGACGGTCGGCCAGGGCCTCGCCGACGGTCTCGTCGGCCTCGCCCTCGTCGAGGAGGATCAGGCCGAACCGGGCCGGCCGGTCCGACACGGTGCCGGTGTCGAGGGCGGCGGCGAGCCGGGAGGCGGTGCCGGGCGGCAGGCGCTCGGCCATGGGCACGACGACGATCCCGCCATCGGCCTGAGCCAGCAGGCCGGCCCGGGCGACGGGCCGGCCGGCCGCCAGGGTCGCGGCGAGGTCGAGGCCGCCGAGCAGACCGTCATCGCCGATCGCGGGCGGCAGGCGCCGCCAGGGCGTCTCGGGCGGGAGCGCGGCGCGCACGGTTTCGAGCCAGCGCTCCCGCACCGGGCCGGGGGCCGCGCGTAGCACCGCGCCGCCGCACCCGTGCGGGTCGGCGGCGATCAGCCGGGCGGCGAGGCAGGCCTCGCGCCAGGGCGCGGATCGGTCCTCGGGTTTGCTCGGCCCGGGACGCGGCGCGACGCGCTCACTCGTCCGTGCCGGAGAGGGTCGGGGCGCGGGATCACGTTTCTCCGGATCAGGCACGCCGTTCACCCGGCTGTCTGCGGACGCAGACCATGCCCGTTCGGGCGCGGGGATTCACGCCCTGCTTCCGGATGGGGCCAGCGGCTGGACCAGGGCGCGTCTCCCGCCCCCGCCGAGGGGGGCGGGAGGGCGCGTGGCAACGCTGGACTGGCACATCCGTCGACCGGCCGTGGCCGCACCGCCGCACAGACCTTGGGAGGAGAGCCTGCGTATGCGTCACGCAAACACCTCCGCCAGCGCCCGCTCCACCCGGGCGGTGGAGCCGGATTCGTCCAGGGGGTTGCGGCGCAGGCGGTGGCGCAGGGAGGCCGGGGCGATGCGGCGGAGATGGTCGTCGGTGACCGTCGTGGCGCCGTCGAGGGCCGCGAGCGCCCGGGCGGTGCGCATCAGGGTCAGCTCGCCGCGCAACCCGTCGGTGCCCAGCGCCAGGCAGAGCCGCGCCGCGCGCTCCAGGGCGGCATCCGGGACGCTCACCCCCGGCAGGCGCTCCCGGGCCAGCAGGATCGTCTTTCGGATCGCGGCCTCGTCCCGGGCGCGGGCGGCGCAGAAGCCCTCGGGGTCGCGCTCGTAGGCGTCGCGGGCGCGCACCACGGCGATCCGGGTGGCGATGTCCTTCGGGGTCGCGACCTCGCAGGCCAGCCCGAACCGGTCGAGGAGCTGCGGGCGCAACTCCCCCTCCTCCGGGTTGCCGGAGCCGACCAGGACGAACTTCGCCGGGTGGCGCAGGCTGAGCCCCTCGCGCTCGACGGTGTTGACGCCGGAGGCCGCCACGTCGAGCAGGAGATCCACGAGGTGGTCCTCCAAGAGGTTCACCTCGTCGATGTACAGGAACCCGCGATTGGCCCGGGCGAGCAGCCCCGGCTCGAACGCCTTCACGCCGGCGCCGAGCGCCCGCTCCAGGTCGAGGGTGCCGACCACCCGGTCCTCGGTGGCCCCGAGCGGCAGGTCCACCACCGGAACCGCTTTTTTTTCGGATTTCTTTCGCGCGCCCGGTAGGCTCGCGCAGTGGGGACAGCTCTCCGCCGGGCTGTCGGGATCGCAATTGTACGGGCAGCCGACGACGGCGCGCATCGGCGGCAGCAGGGCGGCGAGCGCCCGGATCGCCGTGGACTTGCCGGTGCCGCGGTCGCCGAAGACCAGCACGCCGCCGACGGACGGATCCACCGCCGCGATCAGCAGCGCCTGGCGCATCTCGTCCTGGCCGACGATGGCCGAGAAGGGGAA
>CAXTCV010000064.1:0-17466 GCA_964242725.1 uncultured Methylobacterium sp.
GGTTCGAGGGCCGCAACAACGACCTGATGAAGGCGATGGGCTACCGGGTCTCGCCCAACGAGGTGGAGGCGGTGCTCGCCGCCCACCCGTCCGTGGCGGAGGTCGGCGTGGCCGAGCTGCCGGTGCGCGCGGATGTCTCGGTGATCTGCGGGTTCGTGGTGCTCCAGCCCGACGCCGAACCGGACCCCGCGGCGCTGCTCGCATGGTGCGCCGAGCGGCTGGCGGCCTACAAGCGCCCGCGGGAGATCCGCTTCCTCGAGGCCCTGCCTCGGACGGCGAACGGCAAGGTCCAGAGGAAGCGGCTGGCGGCAGCCGTGGCGGGGTGATGCGGGGCGCGCCCAGGTCTGCCGATCCGATGCGTCCGGTCGGACGGGCCCCTTCTCCTGGGCGGGCGGACGCCTTCACACGTCGGCCTCGGCGAGATGGCGTCAGGACCGGGCGCGGATCCCCTCTCCGGTGCGGGAGAGGGACAAGGTGAGGGGTGCGACCTTTCCGGACGAACTGATCCCTCACCCCACCCCTTTCCCCGCACGAGAGAGGGAACCCGCGCTCCGTCCTGCGCCCGTGTCGCCCAGCCCCATGTGTGAATCCGTCAGCCCCTCTGCGGTAGAGGGAGACGTGCGGATCCGGGACTCCGGACGGGCGCGCCCACCCGCGTCTATTCCAAAGCTCTACAGCAGCGTCCCGCGCAGGATCAGCAGCGCGACGGAGAAATAAATCACGAGCCCGGTGACATCGACCAGCGTCGCGACGAACGGCGCCGAGGCGGTGGCGGGGTCGAAGCCGATGCGCTGGAGCAGGAACGGCAGCATCGAGCCCGACAGGGACCCGAAGGTCACGATGCCGACCAAGGCCGCGCCCACCGTCGCGGCGACCAGCGGCCAGTGCTCGCCGTAATCGTACAGGCCGAGCTTCTGCCACGCCACGATCCGGATCACGGCGATCACCCCGAGGATCGCCCCGAGGACGATGCCGGTGGGCAGCTCGCGCAACGCCACGCGCCACCAGTCCCGCAAGCGGATCTGGTGCAGGGCGAGCGCCCGGATCAGCAGCGAGGTCGCCTGCGAGCCCGAATTGCCCCCCGAGCTCATGATCAGCGGGATGAACAGCGTCAGGACGATCGCCTTCTCCAGCTCCCCCTCGAAGCCCTGCATGGCGGAGGCGGTGAGCATTTCCGAGAGGAACAGCGCGCACAGCCAGCCGGCGCGCTTTCGGATCATCGTGAAGAAGCCGATATCCATGTAGGGCTCGGGCAGCGCCTCCATGCCGCCGAAGCGCTGCACGTCCTGCGTCTGCTTCTCGATCATCGCGTCGATCATGTCGTCGACGGTGACGATGCCGATGACGTGGCCGACCGCGTCGACCACCGGCAGCGCCAGGAGATCGTACTTGGAGATCAGCCGGGCCGCCTCCTCGCGGCTCGCCGTGGGCGACACGGCGAGCGGCCGCCGTCCCGGGGCGACGCTGAGCACGTTGTCGTTCGGATCCCCCGAGATCAGCCGGCGCAGGGGCACCGCCTTGGTCAGAGCCCGGGTCCGCGGGTCGAGCACGAAGATCGCGTAGATGGTCTCGCGGGTCTTCTCGACGTGGCGGATGTGCTCCAGCGTCTGGCCCACCGTCCAGGTGCCGGGGATGGTGACGAACTCGGTGGTCATCAGCGAGCCGACCGTCTCCTCGCCGTAGGCCGAGAGCCGGTCCACGGCACCGCGGGTCTCGGCATCGAGGCGGGCGCGCAGGTCGGAGCGGCCGGGCTCCTCGATCTCGCGGAACACGTCCGTGACCCGGTCGGCCGACATCCCCGACAGGTAGGCCGCCACCCGGTCCCGGGGCAGCATCTCGATGATGTCGGCGGCGCAGTCGAGCTCCGGCTGGTCGAGCACCTCGACCGCCCGCTCCAGCGGCAGGCCCAGGAGGATCGCGGCCGCGACCTCGGGCGCCTCCTC
This sequence comes from uncultured Methylobacterium sp., assembly GCA_964242725.1. Classification (GTDB taxonomy): domain Bacteria; phylum Pseudomonadota; class Alphaproteobacteria; order Rhizobiales; family Beijerinckiaceae; genus Methylobacterium. The sequence goes on from CAXTCV010000064.1 coordinate 1,944, forward strand.
GTTGAGCTTCTCCACGATATCCGGGGCCCGTTCGTCCGAGAGCCGCGCGGCCAGAACGGACGGGTCGATCGGCGTGTCGAAGGGGGCGATCTCGTTCATGGCCTCGCCTCGTGGGTTACGAGGCGACGCGGCGCCGGTCATCCTGGGTCAAGGCCGCGGCCGGTCGCCGCGTCGGCGCCCCGCGGCCAGGCCTCTCAGCGGCTCAGGCGGGACGACGGCGCGTGGCCGGGCACGGCAGGCACGATCGGTCGGGCACGTCGCTTCGCTGGTCGCTGCTTGAAGGGGAGCGCGGCGCCGCCGGAGACGGTGTCGCGCCGCTGCCTCGTGCGCCCGCGAAAAAAGTCAGTCAAGTCGAAACCGTTCCGGGAACGGGGTTGCTGGAGCCCTGAACCCACAGGAGCGGCACGGGTGTCGCGCGGCGGCACCAGGGGTCCCCCGGGGGTCCCTATGAGAAATATAAGTGTTGTGCTCGCTTGTATTGCGTCCAAGATATCGGCTATATACCGCTCACCAACAACGAGGAGAAACGCCATGGCTTGGTCTGCCCCGATCGTGTCCGAGATCTGCGTCGGCATGGAAGTCACCAGCTACGAGTCGGCCGAGATCGACACCTTCAACTAAGGTGCCCCGGATCGGAGCGCCCCGCGCGCCGGTCCTCGTGGTCGCTCAAACAATCACCCGAAGTTCAACAGGAGGAAAGTATGGCTTGGTCTGCCCCGATCGTGTCCGAGATCTGCGTCGGCATGGAAGTCACCAGCTACGAGTCGGCTGAGATCGACACCTTCAACTAAGACGTCGACGTATCGTTCAGGGCGCCGCTTCATCCGAAGCGGCGCTTTTCGTTTGTGCGGCGTTCCGAGCGCCACCGAAGCTGTGAAGCTTTCCGACTGCAGGTATCGCTGCTTTGGCGAAGTCGTCATACCGACGGCGTGGACGCCATAGGCGCGCTCACCCCACGAACAGCCCCGCGATCGCCGCGCTGGTGAGATTGGACAGCGTCCCCGCCAGGACCGCCCGCAGACCGTAGCGGGCGACTTCGGAACGCCGCTCCGGGACGAGGCTCGAGAAGCTCGCGAGCTGGATCGCGATCGACGCGAAATTCGCGAACCCGCACAGGGCGAAGCACACGATCGCCTGCGTGCGCGGGTCGAGGGTTCCGCCCGTCAGCATCGGCGACAGGTTGGCGTAGGCGAGGAACTCGTTGAAGGCGAGCTTCTGGCCGATGGCTCCGCCGACCAGGATCGCGTGCTCCCACGGTACGCCCAAGAGCCAGGCGAGCGGCGCGAGTGCCCCTCCGAGCACGCCCTCGATCGAGGCTCCGGGATAACCCACGAGCCCGCCCAGATAGCCGAACAGGCCGTCCGCCAGGGCGATCAGCCCGACGAAGGCGATCAGCATGGCCCCGACCGAGACCGCGACCGCCAAGCCCTTCTGCGTGCCCTCGGCGGCCGCCTCGATGATGTTGGCCGCCCGGGTCTCGCCGAATTCCACCCGGGTGGTGGTGATCCGGGTCGGCTCCGTGGAGGGCACCAGGATCTTGGCGTAGAGCAGGCCGCCGGGGATCGCCATCACGGAGGCGGCGAGCAGGTAGGTCATCGGGACGCCGAGCGCGGCGTAACCGGCCAGGATCGAACCCGCGGTGGACGCGGCGCCGCTCGCCATCACGGCGAACAGCTCGGCGCCGGTCAGCAGGGCCAGGAACGGACGGAGGGCCACCGCGATCTCGCTCTGGCCGATGGCGATGGTGATGACCGCGGAGAAGGATTCGATCGGCGCGGTGCCGAGGATCCGGCGCAGCACCGCCCCGAGGCCCCGGGCGAGCGCCTGCATGAGGCCGAGATGGTAGAGGACCGCGATCAGGGCCGACACGTACAGGATCTGCGGCAGCACCCGCAGAGCCAGGATGAAGCCCGACCCGCCGAAGAGCTCGAACATCTTCGGCTCGACGAGGCCGCCGAAGAGGAACGCCGTGCCGCGGTCGCCGTAGGCGAGCCCGGTGGCGACAACCGTGGCGGCCGCCGTCAGTGACGCCTGCCCGGCCGGCAGGAACAGGACCAGCGCCCCGAGCCCCACCTGCAGCGCGAGCGCGGCCAGCACGACCCGGGGGCGGATCGCCCGTCGATTGGTTGAGAACAGGACCGCCACGGCGAGCAGCAACAGGAGGCTGAGGCCGGTATGGGTCAGACGGTCGAGCATCGCGTCTTTCGGGTTCGCGCTTGGCCGGAGCCCATGGAAGGTTCGGGCCAGTCCCGGTTAATCCGGGCGCCGCGCGACGAGATACGGGGCGAACAGGTCACGGACCTGGGCGAACCCCCAGTCGAGATCCGCCTCGGTCAGCGCGGTACCGCCCTGGAGGCGGTGGCTCATCCAGTGGCTGGAGACGATCCAGGCGTTGTCGATGAGCCGCCCGAGGCCCTCCGGATCGATCCGAAGCCGCCCCGCCCGCATGGCCGCCTCGAAGACGCGCCGGGCCAGGGCCTGCGTCCGCGCCCGCAGGGCATGGACGCGCGGGCGCAGGGAGGGGGCGATCTCCACCATGGCGATCCCGTCGCGGTAGATGCAGCGGTAGCGCCAGATCAGGTCGAACCAGGCCCGCTGATAGGCAAGCAGCGCCTCCGGCGCGCCGGCATCGGCCGGCATCCCCCCGGCCACTGCCACGGCCTCCGCCTCGAAGGCCGCGAACAGCGCCTCGACCAGGCCGGATTTCCGCGGGAAGTGATACTGGAGGTTCCCCTCCCGAATTCCCGCGGCTGCGGCGATCTCGGCCGTGGTGATCCGGCCGAGCCCCCGGGCGTTGAACAGGTCCAGGCTCACCGCGAGGATCCGGTCGCGGGTGCTCACGGCCGGGCCATCGGCAGCCCGTCCGGTCTCCTGCAATCCCCGACTGCGGTCCTGCGCCATCGTCTCCGACCCTGGTCTAGGGTGTTCACCCTAGACAGTCGTCGAGGCGAGGGCTATCCCTGAGAGGAAGCCCGGACGAACCGGCGCGGCGGGAGGCGACGTTTGGCTCAGACATTTCGGCTTGCCGGCGCCGTCGCGCTCATCACCGGCGCCGCGAGCGGCATCGGTGCCGCCCTGGCGACGGGGCTCGCCGCCAAGGGATGCAGCCTCCTGCTGGTGGACCGCGATCCGGTCGGGCTCGAGGCCATCGCCGGTCGGATCCGCCAGAGCGGGACCGCGGTCGAGACCCGGGTCGTCGATCTCGTGGATGCCGAGGCGATCCGCGCGCTGCCGGACTGGGCCGGGGCGCGGTTCGGACATCTCGACCTCCTGATCAACAATGCCGGCGTCGCCCTCGGTGGCCGATTCGACGAGACGCATCTCGAAGATTTCGAGTGGCTCATGGACATCAACCTGCGCGCGGTCGTGCGGATGTGCCACGCCTTCCTGCCGATGCTGCGCGCCCGGCCGGCGGCGCAGATCGTCAACCTGTCGAGCCTGTTCGGGCTGATCGCGCCGCCGGGACAGGTGGCCTATTGCACCAGCAAGTTCGCCGTCCGGGGCTTCTCCGAGGCCCTGCGGCACGAATATGCCGGCAGCGGGCTCGGGGTGACCGTGGTTCACCCCGGGGGCGTCGCCACGGCCATCTCGCGCAACGCCCGCGGCCGGCGCCCGCCCACCGACCCCGAGGCGGCCAAGCGCGCCGCGGTGGAGGACGAGGAGGCCCGCGCGGCCTTCGGCAAGCTCCTGACCCTCGACCCCGCGACGGCGGCGGCCGCGATCATCCGCGGCATCGAGACCCGGGCGCCGCGGATCGTCATCGGCAAGGATGCCCGGAATGCGGCTCTGATCCAGCGGCTGATGCCGGTGGGCTACTGGAAGACGATCGTGCGACTGTCCGGGGGGACGCTCTGAGATGGCGAGCCTGCGCGCCTATATCGGCGCCTACCTGATCCGCAGCCGGGTCCGCGGCCCCCTCGCCCGGGCCCGGGACGCCGCCGCGTTCCGCCGCATCTTCGAGGCGCCGGCCTTCCGGGATCCCAAGGGCGTGACCTACGAGGCCGGCACCGTCGGCGGCGTGCGCGGCGAGTGGGTCCGGCCGAAGGCCGGCCCCGGGCGCCGGATGCTCTACATCCACGGCGGCGGCTTCATCGCCTGCTCGCCGCGCACCCACCGGCCCGTGACGGGCGCCCTGGCGAGCCGCGGCTTCACGATCTTCGCCCCGGATTACCGCCTCGCCCCCGAGCACCCGTTCCCGGCCGCGGTCGAGGACGTCATGGCCGTCTGGGCAGCGTTCAGCGCCGAGGGTGCGGCCTGCGTGGCGGGCGAATCGGCCGGCGGCAATCTCGCCCTGGTGCTGATGGGCGAGGCCCGCGCCCGGAGCCTGCCGCTGCCCTGGGCCGCCGCGCTGTTCTCCCCGGCCACGGACTTCGTCTCCGAGGACGGCTCGCGGGTGACGAACGCGTGGCGCGATGCGATGTTCGACCCGAAGGCGCTCGCCACGATCCGGCAGATGTATCTCGGCCGCGCCGATCCGGCCGACCCGCGGATCTCGCCGCTCCTCGGCGATCCCACCGGCTTCCCGCCGCTGCTGTTCCACGTGGGCGACCGCGAGGTGCTGCGCGACGATTCCGTCCGCATGGCGGAGCGGGCCCGGGCGGCCGGCGTCACGGCGGAGCTGAAGGTCTTCCCCGTCGTGTCCCATGCCTGGCAGTTCGCGGCCGGCATGCTGCCGGAGGCGCGCACCTCCCTCGACGAGGCCGCCGCCTTCCTGAGGGCGCACGCCCCCCAGGCCACCCCCGGGAGCCCCGTTCGATGACAGACCTCGCAGCCGCGGCCGCGCGCTCCGAACCTCTGGCGGTGCTCATCGTCGGGGCCGGCTTCTCAGGGCTGGCGATGGCGATCCGGTGCCGTCAGCAGGGGATCGGGCCCCTCCGGGTGATCGAGAAGGGCGACGGCATCGGCGGAACGTGGCACGACAACACCTATCCGGGGGCGGCCTGCGACGTGCCCTCGCACCTCTATTCCCTGTCCTTCGCCCCGAAGGCGGATTGGAGCCGGATGTACGCTCCGCAGGGGGAGATCCTGGCCTATCTCCGGGAGACGGCGGAGCATCACGGGCTGATGCCGCTCATCCAGCTCGGCACCGCCTTTCAGGGTGCGACCTGGGACGAGGCGGGCGCCCTCTGGCACGTGGAGACCGACCGTGGGCCGCTCACCGCGCGGGCGATCGTCTCCGGGATGGGCGGCCTGCACCATCCGGCCTATCCGGACATCCCCGGCCGCGACGCCTTCGCCGGACCGGCCTTCCACACGGCGGCGTGGGACCATGCCGTGAGCCTCGCCGGCAAGCGCGTCGGCGTGATCGGCACGGGGGCGAGCGCGATCCAGGTCGTGCCGGAACTCGCCCAGGTCGCCGCGCACCTGACCCTGTTCCAGCGCACGCCGCCCTGGATCATGCCGAAGGACGACCACGCCATCGCGGAGCGCATCAAGGCCCGGTACCGGCGCCTGCCCCTCGCCCGCCGGCTCGAACGGGCCCGGCTGTTCTGGCTGCACGAGGTGCGCGCGCTGCTGGGCTTCACCAAGGTCTCGAAGCTCACCGGCCAGGCCGAGGCCCTGGCGCGTCGGCACCTCGCCAAGGCGGTCCCGGATCCGGAGCTGCGGCGGCGCCTCACGCCGAACTACCGGCTCGGCTGCAAGCGCGTGCTGATCTCCGACACGTACTACCCGGCGCTCCAGCGCCCGAACGTCACCCTCGAGACCGGCGGCATCGCGCAGATCACCGAGGCCGGGGTGACCACACAGGACGGCCGGTCTCACGACCTCGACGTGATCGTCTACGCCACCGGCTTCGACGTCACCGCGACCTTCATGCGGATGAATCTCGTCGGGCGCGACGGCCTGCGCCTGGCGGACGCCTGGGCCGAGGGCATGGGAGCCTACCAGGGGATCACGGTCGCGGGGTTCCCCAACTACTTCATGCTGCTCGGGCCCAACACGGGCCTCGGCCACAACTCGGTCGTCTCGATGATCGAGGTCCAGGTCCAGCACGTGCTCGACTGCCTTAAGGCCCTGCGCCGCGGGACCCGGGCCATCGAGGTCCGCCCGGAGGCGCAGGCCCGCTTCCTGGATCGGATCCGCGCGCGGCTCGCCGACAGCATCTGGCAGGCCGGCGGCTGCCGCAGCTGGTATCTCGACGCGCAGGGCCGCAACGCGACCCTCTGGCCGGATTCCGTGATGGCCTACCGCCGGAGCGCCCGGCGCGCCCGGATGGCGGATTACCGGCTGGGCTGAACCCGCCTCGCGGGTTCTAGAACGCGAACCCGGCTTCCGCCGCGAAGGCGTCGAGGCCGGGCAGCGACGCGTCGAACAGCGGGCGTCCCCCGAAGGCGTCGCCGGCGCGGACGAACACGGTCACCTTGGCGTTCCGGTGCGGCCCCATCACGCAGACCAGCCGGCCGTCGTCCTTGAGCTGTTCCAGCAGCGCCTGCGGCCGGACCTCGACGCGGCCGTTGATCAGGATCGCGTCGAAGGGCGCCTGCTTGGGCGCGCCCGATTCGATCGGACCCTCGATCACCTCGGCGGCGGTGCCCAGCCGGGCCCGGGCCGAAGCGGCGAGGTCCGGAACCGATTCGAGCGCCGTCACCTTCGCGCCGAGCTGCGCCAAGATGGCCGCCGCGTAGCCGTTGCCGCTGGCGACGTCGAGGGCGGCGACGCCCGGGCGGATGCGCAGGGCCTGGATCATCCGGGCCAAAACCATCGGCGCCGGCATGCAGCGGGCCTCGGCGCCCGCCCCACCGATCTGCAGGGTCTGGTCGATATAGGCGAAGGGCTCGCGCCCCTTGGGCACGAAGGTCTCCCGTGCCACGGTATCGAACGCGTCGAGCACCGAATTGTCGTTCACGTCGAAGGTCCGCAACTGGCAGTCGACCATCATCCGCCGCGCCTGCGCGTAATCGATCATCGATACGTGTCCCCGAACCGGATCGGAACGCCGCGTCGGCCGGGCACCGGCGGACGACCGGAACCCCGGCCAAGCCTAAGCTTCCCGGACGGGGGGCGTTTTCGGAGATCGTTCGCCAAAACGCAAGGTGAGCGCGCGGACCGAATCCGGTGGCTCACCCGGGCCTTCCCGGTTCTCTCATCGTTGCAGACGTGAAATACCGGCGCTGGGAATGCTGTCGACACGCAGTGTTCCGAAGCGTTCAAGCCAGCTGCCGCGGCCGATCAGCCGAAGAGCAGCGGGAGATCCGGGAGGTCCTGCGATGCGCGTCCGCTCCGTGCGCCTGTGTGCCTGCGCCGTCGCGCTAAGTCTTCTGCCGGGGGCCGTGGCGCCGGCCTCCGCCCGGATCGTGGGCATCGACATCACCGCGGTCGAGCCCTTCGCGGACGGCGCGGGCTTCGGACAGGCAGGCCCTTACGAGCGCGTGATCGGTTTCGCCCGGGGCGAGATCGACCCGGCCGACCCGGCCAATGCCGGCATCGCCGATCTCGCGCTGGCACCCCGCAACGCCCGCGGCCTCGTCGCGTACCGCACGGACATCTTTATCCTGCGCCCGAAGGATCCGGCACGCGGCAGCGGCACACTGCTCTACGAGGTGCCGAACCGCGGCCGGAAGTTCCTGTTCAACTGGGTGCTCGACGCGCCCGCGCAGGCTGGGCAGGCGGTCAACGACCCGCGTACGGCACGGGACGCGGGTACCGCCCTGGTGCTCAACCGCGGCGACACGATCGTCTGGTCGGGCTGGGAGGCCGACGCCCTGCGCCAGAACGGCGGCATGGCGATCGACGTGCCGGTGGCCACCCGGGACGGCAAGCCGATCACCGGGACCGTGCGGGACGAGCTCGTCAGCGGGACGCGCGGGCCCACGGAGGCGCCGTTCTACCTCACCTTCGCGGCGGCCGGGACGGACCAGCCCGGGGCAACGTTGACGGTCCGACGCCGCGAGGCCGACACGCCCCTGCCGGTGCCGCGGGCGGCCTGGGAATTCGCGGGGCCGCGCCAGCTCAGGCTGCTGCCCGCGGGCACGAAGCCGCAGCCCGGCTCGCTCTACCAGTTCACCTACGAGGCCGTCGGCCCCAAGGTGCTGGGGCTCGGCTTCGCCGCCACCCGGGACGTGGTCGCCTTCCTGCGCGGGGGCACCGCCGACAATCCGGCGGGCGGGGGCATGCGGCGCGCCGTGGCCCTGGGCATCTCGCAGAGCGGCCGGTTCCTGCGCGACTTCGTCCATGAGGGTTTCAACCGGGACGAGGCCGGCGCCCGCGTGTTCGACGGGGTGCTCGCCCACATCTCCGGAATCGGCGGCGTGTTCCTCAACGCCCGATTCGCCCAGCCCTCGCGGACCAACACCCAGCACGAGGACCACCTGTACCCGGAGAACGCCTTCCCGTTCTCGGCCGCCGTCCAGCACGACCCGGTCACCGGCCGGAGCGGTGCGCTCCTGCGCGGCGACGGGTTCGACCCGCTCTGGATGGAGGTCAACACCGAGACGGAGTACTGGCAGAAGGGCGCCTCGCTGCTGACCACCGATCCCCTCGGCCGGGTCGACCTCGATCTGCCGGACACCGCGCGCGCCTACCTGATCGCGGGGGGCTTCCACTACGGCCGCTCCGACCTCGTTTCCGACAGGGGCCCCTGCGCCAACCCGCGCAACACGCTCAATCCCGGTCCGGCCCTGCGCGCATTGCTGGTCGACTTGGAGGATTGGGTCCGCGACGGCCGGGCGCCGCCGCCGAGCCGGGTCCCGCGCCTGTCGGACGGCACGCTGGTCGAGCCGGCCGCCACCGGGTTTCCCTACGTCCCGGGCCTGGCCATCGCGACGGCCGTCAACGGCATCGCCCGCTTCCCGACCTATGTCGATCCGCATCCCGAGGCGGGACCCCAATACCGGCCGCTGGTACCGCGGGTCGACGCGGACGGGCAGGACATCGCCGGCATCCGCCTGCCCGACGTGGCCGTGCCCAGCGGCACCCATACCGGCTGGAACCTCTACGCCGAGCCGTTCCCCGCGGGCGAGCTGTGCGACCGCGAAGGCAGCCTGCTGCCCTTCGCGGCGACGCGGGCCGAGCGCGAGGCCAAGGGCGACCCGCGGCCCGCGCTGGCCGAACGCTATCCGAACCCGTCCACCTATGCGGAGGCCGTCGAGCAGGCCGTCGACGGTCTGGTGGCCGACCGCCTGCTCCTGCGGGAGGATGGCGACCGGTTCGTAGAGCGCGCCCGCACGGCTGCGCCGCAGCCGTAATCCGCCATCCGGTTACGGCCGCAGGACGCTGTCGCATCTGACTTCGTCCACCGAGTCGCGTCGTGCGCCGGAATGCTGAATAATGAGTTCAGCGAAAACGGACCGGCCGAAACGCCGGCTGCCTCGGGAGACATCATGACGCCGACCTGCAAGCCGTTCCTGGGCCGTGGCCTCGCCGCCGCCCTCACCTGCCTGGGGCTGGGCGCCGTGGGGCCCCACGCGGTCCATGCCCAGGAGACCCCCGCCACCGCCGCCCCTCCGGCGAGCGTGAAGGTCGAGCGCGGAGACGCGCTCTATGGTCGCCCGGAAAATGGCGCGGCCGCGAAGCTCGCGCCGGTCGCGGGTCCGCCGCTCGCGACCCCGGTGGCCAAGCTGCCGCTGGACAAGCTCAAGGTGCCGGACGGCTTCAAGATCGAGGTCTACGCCAGTGGCATCGCCAACGCCCGGGAGATGACCCAGGCGCCGGACGGGACCCTGTTCGTCGGCACCCGCACGGTCGGCAAGGTCTACGCGGTGCTGCCGCAGGCGGGCGCGGACGGGAAGCGCGAGATCAAGACCATCGCGTCGGGGCTGCACCGGCCGAACGGCGTCGCCTTCCACGACGGCGCCCTCTACGTCGCCGAACTCTCCAAGATCTGGCGCTACGACGACATCGAGGCGCATCTCGACAGCCCGGAGAAGCCGGCCCTCGTCTACGACGACCTGCCCAAGGACGAGGCCCATGGCTGGAAGTTCATCGCCATCGGCCCGGACAACAAGCTCTACGTGCCGGTCGGCTCGCCGGGCAACATCCTGATGCCGCCGGACACGCACGCGCAGATCCGGCGGATCGACCTCGACGGCAAGAACGCCGAGGTCATCGCCCGCGGCGTGCGCAACACCGTCGGCTTCGACTGGAATCCGAAGACCAAGCAGCTCTGGTTCACCGACAACGGCCGTGACTGGGTCTCTGAGGACATCCCGAACGACGAGCTGAACGTGCTCACGCAGCCGGGCAAGCAGCATTTCGGCTTCCCGTTCTGCCACCAGGGCACCTTCACCGATCCGGAATACGGCTGGGGCCATTCCTGCGCGGAGTTCACTCCGCCGGCCGGTCTTCTCGGGCCGCACACGGCCTCGCTGGGCATGCGGTTCTATACCGGGACGCAGTTCCCGGAGGCCTACCGCGATGCCATCTTCATCGCCCAGCACGGATCCTGGAACCGCACCACCAAGCTCGGCGGCGCCGTGGTGGTGGCCAAGCCCGGAGCCGACGGCAAGGTCGCTGCGGTCGAGCCGTTCCTGACCGGGTTTCTGCAGGACAACAAGTATGTCGGCCGTCCGGTCGACGTGCTCGTCGCCAAGGACGGGTCGCTGCTCGTCTCGGACGACTACAACGGCGCGATCTACCGCGTCAGCTACGGCCAATGAAGCGGCCGATGCCGAGACGGCGCGTGGCCCGGGGGCTGGTCTCGGCCCTGGGCACGCTGCTGGCGGGCGCGGCCATCGCCGCCCCGGAGACGGCGACACACGAGCTTCTCGCGCCCTGCGTCGCCTGCCACGGGGCGGGCACGTCCGAGACCGAGGGGATACCGTCGCTGGGCGGTCAATTGCCGGATTACGTCGTGACGCAGCTCTTCCAGTTCCGGGAGAAGCAGCGCGCGGCACCGCCGATGAACGACGTCGCCGCCGGGTTCTCCGACGACGACCTGCGCGCCTATGCCGACGCGGTGGCGACCCTGCCGGCCCCGACCCGGACCGGCGCGCCCGCCGAGCCGGCCCTCAACGAGCGGGCCCAGGCGCTCGTCGCCAAGCATCAATGCACCTCCTGCCACGGCGCCGATCTCGCCGGCCGGGACGCGATCCCGCGGATCCGGGCGCAGCGGGAGGAGTACCTCGCCAAGGCGCTGACCGGGTACAAGAGCAATGCCCGGCCCGGCTACGATCCGGCGATGAACGAGGTCGCGCAGGAGCTGAGCGAGGCCGACATCAAGGATCTGGCGGCCTACGTGTCGCGGCTCTGAATGACCGCGCTCGTCGCAGGGGGGCGGCGCTGGCGGCGGCGGACAGCGGCCTCGCAGCCGCCCGATGCTTGACCGGAGCGCCGCGCAGGCCCACTTCCCATCGGCCGGGGGCTGAGTGGGACGCGAGCCGATGATCGATCTGTACTACTGGCCGACGCCGAACGGCCACAAGATCACGATGTTTCTCGAAGAGACGGGTCTTCCTTATCGAATCCATCCGATCAATATTGGCAAGGGCGAGCAATTTAACCCGGATTTTCTGAAGATCGCCCCCAATAACCGTATGCCGGCGATCGTCGACGACGCGCCGGCGGGCGGCGGCGCCCCGGTCTCGCTGTTCGAATCGGGCGCGATCCTGCTGTACCTCGCCGAGAAGACCGGGCGCTTCATCCCGGGGGACCTGCGCGGCCGGGCGGAGGTGCTGGAATGGCTGTTCTGGCAGATGGGCGGCCTCGGCCCGATGCTCGGGCAGAACCACCACTTCTCGCAATACGCCCCCGAGAAGATCGACTACGCGATCAAGCGCTACGTCAACGAGACCAACCGGCTCTACGGCGTCCTCGACCGTCGCCTGGCCGACCGTGCCTACGTCGCCGGGGCGGATTACTCGATCGCCGACATGGCCTGCTACCCCTGGATCGTGCCGTGGGAGAAGCAGGGCCAGGATCTCGACGCGCATCCGAACCTGAAGCGCTGGTTCGCGGCCATCGCCGAGCGGCCCGCCACGAAGGCGGCCTATGCCCGCGCCCCCGAGGTCAATCCGGATTTCGGGAAGACGATGAGCGAGGACGCCAAGAAGGTGATGTTCGGCCAGACGGCCGCCACCACCAAGCGCTGATCCGCGCCGATGAACGCGACGCCGGCCGCGCTTCCCCTGACGGTGCTCCACCGGGGGTGGAACACCTTCGGGATCGCCACGCTGACCTTGCCCGACGGCAGCACCGTGCCGCGGGCGCTGGAGGATCACGGACAGGCGGCCTGCGTCCTGCCCTACGATCCCGAGCGGCGCGTGGCGCTGCTCGTCCGGCAGGCCCGGATCGGGCCGGCCTTCTGGGGTGAGCCGTCCGAGCTCGACGAGGCGCCGGCGGGCGGTCTCGACGGGGGCGAGCCGGAGGCGACGGCGATTCGCGAGGCGATGGAGGAGGCGGGCGTGCGCCTTCGGGACCTGGCCTGCGTGGCCCATGTCTACAGCATGCCGAGCGTGTCCTCGGAGCGCATCTGGCTCTATCTCGCTCCCTACAGCCACGCCGACAGGGTCGGGTCCGGTGGCGGACTTCACGCGGAGGGCGAGCAGGTGCTGCCCTTCGAGATGCCCCTCGTGGCCCTGGCCGAGGCCGCGCGTTCGGGCCGGCTGTCCGACCTCAAGACGCTGGTCCTGGTCCAGGCGCTGATGCTCCACAGCCCCGAATTGTTCACCGCATGACCGTTCCGCCCGCCGCCGCGCAGGATGTTCTCGCCCGGATGCTGGCCTTCGCCGAGGACGCGGCCCCCCTCGCCCTGCGCATGCGCGCGGCCGGGCTCGACATGACCAACAAGGGCCCGGATCTGAGCCAGGCCCTCACCGAGGCCGACCTCGCCGTCAGCCGCCTGCTGCACGCATGGTTCGGTCCCGATCTGATCGAAGAGGAGACGGCCGACGATCTGGGCCATGCGGCCGCAGCGGCGATGCTCGCCCGGGATGCCTGGACCTTCGTGGGCGATCCGATCGACGGGACGCGACCCTTCGCGGGCGGTCTGTCGGGCTGGGGCGTGATGGTGGCGGCGTGCCACGCCGGCTGGCCCCGGGCCTGCGTGATGAGCCTGCCCGTCTGGAACGAGGACCGTTCCGGCCCGGCCCGCACCGAGCCCGCGGAGGCGGCAAACGGGCTGCTGCTGGCGGCCTGCGACGGGCGCGCCCTCTTTGCCCCGACGCGTGGCGGGCGCCCGACGGAAGCGCTCCGGCCGCTGGAGCGGCCCCCGCGTCGCACCGGGCATGTCGGCTGGCTCGCCGTCGCGGCGCAGCGCTTCACCCTGGATTACGGGCGCGGCTGGTTCCCCTGGAGCGAGGGCGGGTCGATCTCGGACGCTGCGCTCCTGGCCACCGGTCGGCTCGACGCGACGGTCGTCAACAGCATGCTCTGGGACCTCGCGCCGATCCTACCCCTGTTCCAGGCCCTGGGCTTCGGCCTGTATCACTGGCCCGATCTCGCCGCCCCGCCCGCGGCCTTCATCGATCTGTTCGACGCCGATTTGTCCGGCCACGACGATCTCTGGATGGTCTGCCGGGACCGGGCGCAGGCCGTCGATCTCGCGGGGGCGATCCGCCGGGCTGAGCCGAGATCGTCCCACCCCTGACGCCGCGAGCACGCCCCGACACCGGAGTGGTGATCCGGCTCTTCTGAACGGGAGCGCCGGGTCGAGCATCGTCAAGACGCCGGCAAGAGAACCGAGGCCTTCAGGCAGCGGCTCGCGGTCGTCGATCCCCGCCGAGATCGGGCATCGCGTCACCTTGGGGCCAACGCGCCGGCAGCGCAGCTTGGCCGTCGGTGCGGTCTCTGTCACCGACGGTCTGCCGAACCGGTTCCGGCCTTGGTCGGAACCGGGGGGAGCGGCCCACCACCGGGCAAGCCGCCCCCGCTTTCCAGACCGATCAGTTCAACGTCGCGTGGACCGGCCGCCGCTCGGCGCCGACCGTGACGTCCCCGATCATCAGGCCCATCGGGCCGACGGTGACCGGCACGGTCTCGCCGTCGTGGATCTTGCCCGAGAGCACGAGCTCGGCCAGCGGATCCTGGACGTTCTTCTGGATCACCCGCTTCAGCGGACGCGCCCCGTAGGCCGGGTCGTAGCCCTTGTCGGCGAGCCAGATCTTGGCCTCCTCGTCGACCGTGAGGGTGATCTTGCGATCGTCGAGCAGCTTCTGCAGACGCCCGAGCTGGATCTCCACGATCGCCCCCATCTCCGACCGCGCGAGGCGGTGGAACAGGATGATCTCGTCGACCCGGTTCAGGAATTCCGGCCGGAAGTGCCCCCGGACCACGCCCATCACCTCGTCGCGGACCGCATCGGTGTCCTCGCCCGCGGGCTGGTTCACCAGATACTCGGCCCCGAGATTCGAGGTCATGATCAGCAGCGTGTTGCGGAAGTCGACCGTCCGCCCCTGCCCGTCCGTGAGCCGCCCGTCGTCGAGAACCTGCAGCAGGACGTTGAACACGTCCGGATGCGCCTTCTCGACCTCGTCGAACAGCACGACCTGATAGGGCCGGCGCCGGACCGCCTCGGTCAGCGCCCCGCCCTCCTCGTAACCGACATAGCCCGGAGGCGCGCCGATGAGGCGGGCGACCGCGTGCTTCTCCATGTACTCGGACATGTCGATGCGCACGAGCGCCGTGTCGTCGTCGAACAGGAAGCCGGCGAGCGCCTTGGTCAGCTCGGTCTTGCCGACACCCGTGGGGCCGAGGAACATGAACGAACCGATCGGCCGGTTCGGATCCTGAAGCCCCGCCCGGGCGCGCCGGACCGCGGTGGAGACCGCCTCGACCGCCTCGCGCTGGCCGACGACGCGCTTGGCGAGCGCATCCTCCATGGCCAGCAGCTTCTCGCGCTCGCCCTCCAGCATCTTGTCCACCGGCACGCCGGTCCAGCGGGAGACCACCCCGGCAATGTGGGCGGGGGTGACCGCCTCCTCCATCATCGCGTCGCGGCCGTTCTCCGACTTGGCGTCGGACCGGGCCTCGATCTCGGCGAGCTGCTTTTCGAGCCCCGGGATCACCCCGTAGGCGAGCTCACCCGCGCGCTGGTACTGACCCTGGCGCTGCGCCGCGGCCAGCTCGTTGCGCGCCTCGTCGAGCTTCTTCTTGAGGCCGGCCGCCGTGCCGAGCTTGTCCTTCTCGGCCTTCCACCGGGCCGTGATTGCCGCCGAGCGCTCCTCGAGATCGCCGAGTTCCTTCTCGAGCCGGACCAGCCGGTCCCGGGAGGCGGAGTCGGTCTCCTTCTTGAGCGCCTCAGCCTCGATCTTCAGCCGGACGATCTCCCGGTCGACGTTGTCGAGCTCCTCGGGCTTCGAATCGACCTGCATGCGCAGGCGTGAGCCGGCCTCGTCCATCAGGTCGATGGCCTTGTCGGGCAGGAACCGGTCGGTGATGTAGCGGTTCGAGAGCGTCGCCGCCGCCACCAGGGCCGAATCCTGGATGCGGACGCCGTGGTGCTGCTCGTACTTCTCCTTCAGGCCGCGCAGGATCGAGACCGTGTCCTCCACGGTCGGCTCCGACACGAAGACCGGCTGGAAGCGCCGGGCCAAGGCCGCGTCCTTCTCGACGTGCTTGCGGTACTCGTCCAGCGTGGTCGCGCCGACGC
>CAXTCV010000065.1:0-17374 GCA_964242725.1 uncultured Methylobacterium sp.
GCGGCCTGCATCGCGTCGGCTGGGTTCATCCGTCGAGGTCTCCTGCTCCGGACCGCACTGCGCCGGCTGAAGCCCGCGTCCGCCGGATCCGTGAGCGATATCAATGCTGTCGCTTGCGAATCTGTCGAAAGTATGGGCCGTCGACGACGCCCGCGTCCCGGTGGCGCGGCGGACCCGTTAAGGCCGCGGCAGGGTTAAGGATCGGTTTCGATCCGGGCGATCCTGAGGTCTCCGCAGGGCGGGGTGTGGCCGGTCGGGCTGGACCTCCGGAAACCGAGGCCGCTATGCTCGCGCCCCACGGCGCCGCGTCGCGAGCTCCCCGCGGCCGAACGAGAAACGTACAGGAAGCGCATGACTCTTCCCGTTCCGAGCCTCCAGGAACTCCTGCCGACCGGCCCGGCGCGGTTCCTCGGCTGGTCCTGCATCGCCGACCCGGCCATCGCGGGGGCCCTGGCGCGGGCGGGGTTCGATGCCGTGCTCCTCGATCAGCAGCACGGCGGCTACGATTACAGATCGAGCTGCGCGGCGATCACCGAGGTGGCGCTGGCCGGCAAGGCCGCCCTGGTGCGGGTCGCGGTCGGCGATGCCGCCATGGTGTCGCGGATGCTGGATGCGGGCGCGGCCGGCATCGTCGCGCCGATGATCAACACGGTGGAGCAGGCCCGGGCGCTCGCCGCCGCCGCCAAGTTCCCGCCGGTCGGTCAGCGCAGCTGGGGCCCGGACCGGGCGATCCTGCTGTCCGGTCTCCGGGACGGGGCCGCGTATCTCGCGGTCGGCAACAGCCGGGCACTGACCATCGCGATGTGCGAGACGGCGGAATCGATCGCCGCGCTGGACGCGATCCTGGCGGTGCCCGGCATCGACGGCGTCCTGGTCGGGCCCGCCGACCTGTCGATCGCCCTGTCGAAGGGCGCGGCCATCGACCCCCTCGGCTCGGCGGTCACGGCCGCGCTCGGCGAGATCCTGCGCAAGACCCTGGCGGCGGGCAAGCTGCCCTGTGCCTTCGCGCCGTCGGCGGCTCGGGCGCGGGAAATGGTGGCGATGGGCTTCCAGCTGGTCTCGATCGAATACGACGCTATGACCATCGCGGAGGCGTTCGCGCGGCTGTTGCGTCAGGCCGATCCGTCGCGGGCGGCCTGAGGCTCAACCGGCCTGCGGCTGGGACAGCCGCTGCCGCAGGACATCCGGCAGGCGAACGGCCCGGCCGTCGCGGACGCAGGCGACCGTCACCGCGGCGGCGACCAGCAGCGCATCGCCCCGGCGGACTTCCTGGTTCAGCCGCATCGAGGCGCCGCGCAGTGCCGTCGTGCGCGTGAGGATCGTCAGCAGGTCGTCCATCCGGGCCGCGCTGACGAAGTCGAGGCTCATCCGCCGCACGACGAAGACGAGACCCTGCGCCTCGCGGTACAGATCGGATTGGTCGCCGGCGAGGTCGCGGAGCAGTTCCGTCCGTCCGCGCTCCAGGAAGCGCAGATAGTTCGCGTGATAGACGAAACCCGAGAAATCGGTGTCCTCGTAGTAGACGCGTACGTTCAGACGATGCGGCGGGCGACCATTGTTCTCTGGGTCATCGGCGTCGGGCACGGTGGCGCTCATGCCGGTCCCTTAGCGCATCGCTCTCGGTGCCGGAACCACGGTCCAAGCTCCGCGGACCGGACGTGCCGCCGATCCTCGAACGCGCGAGGCGTGTGCCCTCCGCCGGACCGGGGCATCGCCTTCGGTTTGGACACGCGTGCGGATGCGACGAAGGCCGCCCGAGGGCGGCCTTCGCAGAGATGATCCAGGCTCGGGAGAGCTGATCAGCCGCCGATGCGGGCGGCGAGGCTGGCCGAGTGGGCATGCTCGTCGGCGATGTAGGGCAGAGCCTCGGTGGCGAAGCGGCGGCCCTGCGCGTCGTCACCGGCCTTGGCGTAGGAGTCGTACAGCGCCAGCGTCCGGGCGTCGGAGCGCGCCTGCTGATCGATGTAGGTGCGGTCGAAGGCGCGGCCGTTCGGGGCCGACTGCAGCTGCGTCAGGCGCGCCTGACCACGCTCGCCGAGGGCCACGCGACGACCCGGCTCGCCGGGGCTGTTGTCCACGATCCCGACGGCGCCGAGGGCCCCGCCGACGATGCTGGTGCCGAGGTTGGCGGCGATGGTCACGGGGGCGAGCACGAGGCCGACCGGGTTGCTCAGGTCAGTCTGGATTCCCTGGTTGTCCGAAACGATCGTGCCGTTGCGCGACAGGGAGGTGTTCGGCGGCAGCAGCGCGTCGGTCGTCGCCTTGCGCTCGACCAGGACACGGTTCGCATAGTTGCGGACGTTCGGGTTGCGCGACCGCTGGAGGGCAATCCGGCTCGCTTCGATGCTGGCGGCGTCCGAGCGCAGGGCTTCGGCGCGGAAGACCGGGGTCTCGGTGGCGGCAGCGCCGACGCCGTCCTGATTGACGAAGGGCAGCACGCGGATCGGAAGAGCGTCCTGCGCGAAGGCCGGAGCGGAGAAGATGGCGGCTGAGATGCCGAGGACGGCGAGCGTGATCTTTTTCATGGCGGAAGTTGATCCCTGACGTTGTTTTTGAAGGCTCGGAGATCTGTCGCAATCTGACGGGCAGTGCCCTGACACGAACAGTCTCGCCAGCGCCACGCAGAGTTGGCGCGGTTGCCTCCACAACAGACCTGTATTCGCGCCGTTCCATGAACCCCGCGAGATTTTCTGTCGGAGGTCGGGCCGACAACTTGCGCCAAGCTTGGCTGCAGCGATCGCGCAGCTCGCGAAAACCTCCGTGATGGCAACAGCTTGTGGACGCCTCGCCTAAGCATCGACCGGCCGCTCAGAGCGCCAGGCCCGTCTTCGAAGTATGATCTATTTGAATTGCAGGCTTGAGTGCGCTGCATAGGGCTCCCGGACGCGGCATCAGGTGCCATCCTCGCCGAACAGCAGGGGCTGACCGCGTGGATCACGCTTCGGCTCCGCGAGACCCATGTGACGGTAAGCGTGCCGGGTGAGGACGCGTCCGCGGGGGGTACGCTGCACAAAGCCGTGCTGGATCAGGTAGGGCTCGATGATGTCCTCGATGGCGTCGCGCGGCTCGGATAAAGCGGCGCCGATCGTCTCGATGCCCACCGGACCACCTCCGAACGAACCCGCGATCAGCTTCAGGTACTTTCGATCCATCACGTCCAGCCCCGCCTCGTCGATGTCGAGGAGCTTGAGCGCCCGGTCGGCGATTGCCCGCGTCACCGTCTCGGCCTCGGCCACCACCGCGAAGTCGCGCACCCGCCGCAGCAGGCGCCCGGCGATCCGCGGCGTGCCCCGTGCCCGTCGGGCGATCTCGTTGGCCCCCTCCGCCGACATGCCCACGCCCAGGACCCGCGCCCCGCGCGCGACGATCTGCTCCAGCTCGTCGATCTCGTAGAATTCCAGACGGATCGGGATCCCGAACCGGTCGCGCAGGGGCGTGGTCAGCAGGCCCGCACGGGTGGTGGCCCCCACCAGCGTGAACTTCGGCAGCTCGATCTTGACCGAGCGCGCCGCCGGCCCCTCACCGATGATCAGGTCGAGCTGGTAATCCTCCATCGCCGGATAGAGGATCTCCTCCACGGCCGGGTTGAGCCGGTGGATCTCGTCGATGAACAGCACGTCGCGCTCATCGAGGTTGGTCAGCTGCGCGGCGAGGTCGCCGGCCTTGGCGATCACGGGTCCCGACGTGGAGCGGAAATTGACGCCGAGCTCGCGCGCCACGATCTGCGCGAGGGTGGTCTTGCCCAGGCCCGGCGGCCCGACGAACAGCACGTGGTCGAGGGCCTGACCGGTCATGCGCGCGGCTTCGATGAAGATCTGCATGTTCGCCCGGGCCGCGCGCTGGCCGATGAATTCGGACAGGCTCAGCGGACGGATCGTCTGATCGACGTCCTCAGAGCGCTTTTCCGGGGTCAGGAGCGCATTGGTCGGGGGTTTCGGCTTGCTCATGGATCCTTGCTTCGTGGACCGGACCCCGCCGTCCCAGGGCCGGGGCGCGGCGCGGGCCCCTGGGCGGCCGCCGCGTCGGGGCTCGCCCTCCTTAACGGCGATTGCCGGGAAGTCTAAGCGCCGCCAGCGACGGTGCGGCGATGCACGCTGTCCACCGTTTGCGATGCAACTGAAGCCCCGGCCTGCGCATTTCTGCGGTACCGATCCAAGCACTGCCGCAGAGCGCTCCCCCCCACCATGATGATCCGAAGTCTAGCACGCGGCGCGACCGGCGCCGCGCTCATGCTCGCGGCCGTGACGGCCCAGGCCGCGAGTGCCCCGGACGCCGCGAAGGTCGCCGATGCCGGCCCGCAGGTCCATTCGGCCATCAGCGTGGACCGGGACGACGAGGCGAGCTGCAGCCGGTCGCGCCGTCGGCTCTGGATCGAGGGCGAGGGCTGGGTGGTCCGTCGGATCACCACCTGCCGCTGACGCGCGTTACGCATCAGCAATCTCCGCGGCTGGCCGTTCGGAACGGGGTCGCGTCGGATCGGTTTCCCAGCCTCCAGCGCGACACGATCGCGCCGAACACGCATCGGAACCGGCCCCATGGCGATCCGGACAGTCCTGCCCCTTCTCGCCCTCGTGCTCGCCGCGCCAGCGTCGGCGCAAGGGTTCAGCGGCGCCGTTCCCTACGCGTCCGGCTACGCGGACGGCTACGGCTTCGGCGGCCCGTTCCTGCGCGGCGACTATATCGGTGCCCCACTGACTCGGGTGCCGAGTCCGACCCAGATCGTGCCGGCACCCTGGAGCTACGGTACCTACGGGGTCCCCACGGTCTCGGGTATCGCACCCGCCCCCGCGGCTCAGCCGGCGCTCTTGGTCATTCAGGGGGTCGGGCCGAAGGGTCGCCGCCGCGCCGTCTCGGACGACCGGACCGCCGGAGCGCAGGTCATCGCGGTTCAGGTCCCTCGGCGGTGAGCGCGGCATACCACGCCGCATAGGGCGTGTTGCGGGCGAGGTGGCGGTTGAGGTCGGGTGCCCCATCGGTCCACCAGACCGGTCCGCGCTCGCCCAGCGCGGTCTTGGCCGCGTCCACGGCGGCGCGCGCCGCCGTGAGAGCCTCCGCGGCACCGGCCTCGCTGTCGCGCTCGCCCCGTTTCGCCGTCCGTACGGCGCGGCGGGCCGCCATCAGATCGGAAACCAGAGCGGCACGACGCTCCGGCGATAGTTCGGGATTGGCGCTGCGCCAGAGACGTCCACGAACAACGATATAGCGCCGATCTGGTGTTGGTATTGCCACGCTCATTGCGGCTTCATGCTCGTTGTAGGTGGGTTAAGTCTTCCGGATTAGACCGTGGATATCGGGTCCAGGTCACGCCATGCAGATCGCCATCGTCGATTCGAGTCGCGTCGTTCTCAAGATCATCGCCTCCCTGATCGAGCCGCGGGGTCACTCGGTCCATGCCTTCACGGATTCGACGCAGGCGCTCGATTTCGTGAAGGCGACGCCGGCGATCCGCGTCCTGATCACCAGCCTCGAGGTCCGGCCGCTCTCCGGGCTCGAACTGTGCTGGGCCGCGCGCCTGCTCGCGGAGGAGCGGGGGCCGCTGCACGTGATCACGATGTCGTCGGTGCGCAACGTCCGCAGTCTGGCCGAGGCCCTCGACAGCGGCGCCGACGACTTCATCGAGAAGCCGCCGAGCGCCGAGGAGCTGAATGCGCGGCTGCGCGCGGCCGAGCGCCTGACCACCATGCAGGAGGAGTTGATCCGTCTCGCCGAGACGGATCCCCTGACCGGGGCCTTGAACCGGCGTGCCTTCTTCAACCGGGCCCGCATTGCGGCCAACCGCGCGGGCCAGCCCGGCGGCGTTTCGGCGATCCTCGCTGACATCGATCATTTCAAGCGCATCAACGACGCGCACGGGCATGATGTCGGGGACGCGGCCATCACGGCCGTGGCCGACCTGATCGGCGAGGAGGGGATCGGCGGCCGGCTCGGCGGTGAGGAATTCGCCGTCATCCTGCCGGAACGCCATCTGTCGGATGCGGTCTCCTGCGCCGAGCGCCTGCGCGCGCGCGTGGCGGCGCTGCGGATCCCCGCGGGCGACCACATCGTCCGGCTGACCTGCAGCTTCGGCGTCAGTACCTGGATCGAGGACGACAGTGTCGAGGGCCTGATCAAGCGTGCGGATGTCGCCCTCTACGCTGCAAAGACCGGCGGACGTAACCGCGTCGTCCAGTCTTCGGGGCCCGACGCTCCTGTTGTCGCGCATTGATCCGGATGCGCTGCCCCAATTCGACACGCGCGAATTAATCATAATGGTGCGCCGTCCCGGACTGGGACGCTGATCCGGCCAATACCCCCGAATTCGCACAAAAACGGACAATATAAAGCTTAATATTCGCGAATTGTGACTGGAACAGTTCTTGGAACTTCGCCTTCGATCCCGGTCGTCTGTATCGAGCCGGGAGAGAGAGGTGCGAGGTTATGAGTACCGCCGTTGGCGTCCTGATCCTGGATGAGCCGCAGGACCTGAGCGCGACCGTTCGCGCAACTCTGGAGCACATGCCGGAATTCCACACGATCGGCGAGGCTCACCTGGAGATGGCCGATGCCGGCCCCGCGGTCGCCCTCGTTTTCCTTGACGAGATTCGGCTCGCGGACGGGATCGCCCGCCTCGTCGACCTCAAGGAGCGGCAGCCGCACCTGCGCACGCTGGTGGTCTTCGGCGCGCTGACCGCCGACGATCTCCGCGCCCTGCTGGCCGCGGGGGCCGACGCCTTCGTGGCGCGCTCCAAGGCGCCCCGCGACCTCGCGGCTGCGCTGCTCGCCCTCGCGGAGGGTTCGGATTGCCTCGTGGCGCCGGAGCAGCCCCTCGCGGTGGCGAGCGAGCCGGGCGACAGCCTCGGCCTGACGCCCCGGGAAGCAGAGGTGCTGCGCTTCCTCAGCTCGGGCTTCAGCAACAAGGAGGTCGCGCGGCGCCTGGCGCTCAGCGTGCGGACGGTCGAGACCCATCGGCTGAACCTGCGCCGGAAGACTCAGACCGGCCGCCTGAAGGATCTCGTGTCGCTCGCCCGGCAGCTCGGCCTGGCACCGGTGGTGGACAACACCGATCAGGTCCGGCGTTCCACCGACCGGCGGTCGTCGGGCAACGACAGCCAGTCCCGGCATTGACCGGGACCGGGCAACCCGCGCGGGACCGGTGACCGTCTCAGGCGGTCCCGGCCCGCGTGTCGGCACCGGCCCGCGACGGGCGCTCGTCCCGCGAGCCCGCCGACGCCTTGCGCCGCGACTTCCCCGCGCGCGGACCAGTCCGGGCGTTCGGCTTGACCCGTTTGCCGTGCCGCGCCGCGTCCTCGTTCACGGCGAGACGCGCCTGGAGCAACGCCAGCACGGCGGTCTCTTCGGATCTGAGGCTGGACAGGTCCTCGCTCAGCTGCGACTCGACGGCGTCCTTCAGGTGCAGGAGCAGCCCCCCTTCCAGGTAGCAATCGAGGATCTGGGGATGGATGTAGCACTTGCGGCAGATCGTCGGCGTGTTGCCCAGGCGTCCCGCGACGCTCTCGATCGCCGCCCGGATGTTGCGCTTGGCCCCGGCATCGCTGTCGAAGCTCTCGAACGCGCGCAGGGCCAGGGCGGCCAGCACGGTCCCGGCCCAGGTCCGGAAATCCTTGGCGGTGAAATCCTGCCCGGTGATCTCGCGGAGATACGCGTTGACGTCCGACGAGGAGACGTCGCGCTGCGCGCCGTCGGCGTCGAGGTACTGGAACAGCTCCTGCCCGGGAAGGTCCTGGCAGGCCTTCACGATCCGGGCGACGCGGCGGTCCTTGAGGGAGACGTCCCAGGTCTTGCCGCTCTTGCCCTTGAACCGGAACGACACGGCCGAGCCCGCGATGCGGACATGCGGATCGCGCAGCGTCGTGAGCCCGTAGCTCTTGTTGGTCCGCGCGTAATCGTCGTTGCCGACGCGGATCAGCGTGGTCTCGAGCAGGTGGACGACGGTGGCGAGCACCTTGTCCCGGGGCAGGCCCGGCCGCTTCATGTCGGCGTCGACCCGCTGGCGGATATCCGGCAGGGCGTCGGCGAAGGCCATGATTCGGGAGAACTTGTCGGCCTCCCGGGCCTGCCGGAAATCCGGATGGTAGCGGTACTGCTTGCGTCCCTTCGCGTCCCGGCCGGTCGCCTGGATGTGGCCGTTGCGGCGGGGGCAGATCCAGACATCCGTGTAGGCCGGAGGGATCGCCAGGGAGCGGATGCGGGCCAGGACCGCGCGGTCACGCACGGGCGCGCCCTTCGTGTCGAGGTAGCGGAAGCCGGCGCCGCTGCGCCTGCGCGTCAGGCCCGGGCGGCCGTCATCCACGTAGACGAGCCCGGCCTCCTCCGCCGCGGCGCGCAGGGGCCCGCCGATCTCGACCGTCTCGACACCCGCCATCGCCCGTCCCCCCGCATACGCCGCCGGACGGCCCGCCCGGCGAGAAGGTCACCATCAACCGGCGGCGCGCGACCGCCGTTCCGCGGCTGCGCATCCGCCGCAGGCCGATCCACCGCGGCGTGCTAGAGGGCAGCGATGACGCCCGACGCAGCCCCAGAACACGCCCCCGTCCCGATGCGCCGCCTCGTCTTCGTGGTGACGGAGGACTGGTTCTTCGCCTCGCACTTCCTGCCGATGGCGCGGGCCGCCATCGCCATGGGGCTGGCGGTGACCGTGGTCACGCGGGTGCGCGCGCACCGCGCCGCCATCGAGGCCACCGGCGCGCGGGTCGTCCCCCTGGAGGCCGAGCGGGCGAGCCTCAACCCCATGGCGGTCGGCTACGCGGCCGGGCAGCTCGCCGCGATCCTGAAGGCGCTCTCCGCCGACATCGTCCATTGCATCGCGCTCCGGGGGATCCTGGTCGGCGGCACGGCGGCCGCCATGGCGGGCATCCCGGCCCGGGTCTACGCGCTGACCGGCCTCGGCCTCGTCGGGGCCCGGACCGACCGGCTCGGGCGCGCGTCTCGGCTCGCCCTGCGGACATTGATCCGTGGCCCCCTGGCCTCGCGCCGCACCCGCTTCCTGTTCGAGAACCCGGACGATGCCCGGGCCCTCGGCCTCGATCCGCTGGAGCAGACGGTCACCGTGATCGGGGGCGCCGGGGTGGATCCCGACGCCTACCGGCCGCAGCCGTTGCCGGCCATGCCCCCACTGAAGGTGGCAATCGTCTCGCGCATGCTGTGGTCGAAGGGGATCGACGTCGCCGTGGAGGCGGTCCGACTCGCCCAGGCGCAGGGCGCGCCGGTGGATCTCGCCCTGTACGGCGCGCCCGATCCGTCGAACCGGCGCGCGATTCCCGAGGCGACGCTGCGGGCCTGGAGCCGCGACGGCGTCGTCTGGCACGGCCCCACCGGGGACGTGGCCGGCATCTGGGCGGGCCAACACGTCGCCTGCCTGCCGTCCCGGGGCGGGGAAGGGCTGCCGCGGACGCTCCTGGAGGCCGCCGCCTGCGGCCGGGCGCTGGTCGCCTCGGACGTTCCGGGCTGCCGCAGCCTCGTGCGTGACGGGATCGAGGGCCTGCTCGTCCCGCCGGACGATGCGCCGGCGCTGGCGCAGGTCTTGGTGCGGTTGAGCCGCGATCCCAGGCTCGTCGCCGCCCTCGGCGCGGCGGCGCGGGCGCGGATCGAGGCCGGGGGCTTCACCGAGGCCGCGGTGACCGACAGCGTCCGCGCCGTCTGGCGCGACCTGCTGGAGGCCTGACCATGCGCCCGCCCGACGATCCCGCCGGCTTCATCCGCGCCAACACCCGCCTCCTGCCGGTCCCCTACGCCCCCGAGATCCGGCTCCACGTGGCCGACGAGGCGACGGCTTTGTGGCAGAAGACCGAGGAGGAATTGGACGCGATCGGATTGCCGCCGCCGTTCTGGGCCTTCGCCTGGGCCGGCGGTCAGGCGCTGGCCCGCTACGTCCTCGACAACCCGGCCCTCGTGGACGACGCGACGGTCGTGGACTTCGCGTCGGGCTCGGGCCTGGTGGCGATCGCGGCGGCCCGCGCCGGCGCGCGGCGCGTGCTTGCCAGCGACCTCGACCCGTTCGCCATGGCGGCGATCCGCCTGAACGCCGCTGCCAACGCCGTGGCGGGACGGGTCGAGCCCATCTCCGACGACATCCTGGGCACGGTGCCCCAGGCCGGTCTCGTCCTGGCCGCGGATGTCTTTTACGAACGCGACCTCGCCGCCGCGGTGACCGACTGGCTCTTCGGGCTTCATGCCCGCGGCGTCACGGTGCTCATCGGCGATCCGGGCCGCACCTATCTGCCGCGCACGCGGCTCACGTGTCTGGCCTCCTACGAAGTCCCGGTCTCCCGGGACCTCGAGGATGCCGAGATCAAGCGCAGTCACGTCTGGCGGTTGGAGACATGAGCATCCACACGGATCGCGGGGCGGACCCGGCGCTGGCGGGGCGGACGACGGTTCTTCCGGAGCCGAAATGCGCTAGCCTTGGCCGAGCCCGCCGCGCGCGTTTGGGCGCCGTGCGGCGGAAGGTTTCCCGGTGAAGATCGAGTCGAGCAATATGCCGAGCCGTCCCCGCATCGTCGCTTTCTCGGGGAGCGCCAAGCGGCCCTCGCGCACCCGCATCCTGGTGGAGGCCCTCGGGGCCGAACTCGGGCGCCTGCGGCCGATCGAGCTCGCGGTCTACGACCTTCTCGATGCCGGATCGGGACTCGGCGCGACGCAGCGCCACGACTTGTCCGCACCGGCGGAGCGGTTGATCGCGGCGATCGAGGGGGCGGACGCCCTGATCGTCGGGACGCCCGTCTACCAGGGCGGCTATGCCGGGCTGTTCAAGCACGTGTTCGACTTCGTCGATCCGGCCCGCATGGCCGGCAAGCCGGTGGTGCTCACCGCCACGGGCGGCGGGCTGCGCCACGCGCTGGTGGTCGAGCACAGCCTGCGGCCGCTCTTCGGGTTCTTCGCGGCGCATGTGGCGCCGACCTCGGTCTATGCGGGCTCGGACGACTTGGTCGACGGCCAGATCCTGGATCAGACCGTCGCGGCCCGGCTCGGTGCCGCCGCGGCGGAACTGGCGGCCCTGATCGACCTCGCGCGCCCGTCCGGTGCCGGCACGACCGACTGACGGGGCACGCCCCCCACGCACTGCCGAACCCGCGGCATCGTCCCGAGGGTCGCTCACGCGCGTTCACGACAGGATGATCGGAATCCGTCGATCGGCGCCGTGTGCCGGCTCCGGAGGCCCCGACAATGCGCTAAGGTCTCGGGCAGACAACGCTCACCCGCGAGGGATCATGTCAGGTTCTCCGATCACGACCGGGAAGGCCGCCTCCGTGCCGCTGCCCGCGACCTACGTCACGGCATCCGGGTTGCCACGCTACAATCCGCTCGCCCAAGTCCTGCACTGGCTGACCGCGGCCCTGGCTCTGGCGGTCCTGCCGCTCGCCTGGGTGGCGGCGAGCCTGCCGCCCGCGCCGGCCAAGGGCAGTTTCTTCGTCCTGCACAAGTCGGTGGGCCTGACCATCCTGGCGATCGTCGTCGTGCGGATCGTCTGGCGCATGATCCGACCCGCCCCGGCGGATCCCCGGGCGCCCCGGCTCCTGACCCTGATCGGGCGCATCAACCACTACCTGATGTACGCGATCTTCCTGATCATGCCGATCAGCGGCTACCTGCTGAGCGCGCTGTCCGGGCGCGACACGCCGTATTTCTGGCTGTTCACGATCCCCGGGCTGCCGAAGGACGACGCGGCTCAGAAGATCGCCGATTCGATCCATCTCGTCGGGCAGTGGTTCGTCTACGCCCTCGTGCTGCTCCACATCGCCGGCACGGTCTGGCACCTCGTGATCCGCCGCGACGGCCTGCTGGAGCGGATGCTGCCGGTCCAGGACGGCCGGTAAGGATCACTCGACGCGGCGCAGGACGAAGGTCGTGCCGACCTCCGGATCGCGCCGCCAGCGCCCGTCGCCGCCCGGCACGAGGTCGATGCTGTGGCCCCGCTTGGCGGTCAGGGTCAGCCGGCCGTCGGCGTAGCGCCAGCGGATCGGATCGAACACCTCCAGGCCGCCATCGCGGCAGCCGGGAACGACGCGCACGGCGCCGCCGACGCCATCGAGCGTGATCCGGCAGGTATCGCGCTCCTGGAACCGGTCGAGGGCGTAGATCCCCGGGGCCGGTCCGGTCGGGGCGGTCGAGGCCGGCTGCAGCTCGGCCGGCAGGGGCGGCGCCGTCTGGAGCTGGGTCGGGGTGAGCGGGGCAGGGCTGAGCGGGGCCGGCGCGACCGGCTCGGCCTCGACGCCGGCCAGACCGCCGGGGCGCATCGCCGCGATATCGAGGGGGACGAGGCTGTAATGCTCGCCGCTCTCCATTATGGCGACGAGGCTCCGCTGGTCCGGGCGCCGGGCGAATTCGAGGACCGGACGGACGTTGCGGTCGACGAGGCGCACGGCCCCTTCGACGAACAGCCAGCCGGCGATCCCGTTCATCACCGGCAGGGCCCGCCGGCAGCCGGCGGGGAATCGCAGGCGGCGGCCAGCCTCGCCGCTGTCGAGCACGAGCGTCAACACGCAGCGGCGGTTGGTGCCGTCCCGCGACAGGTCCCAGGTCCCGGGGACCTCCCCGAGCTTCTCGGGCAGGCTGGTCGGCGCCGCGGCTGGTGCCGGCGTCTCCACGACCGGGGGGCTCGGTTCGGGCAGGGCCGCGGGCGCGTCCTGAGCCGCCACCGGCCACGGGGACAGGGCCAGGGCGGCCAGCAGGGCGGCCGGTGCGGGCTTCACGCGTTCGGGCTCCAGGGTGTCTCGGCGACGGGCGTCAGCGGCCCGCGCCCCTCGAACCACGAGACGACGTTGTCGACGACGAGCTGGGCCATCGCGGCACGGGTGTGCTCGGAGGCCGAGCCGACATGCGGCAGCAGCACCGTGTTGTCGAGGGCGGCGAGGTCGCCTGGAACGTGCGGCTCGTTCTCAAACACGTCGAGCCCGGCGCCCAGGATGGTCCCCGCCTTGAGCGCGGCGGTCAGCGCCGCCTCGTCCACGAGGCTGCCCCGGGCGACGTTGACCAGGATCCCTTCGGGGCCGAGGGCCTCCAGCACCGCCGCATCCACCAGACCGCGCGTGTCGGCGCCCCCCGGTGCGACCACGATCAGGATATGGACCGCGTGCGCCATGCCGATCAGGCTGTCGTGATAGGTATAGGCGACGTCCGCCTGCGGGCGCCGGCCGTGATAGTCGATGGCGACGCCAAAGCTCTCCAGGCGCCGGGCGATGGCCCGCCCGATCCGCCCGAGCCCGAGGATGCCGACGCGGCGCCCGCGGAGGGAGGCGGACAGGGGGAACGGGGCCGTCGGCCAATGGCCGGCGCGGAGGTAACGGTCGGCCTGCGGGATCCGCCGCAGGGTGGCGATCACGAGGCCGATCGCGAGGTCGGCGACCTCGTCGGTCAGGACGTCCGGCGTGTTGGTGACGACGATGCCGCGCCGGTGCGCCGCCGCGGCGTCGACCGCGTCGTAGCCGACTCCGAAATTGGCGATCAGCTCCAGCTTCGGCAGCCGGTCCATCAGGGCGGCGTCGACCGCCGCGGCGCCGCCGACGCACAGGGCGCGGATCCGCGGCCCGGTCTCGGCGAGCAGCGCCTCGGTGTCCGCCGCGCCGGCGAGCCGGTGGACGCCGTACCGACCCTCGAAGGCCGCCTCGACGAGCGGATGCATCTTCCGCAGGAACAGGATCTCGGCCGGCGCGTCAGGCATCGCTCACTCCCTCGTTCGGCCGTCCAGCGGTGCGGCCGGTTTCCCATCCCGCATAGGGCCAGTGCGGGGTGCGACGCCAGCGGGCGCCCCCGCGGCCGGTGACATCCGCGCGCCGGCACCGGGCGGTCATTCGACCGGGGCGCGGCTCGCCCCTTCCGAAATGCGCGCGCGATGCCTAGTAAGGACGACGCATCATCGCGAGAGCTCTGCACCGCCCCATTCTCGAAGACGAAAACCGATGACCAGCCCGCGCACCCTCTACGACAAGATTTGGGACGACCACGTCGTCGAAGTCCAGCCGGATGGCTCCTGCCTCCTCTACATCGACCGCCACCTCGTTCACGAAGTGACGAGCCCGCAGGCCTTCGAGGGGCTGCGCGTGGCCGGGCGCACGGTGCGCCATCCGGAGAAGACGCTGGCGGTCGTGGACCACAACGTCCAGACCTCCGACCGGTCGAAGGGGATCGACGATCCCGAGAGCCTGACCCAGCTCGATGCGCTGGCCGAGAACGTGCGCGATTTCGGCATCGAGTTCTACGACGCCTTCGACCGGCGCCAGGGCATCGTCCACATCATCGGCCCCGAGCAGGGCTTCACGCTGCCCGGCCAGACCATCGTGTGCGGCGATTCCCACACCTCGACGCACGGCGCCTTCGGGGCGCTGGCGCACGGCATCGGCACCTCGGAGGTCGAGCACGTGCTCGCCACCCAGACGCTGGTGCAGCGCAAGGCCAAGAACATGCGCGTCACCGTCGACGGCACCCTGCCGCCGGGGGTCACCGCCAAGGACATCATCCTGGCGATTATCGGCGAGATCGGCACGGCCGGCGGCACCGGCCATGTGATCGAGTATGCCGGCGAGGCGATCCGCGCCCTCTCGATGGAGGGGCGGATGACGATCTGCAACATGTCGATCGAGGGCGGCGCCCGGGCCGGGATGGTGGCGCCGGACCCGACGACCTTCGCCTACGTCAAGGACCGCCCGAAGGCGCCGAAGGGCGCGGCCTTCGAAGCGGCGTGCCGCTACTGGGAGACCCTCGTCACCGACCCGGACGCCGTTTTCGACCGCGAGGTCCGCCTCGACGCCGCGAACCTGCCGCCGCTGGTGAGCTGGGGGACGAGCCCGGAGGACGTGATCTCGATCCAGGGCCGCGTGCCGGATCCGGCCGAGATCGCGGACGAGAACAAGCGGCAGTCGAAGGAGAAGGCACTGGCCTATATGGGGCTGGCGCCGGGCACCCGGATCACCGACATCACCCTGGACCGGATCTTCATCGGCTCCTGCACGAACGGGCGGATCGAGGATCTGCGCGAGGTCGCGCGGGTGGTCGGCGACCGCAAGGTGCATGACGGCGTCTCGGCGATGATCGTGCCGGGCTCCGGGCTGGTGAAGGCGCAGGCCGAGGCGGAGGGTCTCGACCGGATCCTGAAGGCGGCGGGCTTCGACTGGCGCGAGCCGGGCTGCTCCATGTGCCTCGGGATGAACCCGGACAAGCTGCGGCCCGGCGAGCGCTGCGCCTCGACCTCGAACCGCAACTTCGAGGGCCGTCAGGGTCCGCGCGGGCGCACGCATCTGGTCTCGCCCGCCATGGCGGCGGCCGCTGCGGTGGCGGGCCGCTTCGTCGACATCCGGGAGTGGCCGCAGGGCTGAAATCCCGATTGACGGCGACGGCTCCCTTGCCTAAACGGAGCCGTCGCCGGCCGATGGTCGGCGACATGCCCAGGTGGCGGAATTGGTAGACGCGCTGGTTTCAGGTACCAGTCTTGCAAGAGGTGAAGGTTCGAGTCCTTTCCTGGGCACCAATCGCTGAAATCGATACTGATTTCATTGCGGTTTCCCCGCTGAAACTCCCACCGGCTCCGTGAGCCTCGAGAAGTGGGACACTGCCTGAGCCGAGACGATCCGGATCAATCACGTGCGTGGTGGCGCCAGCGAGTTCGTTCTGCTCGGCCTCGCGCGCGTCGCTCCGGCCTTCCGCAGCCCGTGCGCCGAGCAGTGGGACAGGCGGCTTCCCGGCACCGATCCTTGAACCAGTTGCCAAATCCGTTCGACGTGAGCGGCTGGCCACGCTTGGTCACGAGGACCGTCAGGTTCTGATTCGGGCAGGCGTCGACCGCCGCGCGCAGGATCGGCAGCACCGGGACCTCCCGCGTCTTCGATTTGGAGTTCCGGCCCTCGTGCTGGGTGTAGCGGAGCCAGGCCCCCTGCAGGTGCCGGCGGCCGAACAGCACCGCGTCGGACCGGCGGCCGCCGGCGGAAAGCAGTCGGCGCAGGGCGAGGGAGCCCAGACTGCCCGGCGGGTGGCGGGCGATGAAGCGCAGCAACCTCGTCAACGCTCCAGGTGTGGAAGCCCTCCGACGCGGTGGCGATGTCAGCCACGTCCCGCGCAGGTCGGCCCGCCGCACCCGATCCGCGGCCCCCGTGAGCGGGAGCCGCCGCCTGCGCCGGTCGCGGTCGCGTCCCTCGACGTCAGGCGTTGTCGCCGCGGATGGCCGCGATGACGGCATCGGTGACCTGCCGCGGCGTGGCGGTGCCGCCGAGGGCGGGGGTGTGCAGGTTCGAGTCCGCCGTCACCCGCTCGACCGCGCGCATCCGCCCGTCGGCGGCGGGTTTCTTGCCGAGATGCTCCGGCATCTGGCACGCCGTCCAGAAGGTCGCGACCGGGTCGGCGATGCCCTTCCCGGCGATGCCGTCCGCCGGGATGGTGTCGCTCTACGTGAGGGATCTCCGAGGATCGGGCTGCGGCACGGGGCCGCGCTGACGGGTGGGCGGCGGCGACCGTCTGCATCACCGCGCGCGTCGCTCATTTCCGGTTGCCCTGGCGTGAGGCGAGGGCGGCCGCGCGCAAAGGAACGGCTTACCGGATCGGCAGGGTTCCCGGACGGCGCGCCGCCCACGGGAGGCGGCGCCAACGCCGTTTGCGTCCGAACGACCGGCGCGGATCGGGCTGAGAGAGGTCGGCGTTCCGCCGGACCACGCGCGGACCCTGGGCCGCTCCGATCGCCACCAGGGCCGCCACGCCGATGAGCGCGACCAGCGTCGCGCCCCAAAACCAGTTCTCGAACATCGCGCATGCCCCGACGCAGGATTTTCTTCTTTTACTTATCAAACCACGGTCAATTGCGGCGGAAAACGGACGATTGTCGCTTTCGCGGTCTCGCGTTGAAAAATTCGAGGGTCGCCTGTGGATATTGGGGCCGCTCGCGTCCCGTTCCGGTGCCGCCCCGCCGAGGCTCGCGACTCCCATCGGCGCAGGGGCCCCCGCACGGGACCCGCGCGCCGCGGCAGTGCGGAGGGCAGGCCGGGACGCGACGGGTCGTTCTCAGCCGGACGCGCCAGGGCTCATCCCGCTCGTCGCCCTGACAAACCCAGTTCGAATCGGGCCGTTGGATATAAAAGCGGCAATCCGGCCGTCGATTGCACGTCAGCGCGCCAAGTTCCGGATACATTTCGAAATGTTTCCAGATTTTGCCGGCTATTACTGTGTCTGATCCGCTATTCCGTGGCGCAAAGAGCACATGCGCCGCCAACAATAGCTTCAGTTACCTAAATTGTATTGTTCCCGACCGGCAGCCTGCGCATGATGACCGTGCAATCGGGCAACGCCCAGCACGGGTCCGGATCGTCCGGACACCCGACACGCGGGCCGAACGCATGGAACGCGGCTAGATCCGGTCAACCGGGCACGTCCGCATCATTGGGTCTCGAAGCTTTGG
>CAXTCV010000066.1:0-17178 GCA_964242725.1 uncultured Methylobacterium sp.
AGATCAGGACGAACGGGATCACCTGAAAGGCGATCTCCGCTCCGCCAGCGGCCGTAGCGGCCCCTTGCGCGAAGGCGGGGGTGATCAACGAGCGTCTCCTGCGATTGGCACGCAGGCCTGCCGCCGATTGCGGCGTCCGCAGACCTGTCGAAAAGCGCGCGGACTATAGCCAGGGGCTTCCCGAAAGCAACGCCGAAGCGACGCGCGGCCGAATCGCCGTCACAGCAGGGCGCGCACCGCCGCCGCGAAGGCCTCCGGCGCCTCCTGGGGGAAATTGTGCCCGATGCCCGCGACGATCGCACGCCGATACGGGCCGGTGAAGTGGCGGGCATCCGTGTCGGTCTCGGGCGGCGGCCCGACGCCGTCATCGGCGCCGAGCAGCACGATCGACGGCACCGCGATCTCCGGCTGCGCGGCCAGCCGCGCCTCGATCTCCGCGAGGGCCGGATCACCCGGCACGAGGCCGAAGCGGTGCCGGTAGGAATGCACCACCACGTCGACGAAGTCGGGGTTGTCGAAGGATCGGGCGGTCGCCGCGAAGGTCGCCGCGTCGACGCGCCAGGTCGGGGACCACAGGCGCCACAGCAGGCCGCAGAAGGCCTCGCGGTTCGCCGCGAGCCCGGCCCGGCCGCGCTCCCCGTGCAGGTAGTACTGATACCACAGCCGGTGCTCGGCCTCCGGGGCGACGGGCTGCCCCGCGGCCGGGATGTTCTGGATGTTGTAGCCGACGCCGCAGCTGACGAGCCCCCTGGCCCGGTCCGGCCACAGCGCCGCGACCACGCAGGCCGCCCGGCCGCCCCAATCGTAGCCGGCGAGCACGGCGCGCCCGATGTCCAGGGCGTCCAGGAAGGCCAGGAGATCGGCCCCGAGCGCCGCCTGCTGACCCGAGCGGGGCGTCGCGGCGTCGAGGAACCGGGTCGGCCCGTAGCCGCGCAGGGACGGGATCAGGCAGCGCACCCCGGCGCCGGCCAGGTGCTCGGCCGCCGCGTGGCAGGCGTGGAAGTCGTATGGAAAGCCGTGGAGGAGGACGGCCGGCGGCCCGTCCGGCGGTCCGACCTCCCGATAGGCGACATCGAGCACGCCCGCGCGCACGCGCTTCATGGATGGCTCCCGGAGCTTCGAGGCGCGCAGCCTAGCGCATCGTCCCGAATATCGGGATCCGGACCATGCGCGAGGTCTTTATTCTTGCGTCACCGTTTTCCAGAAGCCGGGAACCACCTTTCGGGATGATGCTCTCGAGTCCGGCGCGATTATGGTGTCCCCGCAACCTCGGCTAAGCCTCCGGTCCGTCGTGCTCTATCGAAGCAGGCCGGTGCTCGCGTGCGTGCAGGCCCCACGCGGCGATCCACCGCGCAATTGCCGCACACGCTTGCCGGCGGCCGGTCGCGCCCGAATTCTCGACGCGATCGAAACGCGCGATGCGGTGGAGAATCATGGGCCTGCTCGACGGTGCGAAGAATCTGATCGGCGATGTCGTCGCAGCGGTCGACCGCGCGCTCGAGGAGACCGGCAGCGGCAAACTCCCCATGGCGCTGGCGAAGTTCTACCCCGGGGGCCTCGTGGGCCTCCTCGACCGGCTGCGCGCGGATGGCCACGGGGCCGCCGTCGATTCCTGGCTGTCCCCCGGGGAACGGCAGACCGTCCCGGCCGCCGCCATGGCGGCCTGTCTGCCCGAGGCGGTCACCGAGCGCCTCGCCTACGATCTCGGCCTGCCGAAGGGCCGCGTCGCCACGGCCCTCTCGGAGTTCCTGCCGGCCGCGGTCGCCGGGCAGAGCGTGGACGGTCGGCTGAAGCCGCAGCCGAACTTCAGCACTCAGCTGCGCTGAGCGGGCAGCGCAGGCGGGCGGCGTTCCGGAGACGATGCGCTAGGGGGTCGCGCATTTCATCTGGGGCGGCGCCGTCGCGCAGCTGAGGGAACAGCTCTGCTTGGCGAAGCAGTACCAGGTCAGCGCGCCGCTCTTCAGGCAGGCCCCGCCGCAATGGCGGTACACGCCGTAGAGCGGCCGGACGAAGACGGCGTCCGAGAGGGCTCTTTCAGGATGGGCCGGACGGGACAGGTCGCCCGGCACCGCCAGCGCCGCGTCGGCCGCGACGCTCAGCACGACAGACAGAACCAGAGATCGCATGACCGCATGACCGTGGACGGAATCCGAGCCGGCATACCGGGCCAGCATCCGGGCGCTGTCGATTAAATTGCGGTTCACGCAACGGGGCGGCCCGCGGCCTCTCCCGTTTCCCGGAGGCCGCCCTAAAACCTGGGTGAACGGCGTGACCGAAAGGAGAACAGGATGAGTCTGCTCGATTCCCTCGGCGGCTCGCTGGGGCAGATGGCGCTCAAGGCTCTGCCCGGCGTCATCCAGCAGGTGCTGCCCGGCGGCCTCAACGCGCTGCTCGACCAGCTCCGCCGCTCCGGCTACGAGAGCCAGGTGAATTCCTGGCTGGGCCGCGGCGCCAACGAGCCGATCACCGCCGACGACCTGCGCAAGGTCCTGGACAACGAGCAGGTCCGCCAGATGGCGGAGAAACTCGGCGTCCCCGTGGATCAGCTGTTCCCGACCCTCGCCCAGACGCTGCCGCAGTCGGTGGATCACCACAGCCCCGACGGCACGCTGCAGGAGCCCAAACCCTAGGGGCGGCAAACGAAAACGGCGGCCCCTTCCGGGACCGCCGCTGATCTCAATCTCCAGGCGCCGTTCAGTTGCTGGCGAGCTGGGACATCGGGTCGACCGGCGCGCCGCCCTTGCGGATCTCGAAGTGGAGCTGCGGCGAGGTCACGTTGCCCGAGGCGCCGGACTTGGCGATCACCTGGCCGCGCTTGACCTTGTCGCCGGGCTTCACGTCGATCTCGCCGTTGTGGGCATAGGCCGAGACGAAGCCGTTGGCGTGGCGCACCAGCACGAGCTTGCCATAGCCCTTCACGTCCGATCCGGCATAGGCGACCGTGCCCTCCTCGGCGGCCTTCACCGGGGTCCCCTCCGGCACCGCGATGTTGATGCCCTCGTTGCCCGAGCTGCCGTAACCCGAGATCACCCGGCCCTTGGCGGGCCAACGGAAGCTCTCCGAGGCGGCGGCATCGGCCACCGAGCCGGTGGCGGCGGGCTCGGGCTTGGCCTGGGCCACGGGCGCGGCCGGCTTCGGCGCTTCCTTGGCGGCGACCTTCTCCGCGGCGGCGGCCTTCTGCGCCGCCTCCTTGGCGGCCTTGGCCTCGGCGAGCTTCTGGACGGCCTCCGCCTTCGCGGCGGCCTTGGCCTCGACCTTCGCCTCAGCGGCCTTCGCGTCGGCCTTGGCCTTCGCGTCCGCCTTGGCGCTTGCCTTGGCCTCCGCCTTCGGATCCGCCTTGGGCTCCTCGGCCTTGGCGACCTGGCCGGGGCGCACGTGCCGGGGCTTGTCGTCGGCCTTCGCCACCTCCTTGTGGGTCTTGGCGTCGGCGACCTTCCGGGCAGCGGCATTGCGGGCCAGAGCCTCCTTGCGGTCCGCCTCCTTGTCGGCGGCCCGCCGGGAGGCCTCCTTGGCGGCTTCCTTGGCAGCTTCCTTGGCGTCCTCGCGCTTGGCCTCGTCCCGCTTGGCCTCGTCCCGCTTGGCTTCCTCGCGCCTGGCGGCGAGCTTGCCCTCGACCTGCTTGGCGTCCTCGCGCTTCTCCTCCGCCGCCCGGGCCGGGCGGGCGGTCATGGGGGCCGCGGCGGGATTCATGCCCGACGCGTTGTAGACCGGGATCACGATCTGCCGGCCGGGGGTGATCTGGCTCGCGCTGGTCAGGCCGTTGGCCGACAGGATCGCCGAGGCGGGGACGCCGAACCGGGTGGACATCTGGTTCAGGCTGTCGTTCTGCGACACGGTGATCTGCGTGCCGCCCTGGGCGCTCCAGCCGACCGGTCCGGTGGACGCGACGCGGGTCGCCGGCGCTGCGGCATGGGTCGGGGCCGGATTCGCCGCGGAGACCGGACGCGAGGTCGCGGGCGGGCTCAACGCCTCCGACTGGATGCGGCCGGTGCGGATCACCGGTGCCGGCTTGAGGCTGCCGTCCGGCAGGCTGCCGGTGGCGGCGGGCTCCCCCTCGAACGGATTCGAGAACGGATTGCTCAGCCGCGAGGCGTCCGACGAACAGGCGGCCGCAGCCCCGCCGATGATGCCGATGAGGGCGACGCGCGACAGCGTCCGCAACATCTGACCCGTACCGCGCACCCGCATCGACACACCCGTTTGCCTGACGCAACTTGATGCCCCAATGAAGACGGATTCAGGTTAAGCAACCGTTCCCGTCCGGCCTCTCTGCGACCGTTGCGCGAAGGACGGCAGACCGTCCTCGCCGAGTCCCGGGGATGAGGGTGGGGGGCATACACGTGCCTTTTCCGCACCGGCGGGCACCCCACATCGGAGGGATGTTTACCATCCGCGCCGCCCGTGCCAGCCTCGCCGACCTGCCCGGGATCGAGACCCCGCGCCTGTCGATCGCGGCCCTGCACATCCAGGACGCGGACGCCCTGCGCCGGCTCACGGACGACCCCGCGATCATCGCGGCGGTGGACTTCCTGCCGACGCCGTTCACCCTGCAGGACGCCCAGGACATGATCCGCAGCGGTGCGCGGGGCCAGGACCGCTTTCTCGGCGCCTGGCTTCGCAATGCCGGCGATACGGATACGCCGTCCGACCCGGTCGGACGCCAACTCGTCGGCGTGGTGGGAACGCATCTGCGCGGGACAGGCGCGATCGAGATCGGCTACTGGATCGGCGGCGCCGCGCGGGGACGCGGCTTCGCGTTCGAGGCGGTCGCGGCGATCATCGGCCTCCTGTGTGGCCGGTTCCCGGGCCGCACCATCGTGGCGGAGTGCCGCCCCGCCAACATCGCGTCCTGGGGGCTGCTGGAGAAGCTCGGCTTCCGCGATACGGGCGAAGAGGGTCACCGCCCGGGCCGACGTCTGCTCCGGCGAACTTAGCGCGACGTCCTGAATATCGGCATCCGGACGATGCGCTGGGCCTTCGGTTTTGCATTGTCCTCGCGGGCGGTCGCGTGTTCGGCACGATGCGCCAATCGCCGCCCCCGATCGGAAACCGTCTCAAGGCGGGGACCCGCCTTCGCGGAGATTCGGCGACCGCGCCATTCAGGCGGCCTCAGACGCCTCGGCGACCTTTGGGGCCTCGGCGACAGCCCTCTCGGCGGCACGGCGGTGCTTCTTCCTCCGAGCCTTGCCGATCGTCACCGGCGGTTCGTCGGAGGGCGTGCGCTCGTTGAGGGCGAACCCATGGAGCGCATCCAAGGTCAGCCCGTCCTGGGAGCGGGCGTCGATCAGGGCGTAGAAGGCCGCGCGAACGACATCCTTCTTGGACGCCTCCGGATGCTGTTCGCGGACGGCGGCGCGCAGTGCCTTCGGCGCCATGCCGGGCGCCGCCACCCTCCACAGCGTCGCCGACAGAACCTCGATCGAAGTCATCCCCTAGCCCCCCGATCCGGCCAAGGCCGGCGCTGGGCAAGGAATACATGGCGGAGCGGTGACATTTCAAGTGTTCGGCCGCGGCGTTCATCGCAACCGAAGTCGTGCAATCGATGGCGACAATCGAATCAAATTGACCAACTCGGTCGGCATACAGTTATTGCCGCCAGACCGAGAAATATCGACATCCTATATACTGCAAATCCTTACAAGTAACAAAAAAAGCCCCCGGCTTCAGGCCGGGGGCTTGTCCGAACCGGCCTCACGGCCGGGATGCGAATCGGTTCAGAAGGTGATGCCGGTCTCGACCATGTAGCGGTCCTGCGCGGTGCGGTTGCCGGTGCGGCCGAAGCCGGTGCCGGGCGTGAGCAGGCCCGTGTCCGAGATGTTCGCCCGGGTGATGCCGCCGAGCTCGACATGCGCGTACTCGACCCGGAAGAAGAACCGGTCGAACGTGAAGGTCGGCGTGACCGTCACCGAGAAGGCGTTGCTGCCGGCGCCGAAGCCGAGCAGGTTCGTGGTGCCGGAGCCCCGCACGCCCGTCTGCTCGATGTATTCGACGCGCCCGGCGAGGGAGAAGTGGTCGGTGAACGAGTAGGCCGCCAGCAGGGCGCCGCTGTAGGTGGAGGCGGAGTTGTAGATCCCCACCCGCGGATCCCGCTCGACGTTGGTAAACTGGAAGTAGGGCGAGACGATCCACGGACCGTTCGCGTAGGTGTAGTTGATGTCGAAGATGCCGCTGTTCTGCTGGAGGTTCGGCGTGGCGAACTGGTAGCGCGGGCTGCGGGCGAGGGCGTTGGTGCGGCCGAGGTTCAGCCCGCCGTTGACGCCGATGGTGTTGAAGTCGTCGAGCTTGTAGGCGACGTTGCCGGTGAACCACGTGATCTCGTTGGAGAAGAACCCGTCCGTGCCGGCGAGCGACACCGAGAGCGGGCCGCTGCTGTAATTGACCTGCACGCCCTGGTTGATGAAGTTCTCCTGCACGAACAGCAGGCCGCGGTTGATGTTCAGGTTCTGATAGGTGAACAGCAGCTCGGTCCCGATCAGGGTGAACATCCGTCCGCCCTGGATCGACCACTCGTCGTTGATCTGGACCTTACCGTAGGCGACCGGGACCGGCCCGAAGAGCAGATCGGTCTGGGTGAAGGTCCCCAGCGTCGGGAAGCCGAGCTGCGGGATCGAGTAGCCGCCCGCCTGGACGTAGAACTGGAACCCGCCCTCGGGCTTCTGGATGACGCCCTGGATGTTGGAGAAGTCGAACCGCGCGGCGCGGTCCCGGTCGTTGGGCGCCGCGGGCGTCGAGAACGACGCAAACGGGTTGGTCTGGACGTAGCCGTAACCCGTCACCGCACCGCCGACATAGAGGTCGCCGAGCGGGCCAGCCGAAAAGCAGGTCGGCGTCGGATTGGCCTTGATCACGCCGCCGTAGGTCGGGCCGAGCAGCGTGGCCTTGCAGGGTTCGGCCGGGGGCGCCACGGGGGCGGGCGCCGCCAGATCGGCCGCGAGGATGCTGGTCGAGGACAACAGCAGGGTCGCCAAGCCGGCCAGGGTGGATCGTTTCAGCATGGGTCGCAGCTCGTTCCGGTTCACTCAACGGCCAAGCTGACACCAAGAGGCAAATGATACAAAATCAAACATCGTGCAGGTGCATAGTTTTTAAGCATTTACGCGGGGCTGGACACGTTCGCCGGAGAAATGTGTCCTTGCCGCAACAATCGCCGCGACGGCCCCGCCCTCAGCTTGGTCCTCGCAAAGGAATCAGCGGCCCGAGCCCGGCGCGATGCTGGCGAATCAATTATTGCGGCCGATCGGGTCGCAGCGAAAGCCGCCGAAGTCCTGCAAAGCCAGACGTTCGGCCAGGGCCGGCAGGAAGACCGTCGCTTCCTCGGCCAGACGCCAGGGCGGGTTGACGACGATCAGCCCGCTGCCGGTAAGCCGCGTCGGGCCGTCCGGCCTGTCGATCAGCAGGTCGAGGCGGAGGGCCGGACGGGGCAGGGCGCCGTCGAGGTCCCGGACCATGCGGTCGAGGGCGGTCGCATCCTTGATCGGGTACCACGCCAGGAACAGGCCGGTCGGCCACTTCGTCACCGCCCGGGCGAGGTGCGCGCCGAGCCGCTCGAGCTCGCCGGGCACCTCGTAGGGGGGATCGATCAGCACGAGGCCGCGCCGCTCGGGCGGCGGGATCTGGGCGTTGACCGCCGTCCAGCCGTCGAGGCTCATGACCTTCGAGCGCGCGTCGCGCGCGTAGCGTGCCCGCAGGATGTCGGCATCCGCCGGGTGCAGCTCGACGAACACGCCCTTGTCCCCGGGCCGCAGCGCCTCGCGGATCAGCGCCGGCGAGCCCGGATAGGCGGTGGCGCCGTGGCGCGCCCGCACCGCCGCGACCGCCGCCCGGTACGGGGCGAGCAGCGCCTCCACGGGGGGCGCGAAGGGTGCATCCATCCGACCCCAGCCGTCCCGCCATTCGCCGGTGCGGGTCGCCTCGTCGGCCGCGAGGTCGTAGACGCCGAGGCCCGCGAAGGCGTCGAGCGCCCGGAACGGCTTGTCCTTGAGGCGCAGGTGGTCGAGCACCCGCGCCAGCACGAGGTGCTTGAGCACGTCGGCGTGGTTGCCGGCGTGGAAGGCATGCCGATAGTTCATGGGAGCGCGGTGAAGCGGATCCGGCCGCCCGGGTCCAGCGCCGAACGCCGAGACGGCCGAAAAATTTCAGCGCGCGGCGTCGAGGGTGACCTCCGGCGCGCGGCAATTGCCGCGGGCGACCTCCGGGCAGGAGGTGAAGCCGTGCAGGTCCTTGCCGAAGCAGATCCGGACCTCCTGCAGCTGGCCGCGCGTGCAGGTGACCGCCATCATGTCGGGGCGCAGGCCGCGATTGGCGGCCACGAATTGCCGGGCGATCTCGATGGGCGCCAGGGTCTGCGGCGGGGCGCCCCCCTTGAGGCTGTCGGGGATTGCCACGGCCAGCCGGGCATCCCGTGCGGCGGTGAAATAGGCCACGGGGTCGAGCCCCGAGCAGGTGCCGTGCGTGCGCCACTCGTGCCGGGCGAGCCCCTCGCTCGGATAGACCTGCCCGGCCACATCGATCGCCTGCCGGGTCGGCGCGCGCACGGAAGCGGAGCAGGTCTCGGGAAAGCCCCGGCTGTATTGCGGCCACAGCCCGTGGACGACGAAGCCGAGGCCGCGGCCCGGGGTACACTGGACGTCGTCCCGACGCCCGCCCGCCCCCGCGCAGAAGGTCGGCGACCACGAGAGGGCCAGCACGTAGAAATCGAACGCGCCGGGGGTGCCGCGGCGGGCGAAGCCGCCGTAATCCTGGGCGGTCACCGGCCCGGCGAGCAGCAGGGCGGCGAGGCAGGCGGCGGGGCCGCGCATCCTCAGGGACGCGCCATCCGGCAGGCCGTGGCGTAGGCGTAGGCCAGATCGCGGTCGAGCCCGTGGACGCAGAACTCCACGCCCCAGGTCGCGCCGATGATGCCGAGGCTCTCGCGCACGGAATAGTCGACCTTGCGGCGCACGCCGTCCGACGTGGTCACGGTCGCGCTGCAGAACCGGCGCGGGTATGTGTCGAGGCCCCAGGGCCGCCAGGCGGTGCGCTCGATCGTGTCGAAGGACAGGATCGTCATCGACGAGTTCCAGTACTTCGCCTCCTTCTCGGCGAAGTTGGTCGAGACCCGCTCCAGCACCGACGGGTCCTGGCAGCCCGGGATCTGTGCGTCGAACGGGAATTCCCGCTCCTCGGCGGGCTCGATATCCTCGCGCGCGGTGCGTGCCAGCGCCGGCTGCACCAGGGCGAGGAGGGCCAGCCCGAGGGCGAGGCCGTGACGGATCGGGCGCATGGCGCGGGTCTCGGCGGATGTGCGGTCCTGCATCCCGGAACGATGGACCGGCCGCACCGACAGTCAAGCTCAAGCTCGACCGCGACGACGCTTTGACGCGCGGTGCGGCGCGGCCGCTACAGTGACCCGCCGCCGGCGGAGGGGTCGATGGGGATGCGCGCAGACCCCGTTCAGTAGATCGGTCCCGTGCTCGGCGGCGGCGCGCCGAGTTGGAGCGGCTCGTCGTAGTCCTGCGCGGGCTCCTCGGGCACGGCCGTGGCGACCCGCGGCGCCGACCGCACCGGCGGCGCTGCCGTGTAGGCCGAGGCCGCAGGCAGGCGCGCCGGGGCGCGGGCGATCTGGGTCGGGC
This sequence comes from uncultured Methylobacterium sp., assembly GCA_964242725.1. GTDB lineage: Bacteria > Pseudomonadota > Alphaproteobacteria > Rhizobiales > Beijerinckiaceae > Methylobacterium. The sequence goes on from CAXTCV010000066.1 coordinate 9,612, forward strand.
TGCCAGCCTTCGACATCGGCGAGACGCCGTAGGGATCGTCCTCCTCGATATCCACCGGGGCCTGCGGCGCAGCCGGCTGGCGGGGCGGCGGCACCGGACGCGACAGGGGCCGCTCGACCCCGGTCCCGAGTTGCGGCGTGAACTTGATCAGCGGCTGGCAGATCCGCCGAAGGCCGCGGGGGTCGTGCCGGGCGAGGTCCACGTGGATGTGGTCGTAGTGGAACACGTTCGAGCCGGGGGCCAGCACGGTGGTGAAGCGCTGGCAGGCCCCCAGGAAGATCTCCCGCAGGAAGCCCTGCTCGGCCTCCGTCCCGTGCCAGCCGCCCTTGACGGTGATCACGTGGCCGTCGGCGAGCTTCACCGACATGACGTCGATGGCGTTGCCGAAGCCGTGCTCGGAGAGCTTGGCGCCGGGCTGGTTGTTGCGGCCGCGGCAGGAATAGGAGCCGGCGTTGATCTCCGCGACCGGCACGCCGAAGTAGAGATTGGCGGCCGGCTGGATCGTGTCGGCGAGCCAGGCCTCGGCCTCGGCGAGCGCCGGGCAGCCCAGGGTCATCCGCTGCTTCAGGATCACGGAGCCGCCGGCCAGCCGGGTCACCCGGAAGGGCTGCTGCATGCCGCAGGGCCCCGGGCCGTTCATGGCGGCGATCGGCGTGATGTAGTCCGAGGGCTCGACGAGCTTCTTGGCCAGGCAGACCTGCTCCGCCTGATCGCGCCACGGGTCGCGCCGCTCGAAATGGTTGATCGAGCACGCGGTGAGCCCCGCGCCGAACAGCGCCAGGGCCGAGAACAGGGATACGCCACGCCACATGGCCCGGACGATGCGCATGGTCCCGTAAAGCGTTCGTCAACGGCGTTTCGGGAATGCGGCGCCCTGTGGCAGGCCGGTTGACAGCCCCTGCGAACAACGGGTGAATACAGAATGCTCTCGCTCATCGACCTCCGCGCCCGCATCGCAGCCGGCACCCTGACGCCGACGGGCGCGATCGACCTGTGCCGTGCGGCGATCGACGCCCGGGAACCGGCGCTGCACGCGCTGGTGACCCTCGACGCGTCGCCCGCCATCCCGGAGGCCGGGCCGCTGGCCGGGATCGCGGTCGGCGTGAAGGACATCATCGACAGCGCCGGCCTGCCGACCCAGATGGGCGCGTCGATCTACGCCGGCTGGCGCCCGAGGGGCGACGCCGCGGTCGTGGCGCGGCTGAAGCAGCTCGGCGCCGTGGCGCTGGCCAAGACCACCACCACGGCCTTCGCGAGCAGCGATCCGACGGAGACGGTCAACCCGCACGATCCCGGCCACACGCCGGGCGGCTCCTCGGCGGGCTCGGCCGCCGCGGTCGGCGCCGGGATGCTGCCGCTCGCGCTCGGCACCCAGACGGCGGGCTCGGTGATCCGGCCCGCGAGCTATTGCGGCTGCGCGGCGGTGAAGCCCTCGTTCCGGCTGATCCCCACGGTCGGGGTGAAGACCTATTCCTGGGCCCTCGACACGGTCGGGCTGTTCGCCGCCGGGATCGCGGACGTCGCCCATGCCCTGGCGCTGGTCACCGGCCGGCCGGAGATCGAGGGTGCCGCCACCGGATCCGCGCCCCGGATCGGCCTCGTGCGGCAGGATTTCGCGGAGGCGCCGGAGCCCGCCGCCGAGGCCGCCCTGAACCGCGCCCGGCAGGCCGCCGAGCGGGCCGGTGCCCACGTCACCGACCTCGCGCTCCCACCGGACCTCGCGGAGGCCTGGGAGCGCCACCGGATCATTCAGAACTACGAGGGACGGCTGGCGCTCGCCTGGGAATACGACACGCAGGCCGACGCGCTGCCGCCGCGGGTCCGGGAGCACCTCGACGCAGGCGCCGGGATCGGCCCGGCCGCCTACGACGAGGCGCGGCGCCACGCCCACCGGGCCCGCCGGGTGCTCAAGGGCCTGTTCGGCGATTACGACGCGATCCTGACCTTCTCGGCCCCGGGGCCGGCACCGGCGACGCTCGCATCGACGGGGGACCCGCGCTTCAACCAGCTCTGGACGCTGATGGGCGTGCCCTGCGTGAACGTGCCGGTGCCGGGGGACCGTCTGCCAGTGGGCGTGCAGGTGATCGGCCGCTTCGGCGACGACGGCCGCGCGCTGGCGGTCGCCGGGATGATCGAGGCGGCGCTGCGGGGCTGAACGGCACGCCGCTCAACTGCTCGGCTGCTCGTGGAGGGTATCCTCCACGTAGAGCTGTTCCAGCAGGACCTTGATCACCGCCATCATCGGCAGCGCGAGGGCGATGCCCCAGAGGCCGAAGATCACGCCCAGGATCAGCTGCCCGGCGAAGATCGTGGCCGGCGGGATGTCCAGCGCCCGCTTCTGGATGAAGGGCGTGAGACCGTAGCTCTCCAGGCATTGCACCGCCAGGTAGACGCCCACGGCGCCGATCACCGCCTTGAGGCCCGAGGCCAGGGCCGCCAGGATGATCACGATGCCGGCCACCAGCGGTCCCACGGTCGGCACGAAGGCCAGCAGCCCGGCCTGGAGGCCGAGGATCAGCGCGCCGCCGATCCCCAGGAAGGCCAGCCCGGCCCAGGTGCAGAGGAAGATCACCGCCATGATGATCAACTGGCCGAACAGCCAGTGCCGCAGGGTCTCGCCGGCGCCGTCGAGGACCTTGGCAGCGCGCCGGCGCTTCCGCGGCGGCACGAAGCGCAGCACCCCGTCCCGATAGGCCTTCGGATCCGCCGCGAAGGCGAGCCCCAGGAAGGCGATCACCAGGAGGTTGCCGAGGGCGTCGAACAGCCCGAGGATGACCGCGGCGGCCGGCCCGAGCACGCTCCCGGCATCCGAGACGATCGAGCTGCTGCCCTTCAGCAGGCCGTTGGCCAAGCCGCCGAGACCGCCCTCCCGCTGCCCGGATTCGGTCGAGCCGTCCTTGCCGCCCCCCTGCGGCGCGAGGCTCGGCACGTCGATGCCCCGCTCGGCGAGCCAGCCCGTCACCGTTCCAGCCTGATCCTTGATCGTGGTGCCGAGGTCGCGCCCCTGCTGGACGACGGTGGCGCCGCCATAGCTGCCGAAGCCGACCACCGCGACCGCCACCGCGAGGCTGGCGATGGTCAGCCGGAGGGCCCGGGGCAGGGGCAGGATGCGGCCGAGCCCGCGGGTCAGACCGTCGAGGAACACGCCGAGCAGGACGCCGGCGAAGATCAGCAGCAGCGTGCCCACCGACATCCAGGCCAGCGCCAGGGCCGCCGCGAAGCAGACGACCGCGATGCCCGAAGCGGCGAGCGGCGCTGTCCCGCGCCAGGGCCCGACCGGGCCCTTGAGTTCCTGCACCTGTCCGTCTGACATCACCACTCCTGAACCCCGGCCCCACGAACGCCGCGGATCCGCCAGGGTCAAGTGCGGCGGGCGGGGGATGTGTGCAGGCCGGGGCGCCGCCAGCGCGTCCGAGCCTGCCGACAGCGCATGGGACCGGAACGCCTTTCGCGCGTTGGTCGCCGGCATCGGGCGCCGACGCGTGCAGGAGAGACGGTATGATGGACCCCTATGGCGAGACCCCCACCCATTCCCTCGGCCCCGGCCGGACGGTCGATACCGGCGACCAGCTCAGCAGCGTGATCCTGATCGGCATCGCCATCGCGGGGGGCGCCGTCGCGGTGCTGCTCAATGCGCTGATCGTTTAGCCCGGCTCAGCGCCAGCGGTCGGCGGCGGCCTCGTCCCGAGCGGCAGCCTCGACCCATGTGCCGACGGTGCCGTCGACGAGGTGCTCGCGCTTCCAGAACGGCGCCCGGGTCTTGAGGTAATCCATCAGGAAGCTCGCCGCCTCGAAGGCGGCGACCCGGTGGCTCGACGCGGTGATCACCAGCACGATGCCGTCGCCCGGGCGCACGCGCCCGTGCCGGTGAATCACCCGCAGGGCCTGGAGCGGCCAACGCGAAGCGGCCTCCTCGGCGACCCGGAGGATCTCCGCCTCGGCCATGCCGGGATAATGTTCCAGCTCCAGGGCCGCCAGGCGGCCGTCCTCGTCGCGGCACACGCCCGAGAAGGTCACGATGGCGCCGGTCCGACCCCCGAGCGCGGCACTCACCTGGGCGATCTCGGTCGCGGTGTCGAAGGGCTCGGCCTGGATGCCGACGCTCGGGACGGGCGCGCTCATACTCCGGTCCATAGGGGTCCGGAGCGCCGCCGGCCAGCCCCACGCCTGTCACACCGCGGCGGGGCTCTATATGAGACGGTCCGCCGCGCCCCGCCGGCGCCGCATCGTTCGCCGCCGGATCGGATCACCCCGCGTGCCCGGACCGGCGGTGGAGAAGGATATCCGCGTGACCCCCGACCTGATCCTGCCCTATGACGGCGTCCAGCCCGACTTCGCCAGCCGACCGGTCTGGTGCGGCCGCGGCAGCACGGTGATCGGCGCCGCCCGCATCGGCGCGCAGGCCTGGATCGGCGACGAGGCCGTCATCCGGGCAGACGGGCAGAGCGTCACCCTCGGCGACCGGTTCTGGCTGGGTCACCGCTCCACGGTGCACATCGCCACCCTAACGCGGGGCACGCAGGTCGGCGACCGCGTGACGGTCGGGCGCAACAGCGTCGTGCATGCCTGCACGGTCGGCTCCGACGTGGTGATCGAGGACGACGTGGTGATCCTCGACGGGGCGGAGATCGGCGATGGCGCGGTGATCGAGGCGGGATCCACGGTGTTCCCGCGGGCGCAGCTGCCCGGCGGCTACGCCTATGCCGGGAGCCCGGCGCGGCCGCGTCAGCCGATAGGGCTGGAGGATGTCGCCGAGCGCGCCGAGCGCCTGCGCGAGCGGATGGGCGACGGCCCCGCCCATCCGCCTGCCGGACAGCCGCCGGAGGTCGAGGCAAGCGTGTTCGTGGCCCGCACCGCGACCCTGCGCGGCCGCGTGAGCCTCGGCGCGGGTTCGAGCGTGCTGTTCTGCTGCGATCTCAACGCCGAGGTCGGCCCGATCGTGATCGGCGCCGACACCAACATCCAGGACAACACCCTCATCCGCACACGGGGCGACGGCGTCGTGATCGGGCGCGACACGACGATCGCCCACAACGTGCGGATCGCCGACAGCCGGATCGGGGCCCGGGCGCTCATCGGGATCGGGGCCGCGATCGCGCCCGGGACCCTGATCGCCGACGACGTGATGCTGGCCGCCGGCGCGACCACCGATCCCGGCCAGATCCTGGAGGCCGGCTACCTGTGGGGCGGCCGTCCGGCGCGGATCCTCGCCCCCCTCGATGCCGAGAAGCGCGCCACCATGATCCGCATCGTCGAGGGCTATTGCCGGCACGGGCGGGAATATCGGGTTGCGCAGGCGGCGTTGGGTTAGGGGTCCCCGTCTCGACGGTCGTTGCCGAGTTCCGGAGACCGGCGATGCGCCCCGGTTCGGTCCGGTGCAAGGCACAGAGCGCGCTGACAATCTGAGTCATCGCTGCGCACCGGCTTTCGACTCGACGATACCGGAGCTGCAATATCACCGCGCATATGGTCTGGGACGATCGGAAGCGCGTGTTTCACCGCCATCGGCTGGCTCGACGGGCCGCTGCGCGCCCTTGTGTTCTCGCCGCTGGGTACGGAGGCCGTCTCCGCGAGCAGCCCTCGTCCCGCCAGCCGGCGAGAGAGGAGCCTCGATGACCAAGGGTGAGGCAGGCCCGATCAGCGATGCCGAAGAGGCTCGGATCCAGGCGGCCATCGCCCGGGATCCCGGTGCACCGGAGATCACCGACGAGCAGGCAGCGCAGGCGCGGCCGGCCGCGGAGAGCCTCGATCCCGCGCTCTTTGCGAACCTCACCCGGCGCGGCCGCCCACGGTCGGGCACCAGCAAGAAGTTCGTCACCCTCAGACTGCCGCCCGACGTGATCGAAGGCTATCAGGCGAGCGGCCGGGGCTGGCAGGTGCGCATGGGTGAGGTCCTCGCGGCCCGTCTCAAAAGCGCGGATGTCTCTCGACCATCGTCCCGGACGGTGGGCGCCGGACTTGGGAAGACGTCGGTTTAGATCGGCGGTTCGGCGCGCCGGCCCCGCCGCGATTCCCGGACGACGCGCTCACCGATCCTCAATGCTGCAGGATCTTCGACAGGAAGGTCTGCGCGCGCTCGGACCGGGGGCTTCCGAAGAAGTCCTCCTTCTTGGCGTCCTCGACGATCTCGCCGCGGTCCATGAAGATCACCCGGTCGGCGACCTTGCGGGCGAAGCCCATCTCGTGGGTCACCACCATCATGGTCATGCCCTCCTTGGCGAGCTCCACCATCACGTCGAGCACCTCGCCGACCATCTCGGGGTCCAGCGCCGAGGTCGGCTCGTCGAACAGCATCACCACCGGGTTCATGGCGAGCGCCCGGGCGATGGCCACGCGCTGCTGCTGGCCGCCGGAGAGCTGGCCCGGGAACTTGGTGGCGTGCGCCCCGAGGCCCACCCGGGCGAGCAGGTCGAGCCCACGCTTCTTCGCGTCCTCGGCGCTGCGGCCCAGGACCTTGCGCTGGGCGATGGTGAGGTTGTCGGTGATCGACAGGTGCGGGAACAGCTCGAAATGCTGGAACACCATGCCGACCCGCGAGCGGAGCTTGGGCAGGTTGGTCGCCTTGTCGGCGACCTTGGTCCCCGCCACCGTGATCTGGCCCTTCTGGAACGGCTCCAGGGCGTTGACGCACTTGATCAGGGTCGACTTGCCGGAGCCGGAGGGGCCGCAGACCACCACGACCTCGCCCTTGGCGACCTTGGTGGTGCAGTTCGTCAGCACCTGGAAGTCGCCGTACCATTTGCTGATGGCGTCGATGGCGATCATCGTCTCGCCGGGCGCCGCCGCGGGCACGCCGGAGACGAGGCCGCCTGGCTGCAGGCCGACATCCGCCGGGGCGTGCGCGGCGTCGAGGGCGGGCTCGGCGGCGGTCGGGGCCGGCATCGGGGACGAGGTCATGATGCGGTCTCCAGGGTCGGTCAGCGGATGATGGCCACGCGGCGCTGCAGGCGGCGCACCAGGAACGAGGCCGAGAAGCAGATCGCGAAGTAGACGATCGCCGCGAAGATATACATCTCGACGAGCCGGCCGTCGCGCTGGGCCACCTTCGAGGCGGCGCCCATGAAATCGGTGAGCGAGAGCACGTAGACCAGCGAAGTGTCCTGGAAGAGCACGATCGTCTGCGTCAGCAGAAGCGGCAGCATGTTGCGGAAGGCCTGGGGCAGGACGACGTTGCCCATGGTCTGCCAGTAATTCATCCCGAGCGCCTGCGCGGCGGCGGTCTGGCCCTTGGCGATCGACTGGATGCCGGCGCGCATGATCTCCGAGAAATAGGCTGCCTCGAACGCCATGAAGGTGATGAGCGCCGACGGGAAGGCCCCGACCTGGATCGGCGTCGTGGCGCCGGTCACGTAGGCGCCGATATACGGCACCAGGAAGTAGAACCAGAAGATCACCAGCACGAGGGGCAGCGAGCGGCACAGCTCGACATAGCCCTTGGCGACATGGCTGAGGCCCGGGATGCCCGAGAGCCGCGCCATCGCCAGCAGGGTGCCGATGACCACGCCGCCCGCGGCCGCCATGGCGGTGAGCGTCACGGTGAAGACCATGCCCTGCCCGAACAGGTAGG